>JAZLHO010000033.1:0-20412 GCA_045616865.1 Lachnospiraceae bacterium | reverse complement strand
TGAAGAGATATTTCGGCTAATCAAGCACACGCAACCACCGAAGGTGGAACAACATAGAAAAAGAACGAGGGCAAGCTTGCTTGCAATCCCGTTCTTTTTTGATGTTGTGAAAAAACTGCGCAGCAGTTTTGCGTGTGCTTGATTCTCAATATCTCGTCGCTCGCCTGCGGATGCCGGTCGTGTTTTGCCGACCGCCTCCATGAGGATGCAGCGAAGCGGAATCCGAATGGCTGTACGAATTGTGAAACGAAAGTCCTAGATTGTTGTAAATAAAGCGTAAGTTGTTTAATTCCAATCTATATGATAAGATTTAACTGCATACATAAATAAGGAGTCATTTATGCCGTCAACAAGAGACATTTATATAGATATCATTTCCGGAACGAAGGATAAAAACATCAAATTTATTGATTTGCAAAAAATACTATCTGCTGTCGGATTTAACTGTCGGATAAAAGGTGATCACTTTATTTATTACAAACCAGACATGGATGAAATCATAAATATTCAGCCAGATGGCAATAAAGCAAAACCATATCAAGTAAAACAAGTTAGAAACCTTCTTGCAAAGTACAAATTGGAGGTGTAAGAATGGCAAAATATGAACGAATAATTTATTGGTCCGATGATGATGCGAAATGGATTGTTGAGGTTCCTGAATTGCCAGGATGTATGGCAGATGGAGAAACTCCACAAGAAGCCATGTCAAATGTAGAAGTAATAATTAATGAATGGCTGGAAACTGCGCGGGAGACCGGGCGAAATATTCCGGAACACCGGGGCAGATTATTATATGCCTGATGCAATCCATGATACAGTGCATGAAATGGCTCGCGACGAGCCAAGACACGGCAAGGCATTCAAGAGATTGCTTGAGAGATATTTCGGATAATGTCCTAAAACCCTTGTAAAATCAAGGAATAATAGAAAACAGACAGGAAGAGATTAGTCCTCAGTTCTTCTCCTGGATCTGCGGTTTTGGTACAAAGGTTGAAATTCTGGATCCAAAGAATGTTCGAGATCAGTATGTTGACTACATAAAATCCATTGTTAAGAAGTATGAAAAATGATTTGGAGGCAGCGGTCGTCCCGCTGCCTTTACGTCACTTATTATAATTATCAAAACGCTTTTTTCATGGTATAATTCTACCGTAACCACGGTTGTTTATTGATTCAGGAGGGAAGTTTATGATTAATTTTAATAAAAATAGCGGATGGGATTTGTTCCCAATTGATTTGTCAGATGTTCGCAGTGAGGTTGATGGACTGTTAGTCGAAGGGGAACGTACCATTATGGCATTTCGAACAGTTAGAGATCAATTAGTTTTTACAAATAAGAGAATTATTTCTATTGATGTTCAAGGAATTACTGGAAAAAGAAAGTCCTTCTCTTCTTTGCCATACTCAAAAATCCAATTCTTTGCTATTCAGACACCAGGATTTATTGAATTGGTTCCTGATTCAGAATTAGTTATTATGTTTGCGAATGGATTTACTGCTACTTTTGAATTTAAAGGAAGAGTTGATATTGGTGAAATTGGAAGAATGATTTCGGAATATGTACTTGAAAAGACAAACTAATTTTTGAATGGAGGTTATATATGTTTTGCAGCAGTTGTGGAGCTCACTTAGATGACAATGCTGCTTTTTGTATGCAATGTGGGGCCAAGGTCAACGGCACAACAAATAATGTCCCTGAATCACCCAAGATGAAATTCGTTGCCGCAAAATGTACTAGTTGTGGTGCAGGATTATCAGTTAACCCAGAAATGGAAGCAGCAATATGTCCATTTTGTAAGACGCCTTATATTGTTGAAAAAGCTATACAGAACTTCAAGATAACTAATAATTATATTGAAACACAGATTAATATTGAGGGAGTAAGCGCAGACAATTTAGTTTCAATGGCAGAAAATGCTTTGAAAGCTGGAAAATATTCAGAAGCTTTTGATTATGCAAACCGAGCTTTAGAAACTGAGCCCGCTAATACTGAAGCGTGGATAACGAAAATCAAGGTGTTGGGTTATGATATTGAAGGAGATAGATCTTCTGAAATAGCAACATATGTCGAGACCGCATTAAGTAACAGTGTTACGGATTTAGAAGAGGTCAAGTTATACGAAGCTGTTATAGATGTGTCTAAAATACATATTCAAGAGGCAATCAAACTCTTAGAAAATAATACTGATAGAATTAAGAAACAACTGGCTGATAGACGTGACAAGAGAGATATTGCTGCAATGGATAGTGGATATGTAGCAAGGACAACTCAAATAACCAACGAAGCGATTGAGTATAGGCAGTTGATTCCACAGGAGATTCTTACTGAAAATGATGAAATTAAGCGAGCTGTAGCAAGTTTGGCTGAAAAATACGAAGAATACTGTACCGCTTTAAGCAATCGTTATTCTTTGTATGGGATGCAGCTTCCTAGTAAGATTGTTACAATCAAACAAGAAAACCTGAACAAATTATTGCCACATACTTCTACCGAAAAGACAAAAAATGCTGTTACAGGAAAGAGCCTTTTTTCGAAATGGTTCAACTGATAATAATTAGTTTTTGTCATATTATCATGAGGTAGCGGTTGTCCCGCTGCCTCCTCTGCTCTTTAAAGTTGATTTAAATTCTCTTTTAAGACCTCTATACCGCCTTTAGAGACCGCCAGGTAATACATCTGGGTAACATGTATGTGAGCATAGATTTTCTTTTAAGATTCATATGAAAATATGTTATAGTACAATAAAATATACGAGAAACACATGGGGCATGAGGAGGCAGAGGTCATGATTTCATTTTTACAATACGATATTGAAGAAGGTGAACTTTTATTTTCTGACGATTTTCCGACCGGGCCCATCAAAGACAGATGGATAGTTACGACAGGAAAATGGGAGGCAAAGGATGGTGTGCTGACAGGGGAATCACGCACTAACATCGGAGATCATATCTATACCCGCGATCAGTTTCCGGGAGATATCATACTTGATTTCTACGGTACTATGATTCCACCGTGTGATAATGATCTCAATTTCGTATTCCGTACTGACGGACTGTATTATGAAAAAGGAGAAGACTTCACAGGATACGTGGGAGGTCTCAACGGATGGTGGGTAAAACAGGCAGGCATAGAGAGATTCCCGGGCTGCAGCCCTAAGGCATTGTCAGGGTTTGTTGCAGAAAGCGGCAGAGAGTATCATATTCAAACCGGAATAGTGGATGATACCTGCTTCCTTACAGTAGACGGAAAACTCATACTCACATTTATGGATAATGACCCGATCGATGCTCCCGACTGCAACCACACAGGACTGGGGATATATTGTTCAAAAATCGCATTCAGAAAATTCAGGATATACCGGGCAAAGGTGAATCAGGCAAACAGAGAATATGTTGCACAGTTTTAAGAGAACTGTTGATGCTGTTAAAGCAAATCATGGAGGAATCAATGGAGCATTTTATTACAAAGTTTATAGAAACTGTAGAAAAGCATGGAAACGAGCCGGCTGTTTCAGACGAATTCAGCACCTTTACTTATGCGCAGTTATATGATTACGGAATAAATATTGCGGCAAATCTCAAAGCGCATGGGGTCGGACATGGCAGCAGAATCATCATAGAGATCCCGAGAAGTAAGGAATATGCAGGATGTCTGATCGGATGCTGGCTTATGGGAGCAGTAGCCATCCCTCTTTCGGACGATTATCCGGAGGAAAGACTTGAATATATCAAAAAAGATTCACAGTACGAACTCAGTATAGATGAAGATTTTATAAAAAACCTGGATACCTCTCTGAAGACAGAACCGGTCGTTGCCGATATGGAGGATGAGGGAGTGGTCATATACACCTCGGGGTCGACGGGAAATCCCAAGGGAGTTATTCATGACTTCTATTCCATGGCATCCGTTGCGATAAGAAATGCGGCACATGATCAGTCGGAGGAAACAGAAAGAAATAATGTAGTGGGGCTTGTAGCACCATTTACATTTATAGTCGGAGTAGGACTTTTTATTGCGGCTGCTTCACTGGTGAAACATCTCGTGATAGTTTCGGATGAGATAAGGAAGGATCCGTTCAAGCTTGCAAAATATTATGATGATAATGATATCGAGTCATCCTATGTTCCGCCGAGAATGGTCGGCTTCATGCTGGAACATAATAAATCATTGAAGGTCATTTCTGTCGGATCCGAAAGAATAACAAATATGTATTTTGACGATCACCCGGTGGTTATCAACGGATACGGAGCTACCGAAATCTTCGGCGGAAGTCTGGCATTTAAGATAGATAAAAAATATGAAAATACTCCGATAGGCAAACCATTCGGAATTGAAAAGGCTTATGTTCTGGATGATGACAATAACGAAGTCGAAGTTGGGGAACTCTGCATATCAGGTTATGTTGCCAAGGGATATCTGAATCGCGAAGAGGAAACTAAAAAAGCATTTATTAAAAATCCCTTTAAGGCGATAGACGGCTTCGACCGTATGTTCAGAACCGGCGATATCGTACAGAGACTCCCCGATGACAATCTGGTTTTCATCGAACGTAAGGACTGGATGATCAAAATCAACGGACAGAGAGTCGAGCCGCTTGAAGTTGAAAGCACTATAAGACGGATCCCGGAGATAAAAGAAGCTGCGATAAAAGATTTCACGGATAAAAACGGAGTCACATATCTGGTGGCTTATTACGTATGTGATGATGCAGTGACAGAGGATATGATCAGGGAATTCTGCAAAGCAAATCTCACATCATATATGGTTCCCGCGTTTTATATTACGATGAATCAGCTTCCCTTGAATCCAAACGGAAAACTGGACCGCAAGAATCTGCCAGAGCCTGATATCTCTGTATTCAAGGCAGAATACGTTGCACCGGAAAATAAAATAGAAGAGGCCATCTGCAACGCGATAGAGAAAGTACTTAAATGCGGATGTATAGGAAGAAATGATGACTTCTTCCTGCTTGGCGGTGATTCGGTCAAAGCTATGGAGACGATCAACGAACTTGATGATCTTCCACTGGATATCGAGACATTTTTCACAGGAAGAACACCGAAGGATATCGCCCTTCTGATCGAAAACGGAGGAAATGCAGAACCGGAATTTGAACGGGTGGAAAAGGATGCATACCCGCTTACGGCATCTCAGCTCGGCGTGTACTTTGCCATGGCAGATGATCCGGATACACTTATGTATAATAACCCTGTAAAGATAGTTCTCGATTCGGATACAGATTCAGACAGACTGGCTATTGCTGTTGAAAAAGCGGTAAACAACCATATGGCATATCATTGCGGTATCGATGTCAGGGGCGGACTGCCATGTATGATTCCTGATGACAGATGTTTCCGTGTTGAAAGATGTACGACGGAAGATATGGAGAAATCCCTTCAGGAATTCGTAAGACCTTTTGACCTTAAAAACGGGGAGCTGATTCGTGCCTGCATTTATGAAAACGGTCCGGAAAAAGTTCTTGCACTGGATGCTCATCATATAGTTTTCGACGGAACGACACTGTCCGTTCTGCTTAAAGAGATTGAAAAATGCTACGAAGGCAAAGATATATTTGAGGAAAAAACCTCAGCCTTTGATCTTTCAACATATGAAGAAGTACTGAAAACAACACAGAAATACAGTGAGGCTGAGAAGTATTATGAGGATCTGTTCGGCAGCTGCGACATATCCAACAATTTTCCGTGTGACTACGAGGATACGAATATCGCAAAGCTGAAGACACTGGACCGAAACGTCACACCTGACAGAGAGAAGCTTCTTAAATTCCTCAAAAGTAACAATCTGACCGAAAATTCTCTCTTCCTGGCAGCATTTTCTTATGTACTGGCGAAGTATAACGGAACAGATAAATCAATTGTCTGTGTCGGAGAGAGCGGAAGACATACATCTATGACATTCAACACTGCAGGCATGCTGGTCAAGACACTGGCGCTTCCTGTAGATCTTGAAACTGAAAGCAATATCGCAGATTACATCAGGAAGCTTCAAGAAACCTTCCGGCAGAGTGTTAAAAATGACATATATCCGTTCAGTGAACTGGCCGGAAAGTACAGTCTGACAAATGATTTCTCATTTGTATATCAGGGAGACAGCTTCAGCACATTGAAACTGGACGATAGGGATCTCCCTGTCACCGGACTTTTTGTTCCGGATGCCATGAATAAGATGACCCTTATGGTATTCTTCAGCGAAGATTCATACAGATTGAGTTTCCGTTACAGGGGCGATCTCTACAGTGCAGAAGTGATGGATGCATTTGCCGATGCATACGTCTGTGCAGTACAGGAATTCATAGATAAAGAACTTCTCAGAGAAGTCAGTCTGCTTTCAGACAGTCAGCAGAAGCTTCTTGATGGATTCTGCTGCGCAGAGGTTGAACTTGAAGAAAAGACCATTCCGGAATACTTTACAGAACAGGTTCATAAAACACCTGACAAGGACCTGGTTGTATATGACGGCAGACATATCACGTATGCGGAAGCAGGCAGAATAACGGACAGTATCGCTCAGTATATAAGCAAACTGGGACTTAAAAATAACGATGTAGTCAGCATCCTGATTCCGAGAAATGAGTGGATAGTACTTGCAACATACGGCGTATTAAAAGCAGGATGTGCCTATGAACCTCTGGATCCTTCCTACCCGTCGGAGAGACTTTCGTTCATGGTTGAAAATGCCGAAGTGAAACTGCTTATTACCACAAAGGAACTTGTCGGACTTATAACCGGTTATACAGGACCGGTTCTCTATACTGAGGATATACCTGCTCTGCCGGAAGCATCGGAAATAACGATGCATAACGATCCGGATGATAATATCGTACTTCTATATACAAGCGGAACCACAGGAACACCGAAGGGCGTACAGCTGACTCACAGAAATGCGTCAGCGCTTGTTCAGATTGACAGAAGAAGATTCGGACTGAACGTAGATACAGTGTGTGCATGCTATGCTTCCTTCGGGTTTGATGCCTGCTTCAATGACATCGCATCCATTCCTGCATTCGGAGGGACTCTGCATGTTATCCCGGAGGAGATGAGACTGGATCTCATAACGCTTGATAAGTACTATACAGAAAACAAGGTGACTCATGTCATCTTCACGACACAGGTAGGAAGACAGTTTGCGCTTCTTACCAAATCGCCGCATATAAGATATATCGGAGTCGGCGGAGAGGCACTCGTTCCGCTTGATACAGAGGGATTCACATTTGATTTATACAATCTGTACGGTCCTTCGGAATGCTCAGTTTATGTAACCGGAGCCAAGGTAAGCGGTAAGAATCTGCGAGTTCCGATCGGATATATCAATGAAAATGCCAAAGGCTACATCGTTGACAGCAATATGAACAGACTGCCTGCAGGCGCCCCGGGTGAACTGCTTATCGCCGGATGCCAGGTCGGAAAGGGATATCTGAACCTTCCTGAAAAGACAGAAGAGGCATTTATCGATAATCCGTTTACCGATGATCCGAAGTACAGTAAAGTATACCGCACGGGTGATGTAGTCAGATATCTTCCGAATGGAATGCTGGACTTCATCGGAAGACACGACGGACAGGTCAAGATCCGCGGTTTCCGTGTTGAGCTTACAGAAATAGAAGAGGTTATCCGCCGGTTTGACGGAATCAAAGACGCGACGGTCGCAGCCTTTGATGATGCCGGAGGCGGAAAGTACATAGCAGCTTATGTCGTATCCGACGGCAAGGTGGATATCGATGCATTAAACAGCTTTATCGCAGCAGAGAAACCGCCATATATGGTTCCGGCAGTTTCGATGCAGATCGATGCCATACCGCTCAATCAGAATCAGAAGGTCGACAGAAGAGCGCTTCCTAAGCCCGAAAGAAAGCTTGGTAATATCACACTTCCTGAAAACGATGTTCAGCAGACTGTCTATGATATCTGTACTCAGGTGCTTGGACACGGTGAATTCGGAACAGATACGGATCTGTATGCGTCAGGTCTTACTTCCATCGGAGTCATACGCCTCAATGTAGAACTTGAGAAAGCATTTGCCGTTCCGTTCAAGGTTGCGGATATCAAGGAGCACAACACAGTAAAACTTATAGAGGAGTTTATCCGTTCATCAGGCGAAGTGAAGGAATACGAGATACTCGAAGATTATCCATTGACACAGACTCAGATGGGTATATACATCGAATGCAGTGCTGCTCCTGATGCAGTGACCTACAACATCCCGGTTATGATGAAGCTGAGCCCCGCACTGGATATGGACAGGCTTGAAGATGCAATCAGGAAAACATTGAATGCACATCCGTATACCAAGGCGATTCTTTTCTACGACTCTGAAGGCAATATAAGAGCACGAAGAAATGATACGGCAGAACCGATAGTCAACCGTGTGAAATGTGCCCGTACCCCGGCTGCTGAAGAGATGGTAAGACCGTTTAAGCTTCTCGGTCAGCCACTGTACAGAATCACTATATATGAGGCTGAGGATGGTAATTATCTGTTTATGGATTTCCATCACATCGCTTCAGATGGTATGTCCGAAAATATCATCATCTCAGATATAGGAAAGGCATATGCAGGTTCAGAAATATCCAAAGAACGCTACAGCGGATATGAAGCAGCGCTTGAGGAAGAAACCGAACGTGCATCGGAGAAGTATGTTCTTGCAAAGGAGCACTATGACAGTATATTCAAGGGCTGCGAAGCCGACTGTCTGCCGACAAAAGCTCCGGAGAACGGGAGAAAGGGTGCAGCCGCATTTAAGCGTACGCTGTCTGCATCAGCGTCAGCGGTGACCGAATACTGCAGAAGGAACAGGTTTACACCAAATGCATACTTCAATGCAGCTTTCGGTTATACACTTAGCTTCTTCAAAAACTGTGAAGATGCAGTTTACACAACTATATATAACGGAAGAAGTGATTCGAGGCTGACATCTTCCGTAACCATGCTCGTCAAGACTCTCCCGGTACTCGTTCACACCGAGGGAAGCAGAGTAGTATCGGAAATGATTCGCGAAGCGCAGGAACAGCTGATCGGAAGCATGTCCAATGATATATATTCCTTTGCCGAGATATCAGCAGCATATGGAATTCATTCGGATATTTTATTCGCATATCAGGGAAGCGAATTTCTGTTTGAAACCTTCTGTGGAGAAAAGACAGAATTTATTAAAGTTACTCCGGATACAGCGAAAGCACCGATTACGATTACCGTATTTTTAAAGAATGGTAAATATGAAATCACAGCAGAGTACAACTGTGAAATGTATAATGAAGCATTTATAAACAGCTTCATAGATGTTTTTGATCTCTTGCTTGACGGCTTCGCTGAAAAAGAAAAAGCAGAAGAGATATCCGTACTTTCGGATGATGCTGCGAAGATGCTCGCATCAATCAATGATACGGACTGTGAATTTGAAAATGTTCCCGCAAGCCGGCTGTTTGAAAGACAGGTAAAGGAAAATCCTGATAAGACAGCCGTGATATGTGAGGGAGAAAAGCTGACATTCAGAGAATTAAATGAAAAGGCAAACAGGATATGCAATCAGCTCATCAGACTTGGTGTAAGGAAGGACTCGATAGTCGGCGTCCTGCTTAACAGAACCGCAGATATTCCTGTATGTGAACTCGCGGTTATGAAAGCAGGAGGCGCATTCCTTCCGATGCTTCCGGAGTATCCGGATGACAGGATTGATTTCTGCCTTACAGATTCAGAAAGCAGATTTGTCCTGACGACTGAAAAGATCAAGACCGGCAAGAGTTCGCTCTTTACAGATGATAAGAATTATAAAGCTTTAACCATAGAAGAAATCATAAATACAGATGCGTCAGCATCAGAACAGGTATCTGATCCCGAGCTTACTTCCGATCAGGATGCTCTTGCTTACTGTATCTACACTTCAGGTTCGACCGGAACACCTAAGGGAGTTTTGATAGAGAATCACAGTCTGTCTAACTTCGTGCAGACATTTACCGTTGCAAGGGATATGTTCTTAAGAGAAGGCGGCGGCGAGACAGGAGTGGCATTCGGCTCCATTTCCTTTGATATCCATATCATCGAGATCCTGCTTCCGCTCTGCAACGGGAAAACAGTGGTCATAGCAACAGAGGAAGAGGTGCATAATCCGGCAGCATTTACAGATCTGCTTGTTGCCAACAGAGTGGATGTGATGGCATGCACGCCTTCATTTATCATGAATATGCTCGGAATAGAATATTTCGAGAAAGCGCTTAAGGGCATCAAATCGATAATGATAGGTGCCGAAGCATTCCCGTCGGGACTCTATGAGAAGCTTACAAATATATCTCCGGATATCTATATAGTCAATGCATACGGTCCGACAGAGTGTACCGTCTCTGCAAGTGCGAAGCACCTTACCGGACCTCATAATATCACCATCGGCGGACCTGCTCTGAATTACAGACTGTTTATTATGGACAGGTTCGGACGCAGGCTTCCGCCATACGCAACGGGTGAACTTATTATCTGCGGAGAAGGAGTAGGAAGAGGATATGTCAATCTCCCGGAGAAGAATAAAGAGGCATTTATCGAGCTTGACGGAATAAGGGCATATCATAGCGGTGATGTGGCAAGATTCAACAGAGACGGAGAACTGGAATTCGGCGGTCGTATGGATAATCAGGTCAAGCTCAGAGGCTACAGAGTTGAGCTTGATGAAATAGAAAATGCGATCACGAATTTTGAAGGTATCAAACAGAGCAAGGTGGTAGTTCGCAATAACGGTTCAGAAGACTACCTTGCCGCCTTCTTTACAGCCGTAGAGAAAACAGACATCGATGCCCTGACAGCATACTTAAAGAGCAGACTGACATACTATATGGTGCCGGATGTCATGATGCAGCTTGATGCCATGCCGCTTACTCCGAGCGGAAAGATAGATAGGAAAGCGCTTCCGGAGGTTAAGAGGGAGAGGAAAAAGAAGGAAAGAAAAGCACCGAAGAAATCCATGGAACAGGAGCTGGTGGATCTCTTTGCATCTGTACTGCAGGCGGATGAGTATTATACCGATGATAATTTCTTTGAGATGGGAGGCACCTCTCTTTCTGCATCCAAGATCATCATGATGCTTCAGTCAAAGGGTATCGAAGTCGAATATCAGAATATCTTTGATAATCCTACACCTGAGACGCTGGCAGAGTATATCGAAGGGCAGAAGAAGACAGCATCCACGACGCCGATATCCCTGGATAACTCCGATATTGTTTCCGATTATCCTGAACAGCTTAAGTACAACACTCTGGAATATGCAGGTGAGGTGAAAAGGGAACCTCTTGGAGATGTACTTCTGACAGGAGCAGTAGGCTTCCTCGGGATTCATATACTCAGGGAACTGCTTGAAGCAAACGAGGGAAGGATAATCTGCCTTGTCAGAAAAGGCAGGTTCGAATCACCGGAGAAGAGACTCAAGAGCATGCTCATGTACTACTTCGGAAATCCGTGTGAGGAGTTGGTAAGAGAACGGGTTACGGTACTTGAAGCCGATATTACGGATGATGTGACAGAACTCCTTAAAGATCACAATGTCGATACTATCATCAACTGTGCAGCTATCGTCAAGCATTATGCAGCAGATGACAGCCTCGAGAAGATCAATGTCGGCGGAGTCGAGAATATGATCCGGGTTGCCATGGCTAAAAATGCCCGTATGATTCAGATATCCACGATTTCGATACCGGGTGCACATACGGAAGAAACCTGGAAGAAGGGTATCAAAGCATACGAAAACAAGCTGTTTGTAATCGACGACATGGGCAATAAGTACGGCATCTCAAAGTATCACGCAGAGCTGAAGATGCTTGAAGCTATCAGTAACGGCATGCGCGGCAAGATAATCCGTGTAGGAAATCTCATGGGACGTCAGGAGGACGGAGAATTCCAGATCAACTTTGAAACCAATGCTTTTCTGAATGCAGTCAGAGGATTTGCAACGATCGGCAAATCGCCTATAAGCCATGCGACCGATCCGATGAGCTTCTCCCCTGTAGATATGACAGCAAAGGCCGTTGTTCTGCTTGCAGGCACCAATGATAAATTCACTGCATTCAATGCCGACAACAGGTTCAGGATCGACGAGTGGCAGCTGATAGAGGCAGCAAACAGGATTGGAGTAAAGATAACACCGGTTCAGGATGAAGAATACTATGATGATTATCATCGTATGCTCGGAGATTCTGCTGTAAATTCGAAGCTGCAGGGACTTATGACCAATGACCGTCCGGACATACGTGGAGTTGAAACAGACAACAAATTCACTACGAACGTACTGTATCGTCTGGGATTCTCATGGGAGCTTCCGGACATAGCATATCTTGAACGTGCACTTGAAAGCCTGTTGACGATGGATTATTTTGAGGCGGATGATTGATGAAAGAAGGAATCACGAAAAAAGAATCACTTACAAAATCACTGACCTTTAAGCTGGCACTTATTATTATTGCGGTGCTTATGTTACTTGCTGCAGTTACGTACGGTGTGATTTCGAAAATAGTCAGTGATCAGACAATGCTTTATAACAGAACACTGGCTGACATATTACTGGATTCAATCTGCACATATTCATCAAATGATGAGATGCCGGTAGATGAGAATTACACCGAAACTGTAAACTCGTTATGTGAGTATCTGTGCCGGAAAAACTATGCGGCATATGCATTTGCTTATAAGGTATGTGAAGATAAGCAGCATGTTACAGTTCTGGGACTTGCCGAAAGAGATGGCATCGGATTAATCGAAAAGCTGCCGGACAATATCATCGGAAATGAAATGTCATATCCTCCGGAAGCGGATGAACTGGAGCTGTGGGAGGGGAAAATACAGTATATTGATTACAAATCTCCGTTTGTCGATGATTCGGTTGCAACTATATATGCCAGAGATGATGATTTCGGGAACAGGATAGTCGCCGGAGTAGGAGTTGCATCCGTAGCGGTTGGACGGGATACGATGAGGAATTTCATCCCGATCATGCTGGTCATCATAGCCGGATTTATCGTTCTTACGATATGCATTTATTTTATCATACACCGTAATGTGCTTAACCCTGCAAAGAAGATCGGAGCTTTCATGACGGCATTTATCAAAGACGGCAGTCGCACGAAGGAGCAGCTTGATGAGGCGGAGAGTTATGAATTTTCCATCATAGCATCTTCATTCAATAAGATGACTGAAGATATAGATTCATATCTGGATAATATCAGACAGCTTAATGATGCTCAGGCAAGACAGAAGACGGAGCTTGATATCGCATCAGAGATTCAGCAGGGATTTCTGGCCCCGAACTATTTTCATGCAGGGGATTGTGAGATATACGCCAAGATGACACCTGCCAGAAATGTCGGTGGTGATCTGTATGATTATTTCACGCTTGAAGATGGACGTATCCTGCTGACGATTGCGGATGTATCGGGAAAAGGAATCGCAGCATCAATGTATATGGCGGTCACGCTGACATTTATCCGTCAGCTTGCTTCAAACGGATGCAGTCCTGCGGAGATACTCAGACAGACTAACAACATCATTTCATCAAATAATAAGCATATGCTTTTTATAACTGCGTTTGTGGGAATATATGATCCGGAAAGCGCAGAGATGACATATTCCAATGCAGGGCATCTGCCGCCGTATATCATCCGCAGCAAACCGGAGCAGCTGACCGGGGCAAAAAACCTGGTACTCGGTCTGTATAAGGAGGAGCCATATACGGAGGATAAGATCACGCTGGATGTGGGAGATATCATTTTCCTCTATACAGACGGAGTGACTGAAGCAATCAATTCGGACAGAGAGTTCTTCGGAGAAGAAAAGCTGAAAGAAGTCCTGGACAGCTTCAGGGCATCGCATGAGGAGAATATAGTTGAATATGTTTCAGATGCACTGGGAGACTTTGCGAAGGATTCGGAACAGTTTGACGACATCACGATGCTGGCATGTACTATGAAACAAAAGACGGAACTGGAGCTTTCTCCGGACAGAAAGGAATTTATAAAAATCAAGGAGACCATTCTGGCAAGCAAACTTCCGAGACCTCTGCAGCTTTCACTGTGCGTTGCGGCAGAAGAGATATATATCAATATCTGTTCGTATGCGTTTGAAGGAAGGCCGGAAGGGGTTGAGGAGAGAATCCGCTTTGTCTTCGAGCATTCAGACCGTGTAGTGATGAGGTTCGAGGATAACGGCATCGAGTATGATCCGACGAAGGGCGTGGAGCTTGACATTGATTATGACCCGGACATCCAGCTGGGAGGACTGGGCAAGATAATAGCGTTCAATATTGCAGACAAGGTAAGCTATGAATATACTGATAACAAGAACACTTTGACAATCACTAAATATCTGATGGAGGGATGATTATGACGATAGAACAGAAAAATGAAAACGGAAAGATCACTATATTACTGGATGGATGGCTGGATCATGACAGCTCACCCGAACTATCAGATGTGATCGATGGCATCACTTCTGCAGAGGGTCTGACGATAGATTTTACAAAAGTAGAATATATCTCTTCTGCGGGTATCCGTACACTCGTAGCGGCGCACAGAAAAGCAAAAGAGCTGAATGCTGAGTTTTCTGTAATCCATGTCAATCAGGAAGTCATGAGCATCCTCTCTATGACAGGCCTTGATAAAAAGCTCGGCATACAGGGCATACAGGGAGACTGATGCAGACTTGACCGATACGGAGACGGATGATATAATCCTATCAATTGCATAAAGTCGTGCGATGATCGGAGACAAGTAGGAACACTGAACACTTTCAGAGAGATGCCGGGTGGTGCGAGGCAGAAGGATAGGTGCAACGAATACACTCTGTGAGCATGGAGGATCCAACCGTAAATGGATAGAGAGTGATGGCTCTCGATAAGGCGGCTTCCGTGAGGAGACTGTGAATAGAGGTGGTACCGCGATATATTCGCCCTCTGCATTAAAAAAATGCAGGGGGCTTTTTTAATGGCCGGCCTGCAGAAGGAGACAGAATGCCTATTACAGAATTTTTAGAGAAAAATGCAAAAGTATACCCCAACGATGTAGCACTTGTTGAGGTCAACCCGGCTAATGAGCCGGACAAGGACGTGAAATGGAGCGAGTTCAGTCTGATCGAATCCTCGCATCAGGCCGGAAGGTACCGCAGGGAGATGACCTGGAGCGAATTTGACCAGAAAGCAAATAAGTTTGCAAATCTCCTTATGACACGCGAGATAAAGCGCGGAGACAAGGTGGCTATACTGCTTATGAACTGCCTTGAGTGGCTTCCGATATATTTCGGAATACTAAAGACCGGTGCAATCGCAGTCCCGATGAATTTCAGATACTCATCGGACGAGATACAGTATTGTCTTGATCTTGCAGATGCAAACATGCTGGTATTCGGTCCGGAGTTTATCGAACGTGTCAATGACTGCAGGGATGATCTCAGGTTCGTAAAGGATTTCTTCTTCATCGGAGAAGAAGAAGATACCCCGAAGTATGCGCTTAATTATAATTACATCACACAGTTCTGCTCGAAGACCTGTCCGCCGGTTCTGATCAGTGATGACGATCTGGCAGCTATATATTTTTCATCGGGAACTACAGGTTTTCCCAAGGCGATATTGCATAAACATAGAGGGCTTGTTGCATCATGTGAGCAGGAGGCCGTACATCACGGACAGACCAAAGATGATGTATTTCTCTGCATACCTCCGCTGTACCATACGGGTGCCAAGATGCACTGGTTCGGCTCACTTATCACGGGATCAAAAGCAGTTCTGCTGCGCGGAGTAAACCCGGAATGGGTGCTCAGATGCGCATCGAAGGAACAGTGTACGATAGTATGGCTGCTGGTTCCGTGGGCTCAGGATATACTTGATGCTATAGACAGAGGAGATGTAAATCTTGATGAATACAGTCTCGACCAATGGAGACTCATGCATATCGGAGCACAGCCTGTTCCTCCATCACTGATCGCAAGATGGAAGAAGATATTCCCGAACCATCAGTATGATACGAACTACGGACTTTCAGAAAGCTTAGGACCTGGATGCGTTCACCTCGGAGTGGAGAATATAAATAAGGTCGGAGCTATCGGAAAAGCCGGATATGGATGGGAAACAAAGATCGTGGATGACAGATTTGAAGAAGTTCCTTCCGGAGAAGTCGGAGAACTCGCTGTCAAGGGTCCGGGTGTCATGATCAAGTACTACAAGAATCCGGATGCGACTGATGAAATCATGCGCGGAGAGTGGCTGCTCACCGGAGACATGGCAAAGGCAGATGAAGACGGATTTATCTACCTGGTAGACAGAAAGAAAGATGTCATCATAAGCGGAGGCGAGAACCTGTATCCGGTACAGATCGAGGATTTCCTTCGTGCGCATGACAAGATCAAGGATGTGGCAGTCATCGGACTTGCAGATTCCAGACTCGGGGAAAGAGCGGTGGCAATCATCGAAGTCAAACCGGGAATGACGGCAACAGAAGAAGAAATCAGCGAATTCTGTCTCGGACTTCCGAGATACAAGAGACCGAAGCAGATCATTTTTGCGGATGTTCCGCGTAATCCTACCGGTAAGATCGAGAAGCCGAAGCTGAGAGAGATCTACGGCGGAACCAGACTGGTAGAGGCGCAGAACAGAGGATAAAAAATCAGGAGAAACGATAATGAAAAAACTGATGTTGGGAAATGAAGCCATTGCCCGCGGACTGTATGAGGCAGGCTGTTCGGTTGTATCCTCCTATCCGGGGACACCATCGACCGAAATCACAGAATTTGCATCAAAATATGATGAAATGTACTGCGAATGGGCACCAAACGAAAAGGTTGCCATGGAGGCTGTATTCGGTGCATCACTTGCGGGCAAGAGAGCGGCATGTGCTATGAAGCATGTCGGACTGAATGTTGCAGCAGATCCGCTTTTTACATTTTCATATGTCGGAGTAAATGCCGGAGCCTTGATATGCGTTGCAGACGATCCGGCCATGCATTCATCACAGAATGAGCAGGATTCGCGCCATTATGCGATATCAGCCAAGCTTCCGATGCTTGAACCGTCAGATTCGAGAGAGGCAAAGGCGTTTGCAAAGGAAGCATTTGAACTTTCGGAAAAATTCGACACACCGTTTATGCTGCGTATGTGTACGAGGATCGCACATGCCCAGTGCACGGTCGAGCTGGAAGACCGCGTAGAGCCTGCAGCGATACCATACAAGAAGAATCCGGAGAAATACCTGATGAATCCGGCAAATGCGATCAAACGCCACCCAGTCATCGAAAAGAGGATGGAGGAGCTTGCAGAGTACGCTGAGACAAGCCCGCTTAACCGCGTGGAATCAGGCAGAGATGATAAGCTTGGCATCATCACGGGCGGAACCTGCTACGAATATGTCAAGGAA
The DNA here is from genome assembly GCA_045616865.1 of Lachnospiraceae bacterium. Lineage (GTDB taxonomy): Bacteria > Bacillota > Clostridia > Lachnospirales > Lachnospiraceae > Darwinimomas. The sequence continues at coordinate 3,022 of JAZLHO010000033.1, read as the reverse complement.
GTGTTTGGTGATGAAGTCAATGTCCTGAAGCTCGGTATCATTAATCCGCTTCCGGAAAAGCTGATTAGGGAATTTGCCGGAAAGTGTGAGAGAGTTGTGGTAGTTGAGGAACTTGATCCGGTCATCGAAAACTTCTGTAAAAGCATAGGAATTCAGGTCGAGGGCAAAAATCTCTTCCCGGCAGTGTATGAATTCAATCAAACTATGATCGCAGAGGCGTTCGGAATCTTACCGAAGAAACATCCGGAGAAGAAAAATGTTCCCGCACGTCCGCCAATCATGTGTCCGGGGTGCCCGCATAGAGGCCTGTTCTATGCACTGAGCAAGAACAGAATCACAGTACTCGGAGATATCGGATGTTACACACTCGGTGGAGCTGCGCCGCTTAATGCGATCGATTCAGTATTGTGTATGGGAGCTTCCGTCAGCGGTATACATGGTTTTCTGAAGGCAGGCGGAGATCCGAAGAAAACAGTTGCGGTTATAGGAGATTCGACATTTATGCACAGCGGCATGACAGGACTTGCCAATATAGCTTATAACGGCAGCAACGCAACCGTTATCATCGCAGACAATTCGATAACAGGCATGACCGGACATCAGCATAATCCGACGACCGGATATAATATCAAGGGTGATCCTGCAGTAAAAATCGATCTCGAGGCATTGTGTCACTCACTGGGAATCGAAAGAGTAAGGGTGATCGATCCGTATAACTTAGATGAGACAGAGACTGCGATACTTGAAGAGCTTGATATAGATGCGCCGTCAGTCATCATTTCCAGAAGACCATGTGTGCTTCTTAAAAGTGTTGAAAAGAAGCCTCCTGTAACAGTCGATTATGATAAATGCAGATTCTGTAAAGTATGCATGCGTATCGGATGCCCGGCGATATATGTCGAAAACGGGAAGATAACCATCCACACGACGCTCTGTACCGGATGCGGTCTGTGCAGACAGCTTTGTGCGTTTGACGCACTGGGAGGTGCATTATGATAAGCGGGAATATCATGATAGTCGGAGTAGGCGGACAGGGAACGCTGGTGGCCAGCAGACTGCTCGGAAAACTCTTTGTAAATGCCGGACTGGATGTAAAGATGTCGGAGGTTCACGGCATGAGCCAGAGAGGGGGAAGCGTAGTAACTTATGTGCGTTTCGGGGAAAAGGTATATTCACCGGTCATCTCGGCGGGAGAAGCAGATTTCATAGTGTCATTTGAAAAGATAGAGTCGGCGCGATATCTTGACTGTCTGAAACCGGACGGGACAGTTATAGTGAACTCACGAGAGAGGGAACCTATGACAGTCACGACAGGTAAAGAGACCTACCCTCATGAAATACTGGATGTAATGACAGGGGAAGGCATCTCATTGGATATACTTGATGCCCTTAAGCTGGCAAGGGAAGCCGGCTCGGAGAAATCAGTCAATATCGTACTTATGGGAAGGCTTTCGGGATATTTTGATTTTCCGGAGGAAGCATGGCTTCAGGCATTGAAGGAAACGGTTAAGCCTGCGACTTATGAGATCAATGAAAAAGCATTTATACTTGGAAGGAATCAGAATTAATTATGGCAGCGAAACTGAATCAGACAATGATGGAACTGGGGAAAGCTCCCAATGCAATCAGGGCGATGTTCATATATGGCATGGAACGTGCCAGGGAGATCGGAGCAGAAAATATATATAACTATACAATAGGTAATCCGAGCATTGAAGCCCCGGCAGAGTTCGGAGATACAGTAATCGATCTTCAGCAGAATATGAATACTGTAGATCTTCATGGTTATTCACTGACCTGCGGAGATCCGGAATTCCGTCAGGCTATTGCCGAAAATCTGAGCAGACGATTCGGAGTAAGGGCTGATAAGGATAATGTTTTCATCACATGCGGCTGCACGGCAGCATTGACCCTGTGCATCAAGGCATTGACGACAAAACCGGAGGATGAGTTCATCGCGTTTGTTCCGTATTTTCCGGAGTATAGGGTTTTCGTTGAGACGATGGGTGCAACTTTTGTAGAATGTGAGGCTGATGAGGAAGAATTCCAGATCAACTTCGAAGCACTTGAGAAGGTCATAGGTCCTGATACCAAGGGACTTATCATCAATACACCGAACAATCCGACAGGGACCATACTGCGTGATGATGTGGTAAAAAGACTGGTCGGACTGCTCAGAGAAAAAGAGACGGAATACGGACATGCTATCTATATCATTTCCGACGAACCATATCGTGAGCTCGTATACGACGGAATCAAGACCCCGTTCCTTGCAAGGGAGTATGAAAACACATTTGTCTGCTATTCATTCAGCAAATCACTTTCGATTCCGGGAGATAGAATAGGATATATATTTATTCCGGATGAAATCGAGGATAAGGAAGATACATATGCGACACTGACAGGAGCAGGCAGGGCACTCAGCTTTGTCTGTGCACCGATGTTTCTTCAGCAGATATGTATGAGGTGCCTGGATGTTACTTCGGATCTGGAGATATACAGGAGAAACAGAGATCTTCTGTATGGAAAACTTACGGAGTATGGTTTTGAATGTGTTCATCCCGACGGTGCATTTTATTTGTGGATGAAGGCTCCGGGCGGTGATGCAGATGCCTTTGCGGAGCTTGCGAAGAAATATGAGCTTCTCATAGTTACAGGATCTACATTCGGATGTAAAGGATATGTACGTCTTGCATACTGTGTTGAGGAAGATATGATACGCCGTTCGCTTCCGGCATTTAAGAAGCTGGCGGAAGAAGTGCTGTGACGGAGCAGTAAAAATATAAAGCAGCAACAGCAGCCCGGCAGGCTTTCTCTGAAGGACGATTCGCTTTAGCGTGTCCTTCAGAGGAAGCCTGCCGGACTGCTGTTGAAAGCTAATTAATGTCTGCTCAATAACATTTTTACACTGAAATTTCCTTGAAATACTGATGTTTCTTCACTCCTGCGATATAATATAAGTGCAAGAAAAACCGGCGATAAGCCTCAAAAACCGTGCACTTAACAGGAGCAGAGATGTATA
>JAZLHO010000032.1:0-4774 GCA_045616865.1 Lachnospiraceae bacterium | reverse complement strand
AAAGTGTGCTTAAAAGTGATACAATGTTCATGTGGGAACAATCCTCCTTTATGTTTTTTGTGGTTAAAAACATTGTATCAAAGAATGCTGGGTTGTTCTCACTTTACTTTATCTAGCAACCAACTAAATCTTTACTCTATTTAGAATCATTATTAAGGCGTCTTCATCGGGATTGAAGTAATAGCCGTTACGACGGGCGTATTTCTCAAATCCGAATTTCTCATACAGGCTTATCGCCGGTGTGTTGGATTCGCGCACTTCAAGGATGATCTGTTTATACGGATCAGTAAGTATCCTCTCCATAAGCAGGCTCGCATATCCACGCCGCCTGCATGCCGGTGATACACATATGCTCATGAGGTCCACATCTCCGCCCATATCTCTGGTGTTGATGTATCCCCTTATCTCATTTTCATCCTCAAGTATGTATATCCTGTCATAGCTGTTTGAGAACATGTTGCTGATGAGCGCCTCGGACCATACATCTCCCGGCGGAAGGCAGGCCTTCTCCAGTTCTCCTATGACCTTCATATCACTGTCCTGTGCAGGTCTTATCCACATATAATATCCTTCATAATTTGACTTTTTTACAGTTATTCTCTATAATATTTACATACAAAGAGCGTTACTGGTAAACGGTTCAGCTCAAGATATAGTTAATTTATAATAATAAAGAAACCGTCACTTGGCCGAGTGGCGGTTTCTGCTTCTAACGATTATAGTGATAGTATAACTACCAATATGAAAGGTTATCCGCATCAGCATCACCTCCTCTCTGTCAGAGTAGGGTGAGCTGAACCGCCTACCGTTGTAGTAACGCCCAGGTCCTAACGACCTGGTCTTATTATATCATATTTCGAACATTTGTTCAATCTGCTTGTGTCCGATTATTTTCTTCCTTCTCTCGCTCGGCCTGTGATTTGCGCAGGTATTCCGGCGCGAAAATGTCTGCATCCATGGGTTCAAGTGTGAGAGCAAGTGCCCCGACTGAAGCCGCTCTCTGACGATTCAGATGTGAGGGCGCATAGCTGTGAGATACTGTAAGTTCCGCCTCGATCTGATCGCGGTATACCGGAACTCCGTCACCCAGGAACAGCACTTCTCTGCCGGCATCACGTCCCTCCGGTCCGCACATCTCATTCAGTGCACTGATCAGCTCATGCATATCCATCGCCGTACTTTCTCCGGCAAACTTCGTATAAACCTGATTTCGTCGTGCGTCCATAATCGGAATGACCAGCTTCTCCGTCGGGCCGACTCCGTAAATGAGTGCGTCCAGCGTCGGAACCGCGATGATCGACTTACCCAGCGCAAGGCAAAGTCCCTTCGCCGTAGCTGCTCCGATTCTGAGTCCTGTGAAACTTCCCGGACCTGCAGATATGGCAACTGCATCTATCGAACTCAAGTCAGTTTCCGTCATACGCACTATCTCATCCACCATAGGAAGAAGCGTCTGCGAATGCGTCTTCTTGAAATCTGTAGTATATTCAGCTATCAGTACATCATCCTGAACTATTGCTGCCGAAGCAATCAGTCCTGATGATTCAAGCGCAAGTAATTTCACGGTAATCATCTCCCTTTTCCGGGTCTTTTTTTATTACGATATGCATAGCGCTCTCCGGTACGCAGTCCGGTATCTGTGAAGCCCATTCGATGAGTGTCACACCGCTGCCGAAGAAGTACTCTTCGTATCCCAGCTCATCCATCTCGGACTCATCCTCGATGCGATACACATCATAATGATACAGTGGAAGTCGTCCGCTGTCGTATATGTTCATAATCGTAAATGTAGGGCTTGTAATCGGTTCTGTGATTCCAAGTCCCTCTGCAAAGCCCTTTGCAAATACGGTTTTTCCTACGCCAAGCTCACCGTCAAGGCATATGATATCCCCCGGCTTTGCTTTCTGCGCAATCTCTCTTGCGTATGAAATTGTGTCGTGTATGTTATTTGAAATCATATCTATATCAGCCTCGTCAGCCCGTATTGAGTACGAAGACTTCCTCTGAAGGACGATTCGCCTCCGGCGTGTCCTGAGGAGGAACGTCTTTGGACGAAATACGGACTATATAGGGGGCTTAAAATATCATCGTAAGAGAAATTCTCTTCTTCGCAAGATCAACCCCCAGCACCTTAACCTCGACGATATCCCCGACAGATACCACCTCCAGCGGATGCCTGATAAACTTTGACGACATCTGTGAGATATGTACCAGACCGTCCTGATGGACACCGATATCGATAAATGCCCCGAAGTCGATTACATTTCTCACCGTACCCTTGAGTATCATGCCTTCCTTCAGGTCCTTCATTTCAAGCACATCCGTACGAAGTATAGGCTTCGGCATGTCCTCACGCGGATCGCGTCCCGGCTTCTTCAGCTCCTTCGCAATATCATCCAGCGTAATCTCGCCTACCCCGAGCCTGTCGATGATAGACTGTCTGTCCTCTCCTGCCTGAAGTGCACGTGCTGCCTCATAGCTCTCCGGATGCACACTTGTCGCATCAAGCGGCTCCTTACCGCCTATGATACGCATAAATCCTGCACACTGCTCGTATGCCTTCGGTCCCAGCTTCGGAACCTTCAGCAGCTCCTTCCTCGTCTTGAACCTTCCATTTGCCTCACGGTAATCAACTATATTCTTAGCCAGTGTCTTATTGATTCCCGAGATGTACTGAAGAAGTGAAGTGCTGGCTGTATTTAAGTCGACGCCGACTGCATTTACACAGTCTTCAACCACTGCACCCAGAGATTCTCCGAGCTTCTTCTGATCCATATCATGCTGATACTGACCGACACCGATAGCCTTCGGGTCTATCTTGACAAGCTCTGCCAGCGGATCCTGCAGGCGGCGGGCCATAGATGTAGCCGACCTCTGTCCTACATCGAAATTCGGGAACTCCTCTGTCGCAAGCTTTGATGCCGAGTATACTGAGGCACCGGCTTCATTTACTATCACATACGGCGCTTTGATACCGTCTGCGATAACCTGCTCAGACTCACGGCTGGCCGTCCCGTTTCCGAGGGAAATGAGATCGACCTTGTACTTTTTTATCAGGTCATTAACTATCTTCTGTGACTCTGCGATCCTAAACTGCGGAGCTGTCGGGAAGATAACTGTGGTATCGAGAACCTTGCCTGTGTCATCGACAACTGCCAGCTTACATCCTGTTCTGAATGCAGGATCCCAGCCGAGCACCGTCTTTCCCACGATCGGCGGCTGCATAAGCAGCTGATTAAGGTTCTTGCCGAATACCTTGATCGCACCGTCCTGTGCCTTTTCTGTAAGATCGTTTCTGATTTCTCGCTCGATGGACGGCTGGATAAGTCTCTTGTATGAATCCGCTACAGCATCCGATATAATCTCAGCTGTGCGCGTATTTGCCGGATTTGTAATCGTGTATTTATTGAGTACTCTGATGATATCCTCATCCGGTCCTGCTATGCTGACCTTGAGCACCTTCTCATCCTCACCGCGGTTAAGCGCCAGGATACGATGTCCGGGGCACTTGCTGATGGATTCGCTGTACTCATAATAATTCTCGTATGTCTTATCCTGATCAAGCTCTGCATCCTTCAGCTCGCTTTCGATAAGTCCGAGATTGTATGTTGCGTTTCTGATGGCTTTACGGAAATCAGCGTTATCGGACACATTTTCCGCAATGATATCCTTCGCGCCCTGTATAGCCTTGGCATCCGCAGCATCCAGCAGCTCATGCCTGTCCGGGTCCTGCTCCATGATCTCGATAGCCAGCGGCTCGTAGCCTGCCTCCTTCGCGATCATCGCACGCGTGCGCTTCTTCGGGCGGTACGGGCGGTACAGATCATCCACTGCAACGAGCGTAGTTGTTGACTCTATAGCCTCTTTCAATTCATCGGTCAGCTTGCCCTGCTCGGCTATGCTTGCGATAACCTGCTGCTGTTTTTCTTCAAGGTTGCAGAGGTAACGCAGACGCTCGTCGAGATTTCTGAGCGTCTCATCGTCGAGAGATCCTGTCACTTCCTTGCGGTATCTGGCGATGAACGGGATAGTGTTGCCGTCATCAATGAGGCCGATGGTTGCCTCGACCTGCGATTGTTTGATGTTTAATTCTTCTGCTAATATTTTCTTAATGTCCATAATAAGAAATTATACTAAAATTAAGGTGTTTTTGCTATGCTTAATGGGAGGTTTAATGGTATAATCCTATATTATGAATAATACAGATATTTCAACAAGATTTCAGGGCATCGCGATGTTCTGTGCGATAGCGGGGTTGATCGTGAATCTCCTGATGATTAGTATTTCAGGGGTTCCGGTCAGCGTGGCTTTCGGGATATTCGGAATCGCGTTTGCGATACTCTGCAGGGACGACCGCGGAAAGATGACCTCCAGGGGTAAAACAGCTTTAATTCTTTCCATCATCGCACTTATCTTCGGCTTCTTCATTTTTTATCTGATGGTGCTTACCACCGGAATCATGGCCGACCCTGTGAAATCAAAAGAAGTCTTCGCAGCACTCAGTACGCTGAAGGATCAGATGCCTGCTGAAATGCAGGAAATGTTTAAAAATGCAGGAATACCGCTGGAATAAGCATATACCGTCCTTCGGGCGTGTGCAGTTCTTATTGAAAATATATAATTTCAGATATAAATAATGAATGCTCATCAACTCACTGATTTTTAATCAGCAGCTGATTTGTATAAATATCGGCAGTTTTATCTGCCATTTGCACCTTGATAATACTGAATGTAAAATTCGGTGCAATAAAACAGCGACCAGCTTGTCGATGTT
>JAZLHO010000031.1:0-15409 GCA_045616865.1 Lachnospiraceae bacterium | reverse complement strand
TCTCTTTCGATAGATGAAGATCTCATAAAGGAAGAAGAAAAGTATGACGGCTATTACGCTATCGTAACAAGTGAATACGAAAAGAATGATTATGAGATTTTAGACATCTACAGAGGATTATGGGAAATTGAAGAAAACTTCAAGATAACAAAGAGCGAGCTTGAAACCAGACCTGTTTACGTAAGAACGATAGAGCATGTAAAAGCACACTTCCTTACATGCTTCACAGCACTTACAATAGCAAAACTCATGGAATACAGGATAAAGAGAAAGTATTCAGTAAAGACGATACTTGAAAGTCTTAGAAAATGCGGATGTTGCCTAATCGAATCGAATATCTACATGGGCATCTACTACGACGAAGTACTAAAGGTACTCGGAAAAGAGATGGGAATAGATTTCAGTAAGAAATACCGTACGTTGCAAGAAATTAAAAGAGAACTTGCGCTTACAAAGAAACCTGCGTCCCTTGATTAAACCCGCCCGCTCCGCTTCCCCACCCCACAAGGTATGGGACGCAGGTTTCTGCGACCAAAGGAGCAGAAACTACCGCGGCGGGGGGGGGGGGTAAGGCAGCAAAGCTGCCGGGCGGGTACAATAAAACAGCAAGAATCAAAAAACCACTACAACTTTTTGTCTGATGCAAAAACCCTTGAGGCCATATAAAATAAGGCTTCAAGGGCATTTTTACTCTTGTTCAACTGTAAAACTCAGGATATAATAACATATTTTAGTCCGGCATGCGATATTTTGCCTCTCATGTTTACATTTTTTTTACATATCATCAATTGCCTTAAGCATCTTAAAATGGTAAAATGTATTTACAGAAGTACAATAAGTACTTATTACATACAGGAGGTAGGCTTATGAAATATACAATAATAGGAAGAAACATTGAAGTCACCGACGGCATCAAAGAATCAGTGGAAGGCAAGCTTGATAAACTGAGCAAATACTTCGCTCCTGATACTGAAGCAAAAGTAACTATGGGTACTGACGGTGATTTGCAGAAAATTGAAGTCACCATCCCGACCAAGATCGGATTCATCCGTGCAGAAGATGCCGGTTATGACCTTTACAGTTCTATTGATAATGTGGAAGAAATCATAGAGAAGCAGATAAAAAAACACAAAAACAAGCTCATTGACAAAAAACAGAATGCTGTATCCTTCTCACAGATGTTTCTGGATGAGGAATATCCCGAAGAGGATGAAGATGCACTTAAGATAGTAAAGACAAAGAGCTTTGCACTTAAACCAATGGATGCTGAGGAAGCATGCCTGCAGATGGAGATGCTCGGACACAATTTCTTCGTTTTCCTGAATATGGATACAAATCAGGTAAATGTAGTTTACAAACGTAAAGGCAACAGTTACGGACTTATCGAGCCGGAACTTTGATTTCAATAATCATCAAGGGCATTGAAGCACAACGCTTCAATGCCCTCTTTTTATATAAACAGTTTATCACCGCTTCACAGCAACCACTACGAATCTTCCGTTCTCTGTATGATAGGAGCAGGTTGACAGAGTAAGCAGTTTCTGTCCGTGTACTGCTGTTTTGCCCGTTTCATAGAGTGATAAGCTTTTTATATTGTTTATATAGTCATTGTATTTATTTTCGTCTAATTCTCCGCAATAATCATAATATCTGAATACATCCATCTCGTCCCTGTAATGCACTTTTTCTCTGAATACCGCGATGATATCGTATATTCCGTTTTCCTCGACAGTATCGAAACTAATTACGGGATGATCCTTATAGAATGATTCATCCTTATACTTCAGAAGTCCTGCGAACATGGTTCCGTTTTTCATATTGTGTGCATATATTATGGTGTTATCACAATCCTGCCCGCAGTTTTTACCGATGTATGGTACTCCGCTTTTTGAATCATTTTTGTCAAAGTCATGATGCAGATAAAAATCCGCTTCCTTCGGAGGAAACATCACCGGATAATCTATCACCGTTCCCTCTATCCTTATCCATCCTGCAAAATCCGGATTGCGTTTTATCAAAGCATCAAATCTATCCCTGTTGGCCGGTATCGGCATACGATAACCTTCATTTGAATCCAGTTCTTTCTCCGTCACGGGAATATAGTATTCCGTATCTCCGGTGTCCGGCTGGGCAGGGTATTCTGCCAGCTCTTTCTCATATGGATCCTCTGCCCTGTTTTCTGTTCCGGTATCCTTATCTGTTGCCTGCTTCATTTCGGTTTTCATGGCTTCAAAGTTTTCCCTGTCACGTACAAGGCCCGCCCCTAAAGAGGCGAGCCTGAATACTGAGAAAGCCAGTATACATATCAGCAAAACTTTAAGGATAATAAATATATACCTTTTCATGCTGTTCTCCTGTCTTGCCAGTTATTTTTTCCTGTTACTGATTTTCCTGTCAGCGATCAGGGTGATCACAAGTGAAATAAGTGATATTGCCGATATAACAAGAAGAATTGAAAATTCTGCAGGCATACCCGTCTTAGGCACATCATCAAGCTGTCTCCCCTGTACTGCATCCAGCAATCCTGTTTCCGGCTGATCATCAAGCACATGCGCAACACCGGGACCGCCCGAACTGCTTCCGCTGCTTATTGCACTTCCGCCTGAATTGCTTCCGCCGCTTACTACACTACCTCCACCGGAACCATTTCCTCCCGAAGAAGTTACTTCTCCGTTTCCATCCTGTTTTTCTCCGGCTTCCTGACCTGCCTGCGGCTGGTCCTCTTCGTTTCTTATTCCCTCTTCATCCTTCTTTATATCTTCGGGTTGAGAATCACTGTTTTCATCAGAACCGTCCTCAGGCTGTTGAGTATTATCTTCTTCCTGTGTGTCCCCATGCTGTTGAGTATTATCTTCTTCCTGTACTTCCCCAGGCTGTTGAGTATTGTCTTCTTCCTGTACTTCCCCAGGCCGAGGGATGATCTCTGTCACGTTATCTCCGGGTTCGATATTTGTATTTGAACTGCTTGTTCGGTATTCACCTGAATACAACAGACTCCAGTTGTTTTTGTGATCAAAGCTGACTGTTCCGTTTTCTGTGTTCACTGTCATACCGTACTGTGAAGCGTCATTACCGCTGATATAGACAACATCCCTGGGATTACCTACTCCGGGATTACCTTTAAGAGACTCCCATACGGATCTCTGTTCATCTTCCGAAAGCTGGTTATTCGTCCAGATGACCACCGGCTTATTCCCTGTCATCTTTCCTGCAATTACTGATCCGCCTGCATCCTCTCTTGAAATGACAAGCTCATTATTCGGTTCATGCTTATTCCATTTTGTTACCTCTGTAACCGGTTTGGCCTCTGTAACCGGTTTGGCCTCTGTATCCGGTTTTGCCTCTGCAGCCGGCTTTGCCTCTGCAGCCGGCTTTGCCTCTGTAATCTGATTAACTTCTGTAACTGTACTGGTTTCTACTGTATGATCTATGACTTCATCGGCCATCGCCGGAACCGCATTTACTGTTAATACCGCTGCTGCAAGCATGGCAGCCATAGCAATCATCCTGACTTTCTTATGCACTTTCATTTACTGCCTCCTTTTTCATTGAGTAGATTTCTTCGTTCATTGATTGCAGTATACAGGTGCATACTTAAAGCCCCATAAAACCAGTCTTAATATTTATTAAGATAGAAAAAGCGCAGGTTTTATTCCTGCGCCATGATGCTTTTCTTATTAATTATTCTGTGAGCGGCAATTTAACTATAAATTCAGTGCCCTCGCCAAGCCTGCTTTTCACTTTGATCTCACCTTTATGCTCATTGATTATATGCTGTGCGATTGCCAGACCCAGACCGGTTCCCTTTCCGTTTTCCTTGGTCGTGAAGAACGGATCAAAAATACTGCGAATATTTTCTTCCGATATTCCGGGGCCCGTATCTTGAAATACCATATATGCACTATGGCTGTCCTTATATGTCCTGATTATCAGAGTCCCGCCCTTTTCTTTCATGGCCTGTACTGCATTGATGACGATATTCAGTGCAACCTGACTCAGCTGTGTCTCATCCCCCTTTATGCATTTTTCCGGACAGTTGTAATCCTTTTCAAGTCTGACATTTTCAGGAAATGTGACCTGCGTCATCTCTTCTGTCCGTATCAGGATCTCATCCGGTGATAACTGTTTGAATTCCGAAACATACTCTTTTCTTGACAGTTCTGACAGTCTCTGGATCAGTTTTTTGGCTTTAGAAGACGCATCATATATTTCATTCAGATTATCCATCAGATCGCTGTTGTCACGATCGACCATATCCATGCTCATCTGACTGTAGCCCATGATAGGCGTAAGCATATTATTGAACTCATGTGCTATACCGCTTGTCATGGTACCTATCAATTCAAGTCTCTGGATATGCTCCAGTTCTCTTGATTTTTCTATCAGTTCTTCTGTTGCTTTTTTCTCCTGCTCCAGCAGCTCCAGTTTTTCCTTTATCTCTCGGTTCTTTCTGGTATTACTGATGAATTTTACGATCACAACAGTCAGGCCGATAACCACCATAATTCCACTGGCCTGAAGCTGCCAGAAAAGCCCTGTCAGCATCTCACGAATATTACCAAGGTTCCATACTATTGCCATTCTTTCATCAGCCCTTAATGCAAAATCCCTGTAGGCAAGAGAAAAAGACATATACATACCGATCAGTCCAAGTACTATGACGATAATCGCTATGACAAACGATGGTGTGATTATTGTTTTACCCTTTTCTTCCTTCATATACTCCTCTTGAAAAGCCTTTGGTTCTTGCTTATACTAAAAATATACTCTCCACAATATTTTGTAAAGGAAAAAATTCTATGATAACAGATAAAATATTGATCGTTGATGACGACACCGCCGTGCTCAAACTGTTATGCAAAGTAGTAAGAAGCAACGGCTTTGACTGTGATACCGTAGAATCCGGTGAAGAGGCACTTAAGCATATAACGGACAACGAATACGCCCTTATACTTCTTGATATAAATCTCAGCGGGATCGACGGATTCGAAGTGATCGAAAAAATACGGGAGAAGGGAAATCAGACTCCCATCTTCATAATCAGCGGCAGAAAAGAAGACTATGATACACTCTATGGTCTTGGGATAGGAGCTGATGATTATATCACCAAGCCGTTTAATCCCGTCGTGCTCGGTGCAAAAATCAAAGCTATGATACGGCGCAACAGAGGTCTTTCCGATGAAAATGACAATCTGATCAAGGCAGGTCCTTTTACTTATAACACAAGCACGCTTCGACTTATGAAAAATGATACGGAGATTATTCTCACCGGCAAGGAAAATGCTATGATGAAGCTTTTTCTGGATAATCCCGGCCGGGTGTTTTCCAAAAACATGCTGTATGATCTCATATGGGGCAATGATCTCGTAGACGAAAACTCCATCATGGTATATATCAATCATCTCCGTCAGAAGATCGAGGATGACCCTGATGACCCGAAATACATTCAGACCATCCGTGGCATAGGTTATCATTTCGTCATCTGATCAGTCTGTATAGTCTATTACATAAGAAAAACTGCCATACCACCGGCACAGCGCGGTAATGGCAGTTTTATTATGTCATCTTAATATAATCAGAAAATTATATCTCCGTATGACGGCATCGGCCAGCAGGACTTGTCAACCAGAAGTTCAAGTGCATCTACCGGTGCTCTCAATGCTTCCATAGCAGGAAATACATTATATCGATATGCCCTGGCTGATTTTTCTCCCGAAGGTTTGGCTGCCGCCTTATCAATTTCCTTCTGCAGCTTATCCATTGCCTTCTTAGCCTCGGCAAGAAGTGAAGAACATTCACTGATCAGTGTTTCCTGCACCCCGGTATCGGCTCCCGGAACTGCAGCGGCAACTGCTATCTTGGCACCTGCCAGATTTCCGATATAAGAAACTACCGCCGGGATGATCTGCTTGGTTGCAATATCCAGCATAGCCTTTGCTTCGATGTTGATCTCCTTCGCATACATTTCGAATTCAATCTCCGCACGGGAATCAAGCTCACTTCTGGTGAATACTCCGAACTTTTCAAAAAGCTCTACAGACTTTTTATCCGTAATGCACGGAATCGCATCGACCATCGATTTAAGATGAGGGAGTCCTCTCCTCTGCGCTTCCTTAGCCCAGTCTTTCCCGTATCCGTTACCGTTGAATACCACTCTTTTATGCTCGCGGAAAGTCTTGGCGATATATTCACTGATTTTCTTTTTATTCGGTTTTTCCCCAAGCTCATCGCATGCCTCTTTAAATGCCTCTGCAACTATAGTATTGAGAACTATATTCGGCATCGCAAGAGAATCAGAACTTCCCAGAATCCTCAGTTCAAACTTATTACCTGTAAATGCAAAAGGAGATGTCCTGTTCCGGTCAGTCGCATCCTTATTGAAGTCCGGAAGGACCGCAACACCTGTCTTCAACTTTCCGCCATCGATACTGTGTGTAGCCGCACCCTTCTGCGCAAACTGGTCCAGTATATCCTGAAGCTGTTCACCGAGAAATACACTGATTACTGAAGGCGGCGCTTCGTTACCTCCAAGTCTTAGATCGTTCCCGACATTTGAACCGCTGTATCTGATCAGATCAGCATGCTTATCGACCGCCTTGATCACACATGCCAGTATGAGAAGAAACTCCAGATTCTCATGAGGCTTATCTCCCGGCTTGAGAAGATTCCTTCCTCCGTCAGTAGACAGTGACCAGTTGTTATGCTTGCCGGAACCATTGACACCGGCAAAAGGTTTCTCATGAAGAAGGCATACCATTCCGTGTCTTCCCGCAACTCTCTTCATAGTCTCCATAGTCATCTGATTATGGTCGGTTGCGATATTGCACTGCTCGTATAAAGGCGCAAGCTCATGCTGTGAAGGCGCACCCTCATTGTGCTGTGTCTTTGCAGGAACTCCCAGCTTCCACAGCTCCTGATTGATATCCTTCATATAAGCGCCGACACGCTCGTTGATGATCCCGTAATAATGATCGCTCAGCTCCTGCCCCTTGGGAGGCATGGCCCCGAAAAGAGTATGTCCTGTATATACAAGATCCTTTCGTTTGTTGTATATATCCTTATCTACCAGGAAATACTCCTGTTCTGCGCCTACCATCGGAATGATCCTTTTTGCTGTTTTATCTCCGAACATACGAACCAGTCTGAGAGCCTGCTCATCGATAGCCTGCATGGATCTTAAAAGCGGTGTCTTCTGATCAAGAGATTCTCCGGTATAAGAGCAAAATGCAGTCGGCACGCAAAGTGTGACACCCAGCGCATCCTCGCGAAGGAATGCCGGTGAGGTGCAGTCCCACGCAGTATAGCCACGGGCCTCAAATGTAGCCCTCAGACCGCCGGAAGGAAAACTGGAGGCATCAGGTTCTCCCTTTATCAGATGTTTACCTTCAAAATCCAGTACCGGTTTCCCCAGTCTGTTGATGGAAAGAAAAGCATCATGTTTTTCGGCCGTAACTCCCGTAAGCGGCTGGAACCAGTGAGTATAATGAGTAGCACCTCTCTCGAGGGCCCACTCCTTCATAGCATTGGCAACCGTATCCGCAATAGACGGATCCAGCTCGGTTCCTGCTTCTATGGTCTTCTTCAGTTTGCGGTAAACGTCCTTCGGAAGTCTTGCCTTCATTTCCTTATCAGTGAAGACATCGCATGAAAATGTTTTCAAAAAATCGCTCATTCTTTTTCCTCATTTTTCTTTACTGTGAGGTCTTTATACCATGTGTGGCTATTGACCTTGATTGCTGCCGGAACGATCTTGATGATCTGATCGATATTCAGGCAGAGCATGATAGCAAGCGGAGACCAGTTGAATTTAAACGCCGCCAGGAAAGACAGCGGTATTACTATAAGCCAGATGCAGATAAGATCCACATACATTACGAACTTCGGATCACCGCCTCCTCGTGTGATACCGCAGTTGCACGACATCTGATATGACATACAGAATCCTATGATACACAGAAGCTTTATGAACTGATCTGCAAGCTCACGCGTCTCCGGTGAAACATTATACATGTTCAGGACAGGTATTCTTATCACAAACAGTACAAGTGCAACCGCTGCACCTATGGCAATAAAAATGATCTGTAATGAGTTGGCGCATCTGATAGCATATTCTTTTCCTCTCGGCACTATCTGACCCATGCATACGGCAGCAGCATTGGATGCACCTATCGCCATGACCTTAACAAGCTGATACAGTGATGTGGAAATTGAGTTTGCCGCCAATGCCGTAGTGCTCAGATTTCCAAGCACCACCGCCTGTGCCGCATTGCCGCAGCAGAAGCTTCCCTCTGCTATAAGTATCGGTGCCGCAACTCCCATATACTGTCCGATATTCTCAAAGTGAGGTGTGACCATATCCTTTATCTTCATGCAAAGCTTTTTATCAATCTTAAGAACATAAAAAGCCACGATGAACATCTCAAGTATCCTTGCAAAAGCTGTTGCAAGTGCTGCACCTGCCGAACCCAGCTCCGGTGCTCCGAAGCGGCCGAATATGAATGCATAATTTCCGGTTGCATTGACACAAAGCGAAATCACGGAAACAACTACCGCAACATTTGCTGAGCCAACACCTCTCATCGTCGCAAGAAGGAACATCGAAACAGCGAAGAAGATCCAGGACCACTTGATTACATCAAGATATGCAAGTGCTTCCGTCACAACTGCCGGATCTTTGGTAAACAGTCCGACAAGCTCACGCGGAAGAAAAGCAGCAATCATAAACATAAGTACGGAAAATGCCACTGCAACATAGAACCCGGTCGGTGCAAGTCTCCTGATAGAGTCTGCATCCTTCTTTCCCCAGTACTGAGAACCAAGGACCACCATACCGGTTACAAGTCCGTCAAGCAAACCCTGATATACGAAATGTATCTGATTGATTATCGTTACTCCGGCAAGCGCATTCTCACTGTATGAACCGATCATGATATTATCAAGAAGGTTGACACTGAGAACTATCGCCTGCTGTATAATCAGCATGACGGCAAGTTTGAAATATCCTTTAAAAAATTCTTTATCCGTACAGAAATGGCTACTCATAATTTTCTTCAGTCCGCTAAATATCTTATAGTATTTTCTTCAGGTACTGACCTGTATAGGAACGTTTTTCTCCGGCTACCTTCTCAGGAGTTCCGCTGGCAATCACAGTTCCGCCGCGGTCTCCTCCGTCAGGTCCCATATCAATTATATAATCTGCACACTTGATCACGTCAAGATTATGCTCGATAACAACTACAGTATTTCCTCCGTCAGTCAGACGTCTGAGTATCTCGACCAGCTTATGAACATCAGCAAAATGCAGTCCCGTGGTAGGCTCATCAAGAATATAAATCGTCCGTCCTGTACTTCGTTTTGCAAGCTCTGTTGCAAGCTTGATACGCTGAGCCTCACCGCCTGAAAGCTCAGTGGATGGCTGTCCCAGCTTTATATATCCAAGTCCCACATCATACAAGGTCTGAATGATGCGATGTATTTTGGGCATGGCCCCAAAGAAATCCAGAGCCTCCTCAACAGTCATATTCAGAACATCGTATATTGATTTCCCCTTGTATCTGACCTCAAGAGTTTCTCTGTTATACCGTTTTCCTCCGCACACCTCACATGGCACATACACATCAGGCAGAAAATGCATTTCGATTTTAATGATACCGTCACCGGAACATGACTCGCATCGTCCGCCTTTGACATTGAAGCTGAAACGTCCCTTCTGATATCCCTTGGCCTTAGCATCAGGTGTCTGTGCAAACAGATCCCGGATGAGATCAAAAACTCCTGTATAGGTAGCCGGATTTGAACGCGGGGTTTTTCCTATCGGAGACTGATCGATACATATGACTTTATCAAGCTGTTCTGCACCTTCGATCCTCTTATGCTTTCCCGGAAATACAACCTGTGCTCTGTTGAGCTTTCTTGCAAGTGCTTTGTAAAGTATCTCATTTACAAGTGAAGACTTGCCTGATCCCGATACACCCGTCACGCAGGTCATCACTCCAAGCGGAAACTCCACATCAATATTCTTCAGATTGTTTTCCTGAGCGCCGCAGACCTTTATCTTTCCCTTTGGTTCAAGCCTGGTCTTCGGAACAGAAATCTCTATTTCACCCGACAGATATTTTCCTGTGATCGAATCCTTACATCTTATGATATCATCCACAGTTCCTGTTGCCACTACCTCTCCGCCATGTGATCCGGCACCCGGTCCGATATCAACCAGAAAATCCGCTTCCCGCATCGTCTCTTCATCATGCTCGACAACTATGACCGAATTGCCCAGATCACGGAGATGCTTAAGAGTAGCAAGGAGTTTATCATTGTCCTTCTGATGAAGACCGATAGACGGTTCATCAAGTATATATGCGACCCCGACCAGACCGGATCCGATCTGTGTTGCAAGTCTGATTCGCTGAGCCTCTCCGCCCGACAAAGTAGAAGTTGATCTGCTGAGTGTCAGATAATCAAGTCCGACATCTATAAGAAATGATATCCTCGCCCGGATCTCTTTAAGTATCAGCGCTCCGATCTGAGCCTGCATTCTGGACAGCTTCAGATCATCTATGAACTTTCTGAAATTCACGATGCTCATATCGGTAGCATCATAGATGTTCTTATCTCCTACTGTGACCGCAAGTGAGGACGGTTTAAGTCTCCTGCCCCGGCATGCCGGACACGGCGAAATACGCATGAAGGTTTCATATTCCGCTCTGCTTGATTCGCTGAACGTCTCACGATACCTGCGGTTGCAGTTTTCGATAATACCCTCAAATGCTACCGGATATACACCCGATCCACGCTGTCCGCTGTAATAGACATCTACATATTCATCTGTTCCGTTTATCAGTATATCGTGTATCTTCCTGGGATACTTTTCAAAAGGAGTATCAAGGCTGAATTTATAATGCTTTGCAAGTGCCTCCAGCATCGCATGAGAAAAGCTTCCCTCCTTCTGTGAGCTCTGCCATCCCGGAACTACGATAGCTCCTTCATTTATGCTCAGAGATTTATCCGGAATCAGCAGCTCCTCATCAAACTCCATGGTATAACCCAGTCCTGAACATTCCGGACATGCTCCGAAAGGATTGTTAAATGAAAAGCTTCTCGGTTCAACTTCATCTACAGATACGCCGCAGTCAGGGCATGAAAACTGCTGGGAAAAATTCAGCTCCTCATGCTCCGTTTCCCTCCCCGAATTTCCGGGATAATCGCACGCTACCGTACAGATATTTCCGGTAAGCTTAAGTGCTGTTTCCAGAGAATCTGTGACTCTCTTTTGTATGCCTTCACGAATGACCAGTCTGTCAACCACGATTTCCACAGTATGCTTGATATTCTTATCGAGCTGTTCATTTTCCATATCCTGAATAGCTATGATATCTCCATCAATACGCACACGGACATAGCCGGACTTCTTGGCCTGCTCTATCACCTTTTCATGGCGTCCTTTTCTGCCCCGGACTACCGGTGCCATAACCTGTATTTTGGTTCCCTCCGGACAAGCCAGGATCTGGTCAACCATCTGATCGATGGACTGCTTTTTGATAGGCTTTCCGCACTTAGGACAATGAGGTACTCCTATTCTGGCGTACAAAAGCCTCATATAATCATATATTTCAGTTACTGTTCCAACCGTAGATCTCGGGTTGCGATTGGTTGACTTCTGATCTATCGATATAGCCGGCGGGAGTCCTTCAATGCTTTCAACCTCCGGCTTCTCCATCTGTCCCAGGAACTGACGGGCATAACTCGACAGAGACTCCATATATCTTCTCTGTCCCTCTGCGTAAATAGTATCAAAAGCAAGACTGGATTTCCCGCTTCCGGACAATCCGGTAAATACTACCAGTTCATCCCTTGGAATCTCCAGGTCAACATGCTTCAGATTATGCTCACCGGCACCTCGTATTTTAATGTATTTTTTTGTTGTTTCCTTCATTCCTGTTCTCTGGTGGGTTTATCATTTCATCCTCATGACGGCATCGTTCCAGGTCGCATCCACCGCGCAGGTTCGCATCCGGACAATCCCTGTCCATCTTTCTGCAATGGAACATACCGTCATTTTCTTTCATGAATGCTCTGCTCATATCGATTTATTACAAAACGTTTCTCCCCATAGTTATTAAATTAAACTTTCCAATTTATTTACGCATATATCTAGCATCTTTATATGTTCCTATTTTTTTAATCTTTTTTTCTCTGATCATCTTTCCCAGAACAAGCTCAATGGTTTTTATACTAATATCCGGCAGTTTCTCTGCAATTTCACGTTTTGAAACAGGAACAATAGCACTGAGCAGGATTCCTTCTATTCGCTCGGATTTCTTGGCTTTTTTCAATGATATATCCATAAATGATTCATCCAGCTCTTTGAAGCATCGGTACAGTATTTGCAGAAAATAAATTATGAACGGAATATAATCATTGGTTCCTTCGTGCCAATATACTGATGACTGTTCCAACGCTGAATAATAACTATCCTTATAACTATTGATCTGCCCCTCAAAGGAAATATATCTGACAATATCGTATCCGAAATTGTATAAGAGCATCACTGTAAGTAATCTTGATATTCTTCCATTTCCGTCTGCAAATGGATGAATGCATAAAAAATCCAAAACAAAACAAGGAATCAACAGTAGCGGAGAAATCTCGGAATCCTGTCTGGCGTCATAAAATGACAGAATCAGTTGTTCCATTGCGTGCTTCGTTTCATTTGCACTTACAGGTTTGAATCTGATACGATGTGACCCGTCAGAATCATATTCCATTATATAATTGTCGCTCTTCTTATACTTTCCTGCAAATTCAGTGTTTGTCTGCTCTTCTATCATCCTATGGAGCATACATATGGTGTCCTCTCTGATATCCAGATTCTGGTGATTTGAATGAATCAGGTTCAATGCATCCTTATAACCAGATATTTCCAGCTCATCATGTGTGTCCGGTGCAGCTCCGGCGACAATTTCCTTTATCCTCAAATCTGTAGTAACAATACCTTCGATAGCATTACTGCCCTTAACTGATTCAATAATCGCTTTTTTTCGCAAAGCCTCAAAAGCATCACCATACTGAAGTTTTCTAAATGACTCTCTGCTCCTTAAATCTGTGATGATATCTGTCAATCCGACTATATGACCGGGAATATTCTTTTTTAGAAACGAATAATCATATTTACGCATATAATTCTCCTTTACTACCTAAATTTTATAGTTTTTTAGGTAGTAAATCAATATGATTGTATTACGGGGATTATCAGATTCTTTCTTCTTCGTTTTTTTCTGCCTTTTCGGTCACATCGTTTATCAGTTCCCCATCTAACAGAACTCCTTCTTCATCTGGCTCTGGTTGAATGCGATCTCTTTTCATAAGTCGAGTCCTCTTTTCTATATCAAAATACCGTTTTAGCTGCTGTGAAAACATTTTTTATACGAAAAAAACAGGGCACACTTACCCATATTTATTTTATCACATAAAACATCCTATTGATAGCAGTAAAAAGCCCATAAGAGAAACAAACCAATAAACTATTTGTTCCGTATATCAGACTTTGAAAGTAGGAATCGCAATGAATACGATAAAACATTTTTCCGGCATCAAAAAAGAGCCGATTGCTCGACTCCTTTTCAATGAATAAGTTGAATTTTTTCTTTAGTGGGTCAATCTATTGTTAAAAGCCATTTTATGATATTAATCTGTTTTATTCCTTCGTATGATGTCTGCTCTTCATCCATAGAAAGTACTGTTTTCTCATAATTATCCCTTATCTTTTTTAACGGAGTAAGTTCTCTTTTTCTGACATCCTCTGAAAGCGTTGATTCTGTAACCTGGATATAAATCTTTTCACTCGTACTTGTTGCAATGAAATCTATCTCCGAATTATCCAGCTTTCCTATGGCAACATCATAGCCTCTTCGAAGCAGTTCCAGATATACAATGTTTTCGAGTATATGTCCTCTGTCCCTGTCTCTTATCCCTAACAGATAATTCCTGAGTCCTATATCAACAACATAATACTTTCCAAGAGTCTTTAAGTATTCCTTTCCCCTGATGTCAAATCTCTTGATTTCATAAAAGAAATATGCTTCAAGAAGTGCCTCTATATATGCCTGAACAGTATGGGCACTTGGTTTTCCCTTTCTCGACCCATCTTCAAGCATTCCCTCATTTGCCAGTATATTGCCTATAGAAGTTGATGAAACATTGGAACCGATATTATCGCAGAGAAACATAATTATCTTCTTCAGGAGCACCGCATCCGTTATCTGCCTTTGTCCCCGCCTTTTTTCTCTTTCCAGAATATCTCTTACAACCACAGTTGAGTAAATGCCATCGAGCAGAGCAAATGCCCTGTCCTGTTCCAGACCAACATCGCTTATTCCCGGCATGCCTCCAAAACGAAGATATGCTTCAAAGAGTTCATTCAAAGTATACTGAATGCCATTACCATCTACGGCAACTTCCTTTTCACCGCCAAGCGCACTCTTTATTCTTTTAATTTCAAATCCATTAAAGCTTATAAACTCTTCGAATGACAGCGGCAGCATCTTTATTTCAACACATCTTCCACTAAGGTATGTTGAATACTCAGATGAAAGAAGATATGCATTCGAGCCTGTAACATAAATGTCGCAATCAAGATCAACTCTGAATGAATTAATTGCATCTTCCCACTCCGGAATCCGTTGAATCTCGTCAAAGAACAGATACATTCTCTTATCTGCGCATTTTTCTTTTACAAAGGCATATACTTCATCTGCCGTCATCCCTTTAAATGCGTTGGACTCGAAATTCATCTCAACAATCCGGTTTTCTTCAACACCACAATCCTTAAGATGCCTGACCATAAGTTTCAGAAGGCTTGATTTGCCGCATCGTCTGATCCCTGTTACCACTTTTACCGGTTCAGTATCTTTTAATGCTATAAGTTTGTTTAAATACAGGTCTCTGCTCTTTAATTCTGATTTTGCATTCATAAACAAGCCCTCCTTGCCAGGGAATATCATAGCATAAACTTCGTCAAAAACAAAGTTTTTGCTATATATGGCAGAAACTTTTTTATACAGGGGTTAATTAGAAATAATTTTCGAAGTTGGTTCCTTTGTTATCTTCTTTTTGTGAGCCTTATCGCTGTATGCTACTCCGTTCTTATCAAAGTAATATGTCTTTCCGTCATCGAATTTAGCTGAGGCATCACATATTGCTGAACCATCATTTACATTCTTAAGGTACATATATCCTTCAAAGCCAAAACCATATTCAAGGTCCATATATATGTAATACGTCAAATTAATCGTCCCACCTACTGCAGGATACTTGCAGATTAATCTCGGTATCTCCTTATAATTCTCTATCTCAACGTGCGGTTTTTACTGCACGCTTTTTCTTTTATGTTTGACTATCCTGATGCTTTCCT
>JAZLHO010000030.1:0-5026 GCA_045616865.1 Lachnospiraceae bacterium | reverse complement strand
CCTGCGAAAATCTCTGAACAGCCCGGATACTGGCAGCAGCGAACCATTTCGGATATCCTGATAAAACAGGAATATTTAGGACACACGGTGAACTTCCGTACCTATAGAAAGTCTTTCAAGTGCAAAAAGAAAATGGAGAATGACCCGTCCGAATGGGTAATATTTGAAAACACCCACGAAGCCATCATCGACCAGGAAACTTTCGATATCGTTCAGAGAATCCGTGATGGAAGACGCAGGCTTACACCTATGGGTGAGATGCCGGTTCTTTCCGGAATGCTTTACTGCGCAGACTGCGGAGCAAAGCTTTATCAGGTCAGGGCAAGAGGCTGGACGCATGAGCAGGAGCATTTCGTCTGTGCGACTTACCGCAAAATCAAAGGCGGCTGCACTTCGCATCAGATCCACAATGTGCAGGTTGAAGAGATTCTTTTAAGGCACCTTCGGGAAATAACATCCTATGCCCGTGAACATGAAGATGAGTTCGTACAGCTTGTAACAAAGCAGAACGAGAAAGAACTTGACCGGAGACTTCGTGACAGCCATAAGGAACTGGAACAGGCAAAAGCCCGGATTGCAAAGCTTGATACCATTGTTCAAAGGCTTTACGAGGATAACATTGACGGAAAGATTTCTGATGAGCGATTCAGCCGGATGTCCGTCACATACGAGGAAGAACAGAAACAGCTTGAAAGCCGCTCCGAAGAACTGCAGAAATTCATTGACGCATCTAAAGACCAGCGGTTAAATGTGAATTCATTCCTCAAGATGGTACATAAGTACACGGATATCACGGAGCTTACTGCAGAGATTATCAGAACCTTTGTGGAAAGAATCGAAGTATTCCAGCCGGAGAAGGTTCCCGGAACAAGAATGAAAAAACAAACGATTGCAATCATCTGGAATTTTATCGGGGCAGTCGATATCCCCGAAGAAGCAAGAAAAACGGCATAGCCTACATCGTTGTAAGTTATGCCGTATTCTTACGAGATTATAAATCCCTTAGTGAGTCCACCATTTCGGAGTGTCTTTCGTGTATTCTGTATTGAATTTGAAAAATGCTTCCGATATCAGTTGAGCATTACCTGACCGCCTGTTACAGGAAGGGCCTGGCCTGTCTCATACTCCTGCTCGAGGAGATAATAGATAGCGCGATTTACATCTGTAGTCTCGCAGCCTCTTCCAAGCGGAACCTTTGCCTCATAAAATGCGCGAACATCTTCAACTGATTTTGCTCCCGGTACCTTGCCAGCCTTGAAATACTGAACGAAAAGTCCCTTCTCCGGATCTGACCACAGCGGTCCGTTGAGGAAATTGCCCGGACAGATAGAATTGACCTTGATTCCGAATGGTGCAAGCTCCAAAGCGAAGCTCTGTGTAAGACCGATGCCTCCGAACTTGGCTCCTGCATATGCTGAGTTCTTGTTTGATCCCTCAAGACCTGACTTTGAGTTGATCTGGATGATATCAAACATCTTCTCAGGAGCAAACTTCTTCTCGATCTTCATCGGAGCTACGCAGTACTTAACGCATGTGAAATATGCGATGTAATCGATATTTGTTACAAATGTAAAATCCTTAAGTGACAGTTCTTCAACAGGGCCGGAACGAACGACACCCGCGTTGTTTACAAATACATCCAGTCCGCCGAATGCAAGCACTGTCTCATCGATAAGGTTTGCTACTGATTCTTCATTTGAAACATCAACCTTGATGGCTACTGCTGTACCTGCGCCGAATTTTGCATTAGCCTCATCTGCTCTCTGCTGAGCGAGTTCGATATTGAGATCGCAGTATACCATGTATGCGCCTTCTTCAACCATAGCAGATGCGATACCAAATCCGAATCCCTGTGCTGATCCGGTAACGATGGATATCTTATTTGCGCAGCGTCCTGTCTTACCTGACTTTACTGCTTCAAAAGATCCTACACCGTCTACATATATCTTAGTCTCATTTGCTGCACCTTTG
Source organism: Lachnospiraceae bacterium (assembly GCA_045616865.1). Classification (GTDB taxonomy): domain Bacteria; phylum Bacillota; class Clostridia; order Lachnospirales; family Lachnospiraceae; genus Darwinimomas. The sequence goes on along the minus strand of JAZLHO010000030.1, from coordinate 3,055 downwards.
ATGCTCTCATAGATCTCCTCGATCGTTGTGCCTTCGATTTTCTTTCCCTCAGCTGCTCCTTCTGTAAACTTAATTGTTGCCGCGCCTGTAACTCCTCTGAATGCAGGTGCTATCTTTGCTGCAAAACTCTTGTCCATAAATTGCCTTCTTTCTATATTTGATTTAATAAATTCTATATAAGCACCTCCTCTGTCATACGTCCTGTATTACAGAAGATTCAACAGACGTCCGTATGCATCCCGCCATTCCTCTGATGCCTGCGGTTCATATACATCCGGCTGTTCAGAACGACGAACGACTTCACGAACCTCATCAATCCCCTTCAGTTCTCCCAGTGCCACTGCCTGTATCAAACAGTTACCGATAGCTGCGCCCTCGATAGGTCCTGTGATTACCCTGCGCTCTGTAGCGTCTGCCACACACCTGTTGAGGAACTTATTCTGGATTCCTCCACCAACGATATTGAGTGTGTCAATAGGCATTCCCTTGATCTCCTCAAGTCTTTCCAGTGCCCATCTGTATTTAAGCGCAAGACTCTCATATACACATCTTGCGATCTGACCGTCATTCTCCGGAACAGGTTGTCCCGTCTTCTTGCAGAAATTGCGGATTCTCTGAGGCATGTTGCCCGGATTAAAGAACTCACCATAATCAGGATCAATGATACTTACAAGCGGCTTCTCCTTAAGTGCCATCTCTACGATATCATTCCATGAATAATTCTTTCCTTCCTTGATCCAGTTACGACGACACTCCTGAATGATCCACATGCCCATGATATTCTTAAGCGGACGGCATCCACCCTGAACAGTACCTTCGTTTGCAAAGTTAGAATTAAACACATTATCATCTACAATCGCCTGCGGTGTTTCTACGCCGAACAGTGACCATGTTCCGCTTGAGCAGAATGCGAAGCTTCCCTCTCCGGGGATGGCTGCTACTGCAGAGGCAGTATCATGACATCCGACTGCGGCAAAATTCACCGGATCAATTCCGAGTTCATCAGCAAGTGCTCCGTAAAGCTTACCTCTCAAGCTTCCTGCGCGGTCAAGCTGCGGGAAGATATCAGGTGATATTCCAAACTTTGCAATAAGCTCTCTGTCCCAGTCCTTTGTCTTATAATTAATCATCATGCTGGTGGTCGCGATAGTATATTCATTGCGCTTCTCACCGGTGAGGAAGTATCCCAGAAGATCCGGAAGCATGAGAAATGCGTCCGCATGCTCAAGTGCTGTATCATCCACACGCTTTCTCGCATAAAGCTGGAACAGCGTATTGTAATTGCAGCTCGCGATACCTGTCCTGTCAAATATATCTCTCTGGGGAACTACCTTGAACGCCTCATCCATATCAGCATCAACAGAATTTCTGTAGCTGATCACATTGCCGAGCAGTCTCCCGTTCTTATCCAGCAGTCCGTAATCAACACCCCAGGTATCGATTCCAAAGCAGTCAAGCTTCATGCCCTCCTTCTTTGCAGCGGAAAAACCTCTGGTCATCTCGGAATACAGTTTTGTTGTATCCCAGTATCCGATTCCAAGCATATCCACGATGCCGTTTTCGAATCTGTGAAGCTCTGACAGTTTTATGGTATCTCCGTTGAACTGTCCGACCATGGCGCGTCCGTTGCTTGCGCCTAAATCAAATGCCATCAGATTTAAATTCTTTGCCATAACTTCCCTCTCCTCTTAATTATAATCAGCAGATAGGTGTTCCCTTGGTTTCATGGTCAATAAGCTTCCAGGTTGCATCTATCAGATTGGAAAACTCCGGATTCTCCATAGCTCTTATGATAAATGACTGGCGCGGTCCGTTGATGTCCTCTCCCGATACCTGGAACAGTCCGTTCTCATCACAAAGCTTACGGAGTCTTTTAAGCTGCTCGGGTGTATTTCTTGTCGGCATATATGCAACTGCCTTTACTCCGGTATCTTTGAGGCATTTAATAACTTCCTCAAGATAATCATCTTCAAACTTCGCGGCTTTCTTATCTCCGGTTACAGATGATGTTACATCTCCGAGGTAAGCATAACATAAAAGTGCATCTACTTTCTCGCACAATGCGACAACATCTTTTACGTTGGGGCACTCGTCTGTCGCATCAATGAATATCTTCGGAACAAACTCGCCCTTAAGTATACTGAGAAGATCATACTCATAGAACGGATACTGAAGATCAAGCATCTGTGCCGTCTGCTTCTCGTTAAGAGGAATGCCGAGACCTTTAAGATAATCTACCATCGGCTGTCCTTTGCCGACTTTCTCAACCATCTTTTTGGCAAGTGCATACATGAGATGTCTCTCGGTGACTCCGCCCTCTTCCTTTGCCATTGAAAGCGGAAGGACATCTTTTTCGTAATCAAGATCAAATCCGAGCAAATCATTGATTTTCCCGACCATCTTTTTATTTCTTTCACCGCGGGCGAAACGGTATGGCCTGAAGAAAGCATTTACTTCATCAATCTTATCGTGAGGAACAGACTGAATAGTCATATAGCTCACTCCTACCTGATCGGGATTGTTGGTTCTGCGACCTTCCATAGATGTTCCGTCCATAGATGCACGGCACTCCATACCGATAGTTACCGGGATATCTGCTATCCCGGCAGCTTCAAGGAACTCTCTTGCACCGGAAATAGAATCATGGTCTATGATTCCTGCCGTACTGAGGCCTTCCATCCTGGATGCATAGATTGCAGCAGTCGGTGAATATGGTGAAAACGAATAAATCGTGTGAATATGATTATTTATATACTGAGGAACTACTTCCGGGAAGTTTGTCTTTGCAACAACTTCTTTGAGATTGTTAAGTCGCTCTTCTTTTGACGGAGCGTTAAGTTTATTTAAGATACTGATGTCTATCATTTTTGAGTTCTCCTTTTCAGAATCATCCTATAAAGTATAGCACAAAAAGCAGTATTAACCATCAAAATCTATATGCATCCAGCATGATTCCGAGCCGATGCATTACCCCGACAACGTAATCAATGCATTCCTTTGCCTGAATAACATCCATGGTGTCAGAATGTGCCGCCTGATTTCTGAAATCTATACG
>JAZLHO010000029.1:0-38021 GCA_045616865.1 Lachnospiraceae bacterium | reverse complement strand
CCGAAAGTATTGATTTAATTACTGAATAGCCTCAAAGCCGTTGTCAACTCTCCACTGATTTACAGCATCCTTGTCACGTGATGTAAGAAGGATACCATCAAGGAACTGGCACTTGCCCTGTGTATCAGAAACATCTTCTCCACGAACAGCCTTAATAACAGCTGTCATAGCCTTGTAACCCTGGCCGTATGGATCCTGAGCGATAACTGCCTGAAGTGGGCAAGCATCATCAAGTACCATTGAAGAAATCTGATCTGATCCATCATGGCCGAATACTACAACCTGGTCTGAAAGGCCTGCATTCTGAACTGCCATAACTGAACCGATTGTACCACCATCGTTTACAGTGATAATGCACTGTGTCTCCGGATGAGCTGTAAGGATAGCTGATGCTGTCTCAAGAGCTGTATCCTGAAGCCATGCATCCTGATCTGCTACAACTTCATACTTAACGCCGCCTGCATCAAGTGCATCAAGGTAACCCTTTACACGAGCGCCTGAGTTGTCAGGAAGAAGTGACTTGAACTGAACGATAGCAATCTTAACTGTCTCATCACCGAACTTATCCTTAAGGATCTCAGCTGCTTCCTTACCAACGATCTGGCAGTTTGTGTAGTCATCAGATGTATAACCACCAACGATGAAGCTTGCATCGCTAACAGAAATGTTTGTAAGAGCAACTTTCATACCCTGCTCGTCAGCTGCCTTAAGAGCTGCTACTGATGCGTCTGAATTAAGAGGAGCAATTGCAAGACCTGCAACACCCTGTGCAAGATATGTGTTGATAAGCTCTGTTTCCTTTGCCTGGTCGTTATTTGTGTTGTCTGTAAGAACCTTAACGCCAGCGTCTGTTGCTGCATCAACATAACCCTTTGTAAGCATGTTCATGAACTGGTCATCCTGGAATACGATACCTGCTACTGTGAAGTCCTTGTCGCCTTCTGATGAAGCCTGAACTTCTTCCTTAACTGCTGCCTGTGCTGCAGGAGCTTCTGTCTCTGGTGCAGGAGCTGCTACTTCTGCTGCTGCCTCAGCTGCCGGTGCTGCCTCTGCTGGTGCTGCCTGTCCGCCGCATGCTGCAAGAGAAAGAACCATAGCTGCTGCTAAAACTAATGCTAAGATTTTTTTCATTTTTTTCTCCTTTTCTTTTTGAAACATTATTTATCACAAAGAGGGCTTTGCCTCTGTTGTAACCATAGACTTGATTGTGTTCTTATTTTACCACTTTCAAAAATGGTAAACAACTTAAATCAGACCTTCTGCATCTCGCAAAGCTGATCATAAGTTCCGAACTTCTTTGCCGCTTCAATCATTGCTGCCATATTTTCAGGCTTGGTGTTTTCACCCATTGCACATCCTGAGCTTAAGATAATTCCCTTGCCTTTCGTACCCTCGATGATGGCCTTTGCTTTTTCCATTACTTTCTCAGGAGTTCCGAGAACCAGCGGATCGCTCGGGTCGATATTTCCCATCAGCACTACATCGTCAGGAACGGCCTTTCTTGCCTCTCCCATGTCTGTTTCCCAGTCGATCTCAAGAATATCAGCACCGGTCTTGCCCATTGCATCAATGATGAGATTAGCTTTTCCGCAAATATGAATTGAATACCACCCGTTATGGTCCTTAAGAGCCTCTGTGACCTTCTTTTCGTACGGGAATGCAAGGTTTCTGTATATATCAGGTGAAACCAGGCTCTGTCCTGCATATACATCTCCCATGCTTGTTGCGTGAGCTCCGGCCTGAAGCTGAGCACGGGCAAATCGGATATGCGCTTCTGCCGCCCAGTCAAGCGCATGTCTTATTACATCTTCATCTTCTGTAAGGAGATCCATCATGAACTCCATCGGTCCGCGAAGAAGCGCGAGGAGGTCGAACGGTCCCTGATCGGCACGACCCATGACAAATACATGATCTCCGACTGCATCAATCAGTCTTTCTGTGGTCTCAAGCCACTCGCAGCATCTTCCGTCCTTTAAAGGATCCGGAAGCTTCAGATTATCAATCTCCTCAAGAGAACTGATCGCAGGATGCTTTTCATCCACCGCTGCAACATTGGTTTTTCTGAAGATTACACTTGCTCCGCAGGCCTCTGCCAGTGTCGCATCGTCAACATCAATAACACATCCGTCATATCCGTACTTTTCCTGGCATATTCTGTGTGCCTCGGCCATTTTTGCAGGACTTCTGTTTATCTCGCCGATATGATATCCGGCTGTGAGTGCACTAAACATAAAGCACTGCGGAATAACAGGAACTCTGTCCGGCATTTCTCCGTTCATAACAGCCTGGACGCGTTCTAATGATGTCATCTCTTTCATCTTTTTCCCTTTCCGGTTTAACCCTTAATCAGTGATACTGCTGCAGGCGGTATTCATTAGCAGCTTTATTCATTGCATAGAATCCTTCGAGCGGGATATAGTCGGGAATCGAATTACCGCATCCAAGTCCGAATCCGCCGAAATCTATGTTTTCTTCGATGGTTTCTCTCACTCTGCGTGCTATAACATCAGGCTTCTCCATACATAGGATATTCATATCAATTCCGCCGAGGTTACATAGTTTATCGCCATAAAGCTCAACCCATTTATGGAACGGAGCTATCTGGTCTTCATTGCTATGCTTGGCATCTATGCCTGTCGCAAGTATTTCGTCCATTATTCCGAATATCTGTCCGCAGCTGTGAAGAATAAACGGGCGGCCCGTGTCATGAACCAGATCAACAACAGTCTTATATCCCGGAATAATCTGCTTAACTATAAACTCATGCGGAAGCAGCGTCTCATCTCTGAATCCGAGATCATCACCCATGCGGCATACGCAGAACGGCTCCGCATAATCCTTCAAAAATCTTGACCATATCTTTGCATAAAGATTTCTGACGTTTGCAAAAAGCTCATCCACCATTTCCGGTTCATCATACATGAGATAGCATAATTCCATGTATCCGGCAAGATCCTGAACTGTCTCAAAAATTCCGTATCCCGGCCCTCCGACAGCACGAATGTTATCACGTTTAAGTACTTCTTCCGCAAAAAGTTCAAAGTATTCTGCATTCTGTTCAAAGAACCAGTCCGGAATCTTATCCCATGGATAATTCCTGACATCCTCAGGAGTTTTGATACATGGTTCTCCATTGAATCTGAGCGCACCGCTTCCGGGACATGAAAGAGGAATTCCTCTTTCAAAGGTTACGATATCGTATCCATGATTTTCCCAATAGTCTACATAGTTTTTAAAAAAGACCTTTTTGTCCTCCGTGCTTCCGTCAAGCAATTGAACCATCGGAACATTTATGTCCTTCTGAATAAAGCCTGCGTCGATATGATGCTCATACAGCGGCATCCTTTCAGGCTTTTTATTCTGCATCGCAGTTACAAAAAAGCGATAATTTGATTCAGGAACCTTATAGTCTGATAACATTTTTTCTCCCGTGATGTTATATCTGCTGCAGTTCACAAAGTCTGTCGTATGAACCGTATTTCTTTGCTGCTTCCACCATAGCCCTCATGTTTTCCGGCTTTGTGTTCTCTCCCATTGCACAGCCTGAACTCAACAGAAGTCCCCTGCCTTTTGTTCCGTCAATAATTATTTTAGCCTGTTCCTCAACCTGCTCAGGAGTTCCGAATACCAGCGGGTCACTTGGATTAATATTGCCCATAAGAACAGTCTTTTCAGGCAGTATCTCCCTGGCATTCTTCATATCCACTTCCCAGTCAAGTTCAAGTATGTCTGCTCCTGTCATTCCCATATAATCTATTATCTTATCTGCTTTTCCGCAGATATGTATCGAATAGTATCCCGGAATGTCCTTAAGAGCATCGACAACTTTTTTCTCATAAGGAAATGCGAATTTCTTATATATTTCAGGAGACACCAGGCTCTGCCCTGCATAGGAATCTCCCATACTCGATGAATGGGCTCCTGTCATCAGCTGTGCTTTGGCAAATCTGATATGTGCTTCATTTGCCCAGTCAAGAGCATGGAATATGACATCCTCATCTTCTGTAAGAAGATCAACCATAAAGTTCTGAGCCCCGCGAAGCAATGTCAGTAATGAAAAAGCTCCCGGATCGGCCCGTCCCATGATGAACACATGATCACCTATCTGATCTACAAGGCGCTGTGTTGTCTCAAGCCATTCACAGCATCTTCCATCCTTTAAAGGATCCGGCAGTTTAAGATTATCTATCTCCTCCAACGACTCAAGAACAGGATGCTTCTCGTCAATGACCGCTACATCCTTATCTCTGAATATCGCTGTAGCACCACATGCTTCAGCCATAGTTGCATCATCGATATCCATAACGCAGCCGTCATACCCGTAAAGCTCCTGACAGGTCATATGGGCCTCTGCCAGCTTAGCCGGATTTCTATTAATCTCACCGATATGTTTCCCAATGGAAGCTGCGCTGAACATGAAACACTGCGGAACAACAGGCACTCTGTCCGGTGTTTTCCCGTTCATAACTGCCAATACTCTTTCAAGTGAGGTCATTTCTCTCATTGACTGCACCTCCATTTTGGTTATATTATAGTATTATTAAAAAGATATTTCTATTGTCATTGAATGTCATACGATTTTGAAAGGTTGAGTCATGCCTAAAAACGTGCCCCTTCAATGGAAAGATACCTTTTTCCATGATAAAAAGAAAATAATACTGACTCGAAACGAACTGGATATTCCCGGACTTGAAATTATCGGATGGAGTAATACAAGTTCTGCCGGTGAGGTCCTTCCGCTGCATTATCATAAAAACTGTATTGAAATAGTCTGTAATATCAGCGGCAACTATTTCTTCAATGCCGGCGGTAAAGATTACAAGCTTTACGGCGGTGACATATTCTTTACCCAACCTGATGAAGCACACAGTTCGAACAAATCAACCATTGGTTCAGGTATCCTCTTATGGATTCAGTTGGATGTAAGCGACAGAAATAATTTTCTGTTCCTTAATCCGATTGCCTCAAACAAACTGTTGAATGATCTGAACAACATCAGTGAACACTGTATCAAAACCGATAAAAAAATGATCATGCAGCTTCAGCGCAGCATAATATCATCAGTCAGAGGCTGGCCTTCATCATGTGATCCGTATACTGTTGCTTCATATCTGGTACTGTTTCTGCATAAGCTCATTGATTTTGAAAAAGCAGCTGCAAACAAACTGTCTGATGATATTATCAAGGCATGCAATTATATTGAAGACCATCTGAATGAAGCCATTCTGCTTGAGAACATTGCAGATCATATCAATCTTTCTGTTCCTCACTTCAAGTATAAGTTCAGGTCACAAATGGGCATATCTCCGAAAAACTATATCAATGCCAAGAAGATTGAACAAATTAAATCCGAGCTAAAACAAGATTCCAACTTCACAAAAATCGCAGAGGAATATGAATTCTGCAACAGTGCGTATTTCTCGGTAGTATTTAAAAAATACACAGGGCTGACACCGTCAGAATATATCAGTTTAGGAGGAAAATAAGCATATGAATTACAAAATCAGCAACAATCATCTTACTGTCGAAATCAGTGAACGTGGTGCTGAGCTTCAGTCAATCAAAGGCAGCGACGGAACAGAATATCTCTGGCAGGGTGACCCGAAATACTGGTCAGACAGAGCCCTTACTATCTTTCCTTACGTAGCGCGCCTTACCGAAGGCAAATATACATTCAAGGATACTACTTACGAAATGCCTATCCATGGTTTCGCTCCTGCAAGTAACTTCATGGTTGACAGTCAGGATGCAGACCGCATCGTCATGTCGATCGAGTCAAATGAAGAAACAAAGAAAATGTATCCTTTTGATTTTATTTTCAGAGTTGATTTTTCACTTGACGGAAACAGACTCATCGTCAAATACATCGTTGATAATAAGGGTTCATCCGCTATGTATTTCGGTCTGGGCGGACATCCCGGATTTAATGTTCCTATGGACGAAGGTCTTGAGTTCAGTGACTACAGACTCGATTTTATCGATGCGAAGAATCCGACTTTCATCGTGTTCACAGATGACTGCTTTGTTACCGATGAGCGTCGTGAATTTCCACTTGAAGAAAAGCGTTATTACAGACTTCATCACGACATGTTCGATAACGATGCAATAGTTCTTACTGATACGTCTCATAAAGTAAAACTGTCATCAGATAAGGGCTCTCATAGTGTTGAGATGCATTTCCCGGATCAGGATGTGTTCGGGTTCTGGCACTGGCCGAAGACAGATGCTCCGTACATATGTCTCGAACCATGGAGTTCACTTCCATCGAGAAAAGACATCATCGAGGATCTGGAGAATCAGCCTGATCTGATCAGACTCGAAGGAAACTCAACATATACGACAGCATTTGATATCACATTCAAGTGATGCATAGATAATCGAAAAACCCATCATGCCTTATAGCAAAGCATGATGGGTTTTGTGATTACGGAAATAATTACAGATATTTCTCCACTTCTTCCATGGACGGGATACTGGAGATTCCACCCTTCCTGGTTGTTGAAAGACCTGCTGCCACTGTAGCAAATCTGACTGCTTCAGTAAGCTCAGCTTCAGTAAGTTCCTCCGGCTGTTTACCGCTTGAAAGCACCTTATACAACGCACTTCCGCCAAATATATCTCCGGCTCCTGTAGTATCGATAACCTTAATTCCGCTCATCGCCGGAAGCTTGCCTCTGGCCTGTGCGTTTTTAAACAGGCATCCCTCTGATCCGCAGGTGACAAACAGAAGCTTAAGCTGATACTTCTCAAAAATATAATCCAGTCCCTGTTCAGGATCCAGGCCGAAAAGAAACTCAACTTCATCATCGCTTATCTTAACAACATCTGCCTGTTCAAGTCCCCAAAGCATAGCTTTCCTTGCATCATCCTCTGACTTCCAAAGCGGCTTTCTGAGATTAGGATCATATGAAACCAGCTTGCTCTGCTTCTTCGCATACTCGACAGCTTTATGTGTAGCTTCAATTGCAGGACTGTCAGTCAGTGATAGTGTTCCGAAATGAAAATCCTTGCATACATCAATAAGCTTGTAATTGATTTCTTCCGGTCTGATACATGTGTCAGCGCCCGGCTTTCTGGCAAATGAAAAGCTTCTGTCGCCTGTCTCATCAAATGTTACAAATGCAAGTGTGGTAAATACAGTATCGTCAACGATCAGTCCGTCTGTTCCTATTCCTTCCTTTTCAAGCGTACCTGTAAGCATCTTGCCAAAAGCATCATTTCCAACCTTACCGATGATAGCCGTCGGAATTCCAAACTTTCTAATCGCAGCAAGAAAATTTGCCGGTGCACCACCCGGGTGCGCAGACATCGTAGGATATCCTGCTTCATCAACGCTTTCTGTTGCAAAGTCAATTAATATCTCGCCTAATGTAACTACATCTGCTTTCATAGTCTATTCCTCACTTTTAATCTTTATAAACAGGCATTCAGGTTTTCAAATATTTCACTGCCTTTATTTTACATTGCAGACATCATATCATACAACTTTTATTCCTGTTATGCTGCAGAAATCTCTGAGTGCTTTGATCCAGTCTCCCGGAACGATAGCATAATGCTGACTCATCACCTCGTTCTTGAATTCATCAGCTGTCTTATTCTCAAAGCGTATCACAGAACCGGCATATGTAGGACAATCAATCTCATGGAATCCCCTGAGTTCCTCAGTGTGTCCTTTGATCAGATGCATCTTGAAGCCGTCTTTACAATTTGCAATTCTTATTACGGTTACCGGCTGCGGTTTGAAGGATGTCGTGATGAGCATTCCACTGTATAAAGCTGTATGCTTGTCTATGTTCGGTTTATCTGCGTTCAGAAAACTCTTCGGTGCAAATCCGCATGCCGCACATATCATTCCGTCACCCTTATCTCTGAGTATCGAAAGCATATCTCCATAAGTGCTTGGTTTTCCGGATATATATGAAAGAATCATCTGTGAAAGCATCAGATAGATATCTCCTTCGCAGGAACATGACAGCTCTTCTCCTAAGAGTGATAATGCCACGCATGGTGTGAAGCCATAGTCTATAGACATCTCATACTGGCACTTTGCCGTGAATGCATCGAGCCGCTGCTCTTTGATGATCTTCTTCATCTGCAGATAGTATGCTGCTGTCTTATCTAAAAGTTCTTCTTCTACTCCAGGCGCTATCGACCACTCTGCTTTAAGTCTGTTTACAACCTCTTTTTTATTTTCATCTGTCGGCTCATCCAGATGAGCAAGTACAGTATAATTATCGACATGTACTATCTCTGTTCCAAGCTGTTTCTTGACTTTGATATGGTCTCCCAGTCCCGTATACATTCCCATGGAAACATATCCAAGCATTCCAAGTCTTGATTTTTTGAGCTTTGAAAGCGTAAGCGCCGCGGTATCGAAATCAAGGATTTCCTTTGTCAGTTTTTCATCATCGGGATTTCCTATGACGAACTTGAATTTATATTCAAACTCTTCGAATGTCTCTCTCATGACTGCTGCGGAAGCGAGACATCCAAACGATATGACAGCATTTTCCTTCTCATCCCATATATTGTCGTGTGACCAGAGAAGCAGTGGTTTATCCTCCAGTCCCGCGGCTGAAAGTATGTTCATGACATTGGGGGATTCTATCCATGTAGAAATAAGTACTATGACATAATCATAATTATCTGCCGAAGCAATCCTGATCGCATCTTCACAGTCGCAAAGGTTTACAACAGGTCTTGCGGATACTGCATTCACGCCAATTTTTTTCAGATAGTCCTCAGAAGCTTTGATGTGCTCAAGCATAGCCTGCTGTGGATATCCGGGATAACCGAATGGTAAAAATAATGCTGCCATATTTCTCTCTCCTTATTTCATTATCGTGTGAAATGGTAAGGACCCGATTCTAATTTCTTTACATTAGATCGGGCCCTTAGCTGTGCGTTGCCATCGGACTTTACCTCCATTTCGGATTGTTTAGATAATCCACATTCTTATGTCTTCGAATGATGATTATCTCTCAGGCTATTCAGTTTTTATAGACCTCACAAGTAACTGTTTCTCTTGTGTTGTACATATGATAGCACTATATCCAGAGAATATCCATTGGCAATAACGACAAATATTCTACGGATTTTTCATTTAAAAAACGAATTGACTTTATGTATTGATATTAGTAAAATATTAGTCAAATGGGGCAAAAATCTGTCCTTTTTTTATTTTGTAAAATCTTCTATGCTGCATCTCCGACTATGATCAGTTTACTGTAATATCCTCTTCCTTATTGAATCTTTCCAGCAGCGTCTCACAGATATCACTGCATATCCGGAATGACTCGTCGACACCAGCTGTTCGGACATTGTAGTGTATGATAATCAGTCCGTTGTCATATTTGCATATGACATCTGTATTTTCAGGAGTATTCTGAGTCCTGTCATCATCTACCAGAACAGCTTTGATGATATTTACAGCTTTTCTGTGATTGGAATTCAGTGTGAGTCTGATATATTCTGTATGGTTCACGCCTTGTTTCATGTTACTGTTTACCACAGCAAACTGATCGAGCAGCGCCGTGGAAATCACCATGATATCTCTGTTGTAAACCTGAATTTTAACATAAAGCAGGCTTATGCCTATAATCCTTCCGGACACGAGCTCACCTTTTTCGTTTTTAAGTACTACCTTATCGCCCTTTTTGAACGGGCGAGTAATGATCAGTACCAGTCCGCTGATCAGATTACCCAGTGTCTTCTGGAGTATAAAGGTTGCCGCTGCGATTATCAGAGCGGTTGCGATAGCATTGTCCATATATTTACCTCCACAGATGGTTCAGGTTACTTTATCATGCCTTCCCGAACAGCTCAAATATCTTAACATTAAGCTTCTCAGCATATCTGGCTATATCGGAAACATTTAACTTCAAAATCTGCTCATCCGACAACTCTATACCTTTCTTTTTCAGATTATCCTGCAGCAGTCTCATTTCTTCGTTCATGTTTCATCCCCCCCGTTCATTCCGAACAACACTTATTTGCTTTATCATATCACACCAAAACGGTGTAAACAATAACACCATTTCAGTGTTTTACTCTGCAACATCCGGTTGTTATGCTTAACGCAGGAGGTGCTATATGCTTGAGAATCTGAAAAAGCTCCGCATTGAGTATGAAATATCGCAGGAAGTCCTTGCAAACGTCTTAGGAGTAGCGCAGCAGACTATAAACAAATATGAACAGCATATTACGGAGCCTGACATTGCCACCTTGATTAAGCTTGCCGATTACTTCAATGTTTCAGTCGACTATCTCATCGGACACACTACTGTGCGTCACAAATGTGAACCGAGGACGGAATATGCCCTGAATGAGGAGGAACAGGTTTTTGTCAAATCATTTCGGCAGATTGATGATGCTGAAAAGCAGAGTATTCAGCTGGTAATGGATAATTATAACGCAAAAAAGTAAACTATTCGGTCACGAGCGTCGTCGTATAACAAGAAATAAGCAGATGGTATTTTGAGCAAGCTCAATACCATCTGCTTATTTCTTGTTGCATGTCTCATGCTTTGCGTGAAAGCTAGCAACGAGACTCGAACTCGTGACCTCCTCACTACCAATGAGGTGCGCTACCGCCTGTGCCATGCTAGCATCGCAGTTCGTATTGTCTGCTTCTCATCTCACGATAAGTCTGCAAGTTTTCTCACGAACAACGAGAATATATTACCACAAATCAGCCTCTCTGTCTAACTTTTTCGTACATTAGAACATGGCTTTGTATGGTTCGTAATTAAACTTCGGTCTTGGATCGTATTTGATATAGCATTCCAGAAATCTTCCGTCTGCAAGTTTCCTTCCTGCTCTCTGTCTGCAGAGGTCTTCTATAATCGCTTTCTGACTTGAAAATGCTGATATGCTTTCCATCGTCTTAGTTTCAACATCCTCTGTTACGGCAACTGCCACATTTGCTCTCACCTCGGTTTTTCTTCCGCTTACCATAGCATCCTCCGGGTCAAATTCCGCCCAACAGCTGAACATCGCAACTGATTTTACCGGATATGGTTCTGCCCAGTCTACCGAATGTGCATCTCCCGCCTGCGGTGCATCATAGGCGCCCATTATATATGCTGCCGTATGATCCACGTGCTCATGGTATGGATTTGTAGTCAGTATGCGGGTGATCTTATTTTCACGAAGGTTTGTTATCGTCTTTCTGAAATGTCCTTCCCTGTGATTCTCATCAATCAGTAATCCCACATGCGACTGTGCTGAAAAATCAGGTAATTCAAGCCGCAATATATGATCCTGCGGAACTCCAAGCAGCCTGTATCCTTCATATGCTTCAGCGCGGCGTTTATCAACTATCGTGTCTTTTTCCTCCGGAGTTGAATACCCGCAATGGCCGCTGCATGCGATAGTCACAAAAACCTCTGCTCCATCTTCGATGCATGCCTGAATCACATAGCTCGCTCCAAGTATTGCATCATCGTCATGTCCGCAGTAAACCATCACTCTCTCATCATGCCCGTTCCATCCCGGAAACAGTGTATCAAGCGAATGGTTCTTCTCTCCTGTATTCGTATCAAGAAATGTAAATCTGTCCATAGTATTCATTCCTTTCCGCACAGTGTACCTGCGTATATTATCCTGCTTACGCTACTGTCTCTGTCTGACTATTTCGTACATAAGTATTCCTGCCGCCACTGATGCATTCAGTGAATCTATATCTCCCTTCATCGGTATCGATGCCGTGAAGTCACAGGTTTTCCTGACGAGATCTCCGACACCCTCTCCTTCATTTCCAATCACCAGCCCGATAGGGCCTTTAAGATTGCACTTATACATCGGTTCACCGTCCATATCCGCGCACACGAACCACAGGCCTTCCTTCTTCAGCTCCTCCATCGTCTTTGCGATGTTGGTAACCTTTGCAACCGGCGTGTAATTCAGAGCTCCGGCGGATGTTCTCGCGACTGTCGCTGTAAGTCCGACGGCACGATGCTTCGGTATGATGACTCCGTGCGCACCTGCCTGATTGGCTGTTCTGATGATGGCTCCGAGATTGTGCGGATCTTCTATTCCGTCCAGCAGTATGATGAACGGATCTTCACCTTTATCCTTCGCTTTTTTAAGTATGTCATCGACACTTGCATACTCATATGCCGCTGCCACTGCGATGACTCCCTGATGCCTTTTTGTTTCACTCATTTCGTCCAGGCGCTGACCTGACACGAAGTTTATGATGCAGTCACTTTTCTTTGCCTCACGCATAATATTCTGAAGGGGACCGTCATGGCTCCCCTCCTGAATGTAAAGCTTATCTATGATTTTTCCTGACCTGAACGCCTCAAGTACAGCGTTGCGGCCTTCGATCCTGTTCTCGTTCATCTGTCCTTAAAATGCTGCCGCCCCTCCGTTTTGTATGACAACCTTCTCTGCGTCTTATTAGGATTTCCGACAGCTTCTGTCAAAAATCAATATTTATCAGCTCCTGTATCCTGTCCATATCTCCGCGCAGATACAGCCATCCGATAAGTGCTTCAAATCCCGTCGCTTTGCGATATGCGATCACATCCTGGTTCTTCGGGGCTGCATGTGCGTTGGCATTGCGTCCTCGTTTATATATCGCCTTTTCCTCGTCCGTCAGTTTATCTTCGATCTTCATCATCAGATCAGCCTGCGCACCGGCATTAACATACTTCGTGCTTTCCTTATGGAGTTTGTTGACCTGCCTGTTGCCCTCTGACAGTACATGCTCACGGATGATCAGCTCATAGACTGCATCTCCCAGATACGCCAGAGCAAGCGGTGAGTACTGCGACGGATCCGGATTTTTTCCGGCTGTTACTGCTGATACCGATTTTATGGCGGAAGTTTTTATGCTCTCTCCCATTTAACTCCTTCGCGTGTATCTTTGAGTACTATTCCCATTGCCTGAAGCTTATCACGTATTTCATCAGCCTTTGCAAAGTCTTTGTTTTTACGCGCCTCCTGACGCTGTGCGATGAGCTCCTCTATCTCCGCATCGAGTGATTCCTCTTTCTTCTCTGTGATGATTCCGAGAATGTAGCAGAACTTTTCCATAAGCCCGCGTACTGTCTTTACAGTATCCTTGTCTGTTGTTTCGTTTATTTCAACATTTGCAAGCTTGACCATCTCGAAAACCGCACTGATCGCATCTGCTGTATTGAAGTCATCCTCCATTGCAGCCTCGTACTTCTGCTTAAGTGCATCGAATTTTTCAAGCAGGCTCTGATCAGCCGAAGCCTCTGCAGCCTTTGCCTCAAGCTCAGCCAGTCTCTGAACTGATGTGACGATTCTTGCAAGTCCGTTCTTTGCCGATTCCATAAGCTCAGCCGAGAAATTCAGAGGACTGCGGTAATGTGCCGAAAGCATAAAGAAACGAAGAACCTGCAGATCATACTTCTCACTGATGTCTCTTACTGTGAAGAAATTGCCGAGTGATTTGCTCATCTTCCTGTTGTCAATATTGAGAAATGCATTATGCATCCAGTAATTTGAAAATGTCTTTCCTGAAGCTGCCTCTGACTGTGCGATTTCATTTTCATGATGAGGGAAAATAAGATCTTCACCGCCGCCGTGGATATCGATCTGCTCACCAAGATACTTCCTGCTCATTACAGAACACTCTATATGCCACCCCGGACGACCCTGGCACCATGGTGACTCCCAGTACGGCTCGCCTTCTTTTTTAGGCTTCCAAAGTACGAAGTCGTTTGGATCTTCTTTACCTTCTTCACCTGTGACCTTGATTTCACGGAAGCCGCTCATAAGTGCGTCCATATCCTTGTGTGAGAGTTTGCCGTATCCTTCAAATGACTTTACCCTGAAATATACTGTTCCGTCTGCAGCTGCATATGCGTGACCCTTATCGATAAGTGTCTGTATCATATCGATCATGCCGTCAATTTCCTGAGTTGCCTGAGGATGTGTTGTTGCAGGGCGTATATTCATGCCTGCCATATCCTTCTTACACTCCTCGATGTAGCGCTCTGAGATAACCTCCGGTGCTACGCCCTCTTCATTGGCTGCCTTGATGATTTTGTCATCAACATCTGTAAAATTGGAAACAAAATTTACTTCGTAACCTTTATACTCAAAATATCTTCTTACTGTATCAAAGAAGATCATGGGTCTTGCATTTCCGATATGAATAAAGTTATAAACTGTAGGTCCGCAGACATACATTTTTACCTTGCCCTCTTCAAGTGGTTTGAATTCTTCCTTGCTGAGTGATAATGAATTATATATTTTCATGGTTTCTCCTATCTATCCGTTATCAAGCAGATCGCCTGTGCTGCGATTCCTTCGCCAGAGCCCGTGAATCCGAGTCCTTCTTCCGTGGTCGCCTTTACACTGACTTTTGCGATATCTATTTCAAGCGTATCCGCTATGTTTTTTCTCATTTGATCTATATAAGCTGACATTTTGGGTCGCTGCGCTATGACGGTTGCATCGATATTTTCTATCGCGTAACCTGCATCTCGCAGCTTCATACAGGTGCAATGCAGAAGCTTCGTGCTGTCACAGCCTTCATAAGCGGGATCAGTATCAGGGAAATGCTTTCCTATATCTCCGAGCGCCGCCGCCCCGAGCATCGCATCCATGATTGCATGCAATAAAACATCGGCGTCCGAGTGCCCAAGGAGTCCCTTCTCGTATGGGATCTCGACTCCGCCGATGATACATTTCCTGCTCTCTGTGAGCCTGTGAACATCATAACCTTGTCCGATTCTCATGTGATGATTCTAATTCCTTTTCTTACACAATGTACTTCTGCATCGGTATATTCTCCCACTACCTCTCCGTCTGTATGTACTACTCTCGGCTCATCCAAATGGATACTCACCGTCCTGCAGTCATACGCGCGTACACCGCTGTATTTCAGATGATTGCCTCCGAGTCCTGCTGCCAGTATCTTCACGAATTCAAGTTTTGACTTTGTATGCATGATACACAGGTTGAGAACTCCATCCTGATAATCCGCCTGCGGAGCAAACTTTCTGCCGCCGCCCTCTGTCATATGATTGTGTGATGAAATAAAAACTATATCATTGAATTCAGCTTTTCTGTCGGAATCCATAACGATATATCCACTGACAGGCTGGATATTCAGGATATCAATTGCTCCCATCAATATGTATATTTGTTTTCTGAGGTTGATTCTGCCGAGCTTACCTTTCCTCTGGTTTTCTTCGATAACCCTGCACACATGAGCATCGTATCCGATACCTGTACTTACTGCAAAGCGTCTGTTGATGACTTCATCGCCTTCAACTGTCAGGACACCATAATCCATGTCTGTCACATGCTTCCTTGCAAGTATGTTATCAAGATTCCTGATCGCATTCCGGCTCAGCTTCAGTCCCTTTGCAAGATCGTTCCCTGTTCCTGTCGGAATATATCCGAATGTGACTCTGTCTGTGATATTGGCACCATTAAGAACTTCATTAAATGTACCATCACCGCCTACAGGAACAATAATGATTTCTTCATCATCACCTCCTGTGATCTGTCTTGCGATTTCGACAGCATCACCCGGTCCGGTGGTAAGGAAGACCTTGTAATCGATTTTTAATTTCTGCAGGCGGAGTTCAGCTTCCTTCCAAACAAGGTAGCCTTTTGCTCCGCCTGAATTAGGATTTACGATAAAGTAAAGCATTGATGATTATACTAAGTCTGTATCTATTGCTTCGTCTACTATATCCTGTGCTTCATTTATACTGCTTTCTGTTTCTTCATCTATCGGTGTGACATCAAGCTTCACTCCGCGATATCTCTTCATACCTGTTCCTGCAGGTATGAGTTTTCCGATGATGACATTCTCTTTAAGTCCTGAAAGATAATCGACCTTTCCGTTGATAGCTGCTTCGGTAAGGACTCTTGTTGTCTCCTGGAATGATGCAGCACTCAGGAATGACTCTGTTGCCAGAGATGCCTTAGTGATACCGAGAAGTACATGGCTGCCTGATGCAGGTACCTTGCCCTCTGCTTCCAGTGCTTCATTGATCATGTTGAACTCATGAACATCCATGGTGATGCCTGCAAGAAGATTAGAATCACCTGCATCCTCGACCTTGATCTTTCTGAGCATCTGGCGAACTATAACCTCGATGTGCTTATCATTGATCTCAACACCCTGGAGACGGTATACTCTCTGAACCTCGCGAAGCATATAGTCCTGAACGGCTCTTACGCCCTTGATCTTTATGATATCATGCGGATTGACGCTTCCTTCGGTAAGTTCATCACCGGCTTCGATGACCTGTCCGTCAGCAACCTTGATTCTTGATCCGTAAGGAATGAGATATGTCTTGGCATCTCCTGCCTCTGAATCAGCAACAGTGATCTCTCTCTTCTTCTTTGAGTCTTTGATTTCCACGACACCCTTGATGTCGGAAATGATAGCAAGACCCTTCGGCTTACGCGCCTCGAAAAGCTCCTCGACACGTGGAAGACCCTGTGTGATATCTCCGCCGGCTACACCACCGGTATGGAATGTTCTCATGGTAAGCTGTGTACCAGGCTCACCGATCGACTGAGCTGCGATGATGCCGACTGCCTCACCTACCTGTACCGCCTGACCGGTTGCCATGTTAGCGCCGTAGCACTTAGCACAGATACCATTTCCGCAACGGCATGTCAGGATAGTTCTGATCTTGACAGAATCACGTCCGAGCTTTGCAAGCACCTTCATAACTGCTTCCGCACGTTTAGGTGTAACCATATGGTTTGCTGCTACTACGACTTCTCCTGTATCAGGATCTACGATATCCTCGGCAATATATCTTCCTGTGATACGCTCCTGTAATGTCTCAATAGTTTCCTTGCCGTCTGAGAATCCCTTGATCTCCATTGACGGAATAACTGATCTGTCTTCAGCACAGTCTCTTTCACGAACGATAAGCTCCTGAGATACATCTACAAGACGACGTGTCAGATATCCTGAGTCGGCTGTACGAAGAGCTGTATCTGAAAGTCCCTTACGGGCACCATGTGCAGAAATGAAGTATTCCAGTACATCAAGACCCTCACGGAAGTTTGACTTAATAGGAAGCTCGATAGTATGACCTGTCGTATCTGCCATAAGTCCACGCATACCTGCAAGCTGCTTGATCTGCTTATCTGAACCACGGGCTCCTGAATCAGCCATCATGAAGATATTGTTGTACTCATCAAGTCCTTCAAGAAGGTCCCTGGTCAGACGGTCATCCGTATTCTTCCAGGTCTCGATAACTTCCTTGTAACGCTCTTCCTCTGTGATAAGACCTCTTCTGTAGTTCTTTGCAATCTTGTCAACTGTCTCCTGTGCCTCTTCGATGAGTCCCTTCTTTGATTCCGGAACTGTCATATCCGAAATAGAAACTGTCATCGAAGCAAGCGTTGAATACTTGTATCCGATTGCCTTGATAAGGTCAAGAACTTCTGCTGTCTTTGGAAGACCGTGAACATTGATTACCTTCTCAAGTATCTGCTTGCACTGTTTCTTCTTTACGAGGAAATCAATTTCGGGCTTGAGCTCATTGCCCTTAACTGTTCTGTCAACAAAGCCGAGATCCTGTGGAATGATTTCATTGAACAGAAGTCTTCCGACTGTGGTTTCAAGGATCTCTGATATATCATTGCCGTCTGCATCTCTGCCTGTAAGTCTTACGCTGATCGGTGTATGAAGAGCGATGAGTTTTTCCTCTTTGGCATGAATAGCGGCATTGGTGCTCTGATAATATCTTCTCGGTCTCTTCTTGTCTGTGTCTTCAGCCTGCTCTCTCGTAAGAGGTTCTCCTGTCTCTGTGCTTACATAGTCTCCGTCTGCTACTCTCTTCTGTGTGAGGTAGTAGATTCCGAGAACCATATCCTGTGAAGGAACAGCTACAGGTCCGCCGTCTGAAGGCTTCAGGAGGTTGTTCGGTGAGAGCAGCATGAATCTGCACTCTGCCTGTGCCTCTGCTGACAACGGAAGGTGAACAGCCATCTGGTCTCCGTCGAAGTCGGCATTGAAAGCTGTACATACCAGCGGGTGAAGCTTGATTGCCTTACCCTCTACGAGAATAGGCTCAAATGCCTGGATACCAAGTCTGTGAAGTGTAGGAGCACGGTTAAGCATAACCGGATGCTCTGTGATAACATCCTCAAGTACATCCCATACTTCAGGCATTACACGCTCTACCATCTTCTTGGCTGCTTTGATATTATGTGAAATGTTTCTGCTTACAAGCTCCTTCATAACGAAAGGCTTGAAGAGTTCAAGTGCCATCTCCTTCGGCAGACCGCACTGATAGATCTTAAGTTCAGGTCCTACAACGATAACAGAACGTCCTGAGTAGTCAACTCGCTTTCCGAGAAGGTTCTGACGGAAACGTCCCTGCTTTCCTTTAAGCATATCTGAAAGTGATTTAAGTGCACGGTTTCCGGGACCTGTTACAGGTCTTCCGCGACGGCCGTTATCGATGAGTGCATCTACAGCCTCCTGCAGCATTCTCTTCTCATTGCGGATGATGATCTCAGGCGCACCGAGCTCGAGAAGTCTTGCAAGACGGTTGTTTCTGTTGATGATTCTTCTGTAAAGATCATTAAGATCGGATGTGGCAAAGCGTCCGCCGTCCAGCTGAACCATAGGACGGATATCCGGAGGAATGACAGGAATAGCTGTCATGATCATCCACTCAGGCTTATTGCCTGATGTACGGAATGCTTCAACAACTTCAAGTCTCTTTATGATCTTTGCTCTCTTCTGGCCTGCTGCATCAACGAGCTGTGCCTGAAGATCTTCTGATTCCTTATCAAGGTCGATAGCTCTTAAGAGCTCAAGTACAGCCTCTGCACCCATTCCTGCTCTGAATGAATCCCATCCGTACTGCTCTATCGCATCTCTGTACTCTCTGTCTGAAAGCACCTGCTTATATGAAAGTCCTGTCTCCTTAGGATCAAGAACAATATATGATGCGAAATAGAGAACCTTCTCAAGGTTTCTCGGTGATATGTCAAGGATAAGTCCCATACGTGACGGGATACCCTTGAAATACCAGATATGTGATACAGGAGCTGCAAGTGTGATGTGTCCCATACGCTCACGGCGAACGCTTGCCTTGGTTACTTCAACACCACATTTTTCGCAGACCTTACCTTTAAATCTGATTTTCTTATATCTTCCGCAATGACATTCCCAGTCTTTGCTCGGTCCGAAAATCCTCTCACAGAACAATCCGTCTGTCTCAGGTTTTAATGTTCTGTAGTTGATGGTCTCGGGTTTTTTGACCTCACCGTGTGACCACTCCAGAACTTTCTCAGGAGAAGCAAGGCTGATCTTGATAGCATCAAATGTCAGTGGCTGGTAAGCTTCATTTTCCATATTTATGCGCTCCTTTATTATTCGTCTGAATCTGAATCACCATAGTTATCTTCGAGCTGTGAATCTACTATCTCACCTGACTCATTCCACTCCTGCTGAGTGAAGCCTGCGTCTGCAAACTCACGCTGTCCTTCGTGATAACGTCTGTCTCCTTCGATAACTGAATGATAACTTATGTCGCCATAGTCGACATTTTCCTTAATTTCAACTTCTTCATAATTCTCGTTTCCGTTGTCCTTAAGTACTCTTACATCAAGTCCGAGTGACTGAAGCTCTTTGATAAGAACCTTGAATGACTCAGGTATACCCGCCTCAGGAATGTTCTCTCCCTTGATGATTGCTTCGTATGTCTTTACACGTCCGACTACATCATCAGACTTAACTGTAAGGATCTCCTGAAGTGTATATGATGCACCATATGCCTCAAGAGCCCATACTTCCATCTCACCGAATCTCTGTCCGCCGAACTGTGCTTTACCACCAAGCGGCTGCTGTGTAACAAGTGAGTAAGGACCTGTAGAACGTGCATGGATCTTATCATCGACAAGATGATGGAGTTTCAGGTAGTGCATGTGTCCGATTGAAACCGGAGCATCAAAATACTCTCCTGTTCTTCCGTCACGAAGCGGTACCTTGCCGTCTCTTGTGATCGGAACTCCCTTCCATAATTCTCTGTGCTCGAGATGCTCTCCGAGGTATGTCATAACCTCCGGATTGAGTACTGACTTGTATTTCTTCTTAAAGCTATCCCACTCTGTATTTACATAATCATTTGCGAGTTCGAGCATATCCTGGATATCTGCCTCATTTGCCCCGTCAAATACAGGAGTTGAAACATTGATTCCAAGTACCATTGACGCAAGACTTAAGTGAAGCTCAAGCACCTGTCCGATGTTCATTCGGGAAGGAACACCCAGCGGGTTCAGTACTATGTCGAGCGGACGGCCGTTCGGAAGGAATGGCATATCCTCTACCGGCAGTACCCTTGAAACAACACCCTTGTTACCGTGACGTCCGGCCATCTTATCGCCAACAGAGATTTTTCTCTTCTGTGCAATATAGATACGTACGTTCTGTGTTACGCCCGGCTGAAGCTCATCGCTGTTCTCTCTTGTAAATACCTTGGCTGCGACTACAACTCCGTATGCACCATGCGGAACTCTGAGTGAAGTATCGCGTACTTCTCTTGCCTTCTCACCGAAGATGGCTCTGAGGAGTCTCTCTTCAGCTGTAAGCTCTGTCTCTCCCTTAGGAGTAACCTTTCCGACGAGGATATCTCCTGCACGAACCTCTGCTCCGATTCTGATGATACCGTCTCCGTCAAGATCCTTGAGTGCATCTTCGCCGACACCCGGAACATCTCTTGTGATCTCTTCCGGTCCGAGCTTTGTATCACGTGCTGCGCATTCGTACTCTTCAATATGAACTGAGGTGTATGTATCATGCTGAACGAGACGCTCTGAAAGAAGTACAGCATCCTCGTAGTTATAGCCTTCCCATGTCATGAAGCCAATCAGCGGGTTCTTACCGAGCGCGAGCTCTCCGCCTGATGTTGAAGGACCGTCAGCGATAACTTCGCCTGCTTCTACGTGTTCTCCCTTATCCACGATCGGAATCTGGTTATATGAGTTTGACTGGTTTGAACGTGAAAACTTTGTAAGGAAGTATGTTTCCTTCTCCTTGTTATCATCACGCTTGATAACGATCTTGTTTGATACGCTTGAAAGTACCGTTCCTGCATGCTTTGCTACCACACATGCTCCTGAGTCAACAGCTGCTTTGTTCTCCATGCCGGTTCCGACAACAGGAGCTTCTGTAATCATAAGCGGAACTGCCTGACGCTGCATGTTGGAGCCCATCAGAGCTCGGTTTGCATCATCATTCTGAAGGAACGGAATCATAGATGTAGCAACTGAGAATACCATTCTCGGAGATACATCCATGAGGTCTACTCTTTCCTTCTGGAATTCTGAAGTCTCTTCTCTGTAGCGGCCGGCAACATTATTTCTTACGAAATGTCCCTTCTCGTCAAGCACTGAGTTGGCCTGTGCTACGATGAAGTTATCTTCTTCATCTGCTGTAAGATATACAACATCCTCTGTTACAACAGGCTCACCGTTCTTATCCTTTTTTACTATTCTGTACGGAGACTCGATGAAGCCGTATTCATTGATTCTCGCATAGCTTGCAAGTGAGTTGATAAGTCCGATGTTAGGACCTTCAGGTGTCTCGATAGGACACATACGTCCATAATGTGTGTAATGAACATCTCGAACCTCGAATCCTGCACGGTCTCTTGAAAGTCCGCCGGGTCCGAGGGCTGAAAGTCTTCTCTTATGAGTAAGCTCAGACAGCGGGTTGTTCTGATCCATGAACTGTGACAGCTGTGATGATCCGAAGAATTCTTTGACTGCCGCAGTTACAGGTTTGATATTTATAAGTGACTGAGGTGTGATCGTATCAATGTCCTGAGTAGTCATACGCTCACGAACTACACGCTCCATACGTGAAAGACCGATACGGTACTGATTCTGAAGGAGCTCTCCTACGGCTCTGATGCGGCGGTTTCCGAGATGATCGATATCATCAAGGTTGCCTACACCGTACTCAACATGGATACAGTAGTTTATAGAAGCGATGATGTCTTCCCTGGTGATATGCTTTGGAACCAGCTCTGAAGCATTCTTCTCGATTGCTTCTTTGAGTTCTGTCTGATTCCTGGCATTATCAATGAGTTCCTTGAGAAGCGGATAATAAACTGCCTCTGTGATTCCCAGCTCCTCAGGGTTCTTGATATTGACATGCTTTTTGATGTCAACCATCATATTGGAAATGACTTTGATCTTATGATCATCCGGTCCTTCAACATATACGAAAGGAACAGCCGCATCCTGAATCTCTCCTGCGGTTGCCTTATCAAGCACTGTTCCCTTTGCGGCAAGAAGCTCGCCTGTGGATTCATCGATTACATCCTCAGCAAGCGTCTGTCCGTTGAGACGGTACTTGAAGTTTAATTTCTTATTGAATTTATAACGACCTACTCTTGCAAGATCGTATCTTCTCGGATCGAAGAACATCGCGCTGAAAAGGCTCTCTGCAGAATCAACCGAAAGAGGTTCGCCCGGACGAATCTTCTTATATAATTCGAGAAGACCTGTCTCATAGCTTCCTTCCGGATTTCTTTCTGATATAGAAGGATCCTTGAGGAACGAAGCTCTGATCTTCGGCTCATCTCCGAACAGCTCCAGAATCTCTGCATTGGTTCCGTATCCAAGTGCACGGCAGAGAACTGTAACCGGAACCTTACGTGTTCTGTCTACACGCACAAAGAAAACATCGTTTGAGTCTGTTTCGTACTCAAGCCATGCTCCACGGTTCGGGATAACCTGGCAGAAGAAGCACTCCTTGCCCAGCTTATCATGCTCTCTCGTATAATAGATCCCCGGTGATCTTACCAGCTGGCTTACGATTACTCGCTCGGCGCCATTGATAACGAACGAACCGGTATCTGTCATAAGAGGAAGGTCGCCCATGAATATTTCATGTTCATTGATCTCGTCCTTATCATTGTTGCATAATCTGACTTTGACTCTCATCGGAGCCGAATAAGTCGCATCGCGCTCTTTGCATTCTTCGATAGAATACTTCACATCGTCCCTGCACAGTCTAAAGTCTACAAAGTCAAGACTCAGATGACCAGCGAAGTCTTCTATAGGAAAGATGTCTTTAAACACTTCCTTAAGACCATCGCCTAAGAACCACTCATAAGAGTTCTTCTGGATCTCGATGAGGTTCGGCATCTCAAGTACATCCTTACTTTTTGAGAAGCTCATCCTCATGCCTCTCCCTGTTTTCACAGGGCGCATTTTGCTTTTCTCCATGGACATTTCACCTCGTATTTTTAGTCACACTAACAAGTCGCCACCTTCAAAAAGGGCGCAAATCGCCTATTACGGCACAATAGTGCAAATTTCATAATATCACCCACTATGTCAAGTGTCAACAGGTTTTTTATTGCATTTCTTGCCTTTTTCCCGGTGCTTTGATATACTTCTGGTATCTATTGTATTTCGGAGGGATAATTATGAGTACAGCTTGGACTATCGTATTAATAGTGCTTGGCGTTATAGCTGCCGTATTGGTGGTTTTATACTTTGTCGGAAGGAAGATGCAGGCGCGTCAGGCAGAGCAGCAGGTCCTCATGGATCAGCAGAAAATGACAGTCAGTATGC
Organism: Lachnospiraceae bacterium; assembly: GCA_045616865.1. Taxonomy (GTDB): domain Bacteria; phylum Bacillota; class Clostridia; order Lachnospirales; family Lachnospiraceae; genus Darwinimomas. The sequence goes on along the minus strand of JAZLHO010000029.1, from coordinate 14,462 downwards.
TCATTATAGATAAGAAGAAAATGAAGATAAAGGATACCAATCTGCCCAAGCAGGTAGGTGAGCAGCTGCCGGTATATGCAAAGCTCATGAAGTTCCCTATCGTCAAGGCTAAGGTGGGCCCCAAGGTTCTCACTCTTATGGCAGAGCCTCAGGTTTTTGATATACTTCCCGTCAAGACGGAATGTAAGGTAGTAGTCAGTGGTATCTATATCACAGATATCAAATCTGTCCGCGGACAGGCAGTTCCGAAGGCTCCTGTTAAAAAAGGCCTTCTCGCGAAGGCTCGCGAGAAGGTTTCAGGCAAGAAATAATCAATATACTGTTATATCTATTTTAGATGTATTTACGGATTCGCCAATGAGTATGCTCTTGGCGAATTCCTGCATTTTATCGGCAAGATCGCTCGCATAGAATTCATGCTGCGGGTGATTCCCTGATGTTCCTCTCAGAAGCTCTCTTGCTCCAAGTATCTCCTTAAGCTCCCTTGCTGTCTCGTATGCCGGATTTACCAGTCTGACCTTATCTCCCATCACTCTTGCAATGGTCTGCCTGAGAAGGGGATAATGCGTACATCCCAGTACCATGGTATCCACATCCGCAAGCTTCAGTTCCTCCAGATACATCTCAGCCACTTCATCTGTAATGCTGCAGTCCCATAGTCCCTCCTCTACCAGCGGAACAAAAAGCGGACATGCCTTCTGCACCACATTAAGACCGGCTTTCATGGAATCCATCATAGTCTTGTAAACTCCGCTGGATATGGTTCCGAGAGTTCCTATGACACCGATGTTTCCGTTTACTGTAGCTTCTGCAGCAGTTTTTGATCCGGCATGTATCATTCCGACTACCGGAACAGATGCTTCTCTGCAGAGCGTATCCAGTGCATAGGCACTTGCTGTGTTGCATGCAATCACGATGGCTTTGACATCCCTGCTCTCCAGATATCTTCTGATTTGCTGTGAATAACCGATGATGGTCTCACGGGATTTATTGCCATACGGAAGTCTGGCTGTATCGCCAAAGTATATTATTTTTTCATCCGGCAGCTGCTGCATGATCTCTCTTGCTACAGTCAGCCCGCCTATTCCGGAGTCGAACACTCCTATGGGTGCGTTCTTATCCATATCACACTCTTTCATATGCCAGATCTATAAGTTTCTGAACCAGCTCTTCCCTGCTGATACCTCTTGCTTCCCAAAGCATCGGGTACATACTGATAGCAGTAAAACCCGGTATTGTATTTATCTCGTTGAAGATGACACTTCCATCATCCTTCACAAAGAAATCAACTCTTGATAGTCCATGCCCGTCAACTGCTTTGAAAATATCGACTGCTGCTCTGCGGACTTTCTCTACTGCAGCCTCCGGAATATCAGGGTTGATGACCGTCTGTGACTGCGGATTATTATACTTGGCATCGTAGTCATAGAATTCCGCTGCTGCCAGTATCTCTCCCACACCGCTTGCTTCGATCTCATCTCCGCCTCCGAGCACTGCACATTCTATCTCCCGTCCGTGGATCATCTCTTCAACCAGTATTTTCCTGTCAAACTTTGCAGCTTCCTTAAGTCCTGCTATAAGCTCTTTTCGATCACCGGCTCTGCTGACACCGCAGCTTGAACCGCCTGCCGACGGCTTGATGAAAACCGGATATGAAAAATGTTTTTCTATCGCCTCTATATACTCATCCAGCTTTCTGTCGAGTTTTCTTGAAAGTACAAGTTCATAATCCGCCTGTCTGATGCCGCCTATGGAATCAACGATAAGCTTTGTATAATACTTATCCATCGTCACTGCACTTGAAAGTACTCCACAGCCTACATACGGGATTCCCGCAAGTTTAAAAACTCCCTGAACCGTTCCGTCTTCACCATAGTTTCCATGAAGTACCGGAAAGGCAGCATCTATTCTGACCTTTGATCCGTCACTGAAATATATGCTCTGCTGCGTTGCATCCGGTGAAAGAACCGCCGATATCCCGCCGTCTCTCCATGCTCCTGATGCGATATCATCAAGAGAGGAACATTTTACCCAATGTCCCTCTTTCGTAATTCCTGCAAGTATGATTTCATATTTTTCAGTATTGATACAACTGACTACATTCCGGACAGACATGCATGATACCTCATGCTCTGATGACTGTCCTCCGAATAATACCAAAAGATTTTTCTTTTCCATTTTCATCTCAGTGTTTTAAGTATTTCCTCTTCCTGACTCGCTATATGCTCCGTGATTGCTTTGTGTCCTGCCTCGGCATCATGCATCTCAATCGCATGTATTATATTCCTGTGCTCCTCAAGAAGCTTTTCGCGTTTAGACTTTGCCTTCATATACTCGAGACGGTATCTGTACATCTGTTCACGAAGATTTGCCAGCATCTGGATAAGCCTGGGATTATTGGTTGCCTGGTAAATAAGCTCATGGAACTTCGCATCAATATCAGACAGTTCAAATGCATCATCACTGTCTTTCTTCATTTCCAGAATGCCTCCCTGCTCTTTGAGTGCGGTCAGCTGCGCCTGCGTCATCCTTTCACATGCAAGCCTCATGGCCAGATCCTCGAGAGCCCATCTTATCTCCAGCACATCCTGAAGGTGTTTTTTGGTAATCCCGGAAACCGTTGCTCCCCTTCTCGGCATCATAACTACAAGGCCTTCCAGTTCAAGCTTTCTTATCGCCTCCCTGACCGGAGTACGACTGACTCCCAGCTGCTCTGCAAGCTGTATCTCCAGCAGTCTCTCACCCGGCTTCAGCTCTCCCTTGATTATTGCCTGCCGCAAAGTGTTGAACACAACATCTCTTAGCGGGATATATTCCTGTTGATCCATTTCAAACATGAATTGTACCCTCCCGGTTTTTTGTATACAGTATGCATTATAACACAAAAATCAGAAAAGTTTATTTTTTCTTCTTTTCCAGAAAATCATTCAGTTCCGAATTGACTATATCTGTGATAAACATATGACCCGGAGAATGTGTGATCACAATCGGAGGCTTCGCATTCTCGACTGCCGCCTGAGGAGTCACTCCGCAGGGCCAGAATACCGGAACCTCACCCGGATAGATATCAACTGCCTCGCCGTAATCCGGCTGCATGATATCCCGTACCCCTATCTCTGACGGGTCACCGATATGAACAGGCGCACCGTGAACATTGGGCATCCTGACCGTAATGTCATATGCATGCTTTGCATCTTCGGGAGTCATCGGTCTCATGCTGCAGACCATCGGTCCGTAAAATGGTCCCGCCTGCTTAGTCTGAATAGAAGTCTTGAACATAGGAACATTGCGTCCCTGCGCGATATGGCGCACCTCAATTCCCTCCTTCATCAGCTTTTCTTCAAACGAGAAGCTGCATCCGATAAGAAATCCTACGAAATCATCCTGCCACATATCACTGACATCACGGCGCTTCTCCGTCAGCACTCCGTTACAATATATGAAGTATTCCGGAATATCCGTTGTGATATCTCCGCCCTCGCCCATATCATGAGTTTTCGGACTTCCCTCGACGATCTCAAGCACCGGACACGGGAAAGGATTGAGTCTGCAGAACTCCTTAAAATCCGCTGCCCACTCTCCCGGAAGTATCACAAGATTTGCCTGAGCATATCCTGCTGACATTCCTGCTGTCGGAAATGTGATCTCCTGCCTGCGTATCCTCTCTCTGACCTCTGACGGTTTCATATCTACATAAGGAGTAATATCAAAATTTGCCATAATCCCTCCGTATCAGTTAAATGATATTCTGAATTCTTTTCCGTTTACTGTTGCAGTAAAGCTCTCTCCCTTGCCGACCTTCGGCTGAATCTGTGTTTCTGTTGCCGATGCTGCATGCACTGCCGGCTGTGAAGCAGGTGCTGCCTTAGAAGTGCTTCCCTCGGCAATATTTCCCTGATTATTATGTATCAGCGGAGACTCCGGTATAGATCCGAGCTTTCCGACATAATTGTCAAACGAATCTCTGAGTGCCTTGTAATAATTCTTCTGTTTTACAAATATCTCCTGCGCTTCATATATATTGATCGCACGGAAATGAACTCTGTCACCCGCCTTGCACTGCGCGATCATCGGCATATCAACATTGATGATTGTCGCGATCTTGGTATATCCTCCGACAGTCTGGCGGTCCGAAAGCATTATGATAGGCTGACCGCTGTCCGGAACCTGTATTGCGCCAAACGGAATTCCGTTTGAGATGACATTGGCATCATCCACATGCTCGATGACATCTCCTTCAAGTCTGACTCCCATACGGTCAAATGAATTAGTTACCTTATATTCTGATGAAAGAAATGTACTGATTCCGGCATCCGTAAAACGATCCTCTTCCGGTCCCAGAACGACTCTAACCGTATAATCACCGGTCCATTCAATCGGCGGATCCATCTCTCTTATATCAACATTTGCCGGACACTGATTTTCTTTTCTGAATTCAACCACGTCACCGTCCTGAAGATTGCGTCCGTGATGTCCGCCCAGTCCGGCTTTGATATATGTCGAACGGCTTCCCATGATTTCATCTATATCCAGCCCGCCTGCAAATGCAATATCTGCTCTGCATCCTGATTTGATATGTCCGAATGAAAGTACGTCACCGGTATTTACACGCAGTGCCTTATACATCTGTGCCGGTGCTCCGTTGATCCTCGGAGTCAGATCACCTCCGGTTATGGCGATAACCGAGGGAGATGTAAACTCTATAGTCGGTCCCATCAGTGTTACTTCAAGCACTGCCTCTGTGGGCTCATTTCCTACCAGAATATTGGCATAGATATAGGAATGAACATCTACCGAACCCGATACCGCCATACCATATCTCTGATATCCTCGTCTTCCGGAATCCTGAATGGTTGTCAGAAGTCCGCCTTTTAAAACCTTAAATCCCATTATGCGTCCTCCCTCGTTCCGGATTTATATATCTTCGGCACATAGATTCCGTCCTCAACCTGATCCAGTATCTCATCATATTCCTTTTGGTCAACAGGAACAAATCTGACATGCATTCCTGCATCCAGAAGAATAGGTTTCACATTTCTCGGGTCGTAAAGAGTAAGCGGTGTTCTTCCGATCAGCTGCCATCCGCCCGGTGTATCCATAGGATAAACTCCTGTCTGTTTTCCTGCGATTCCAACTGAACCGGCTGATATCTTCTCCCGCGGAGATGTCAGTCTCGGTGTTGCGATCCTCTCATCCATACCTCCCAGATACGGAAAACCCGGTGTGAATCCAAGCATATAGATCAGGTACTCAGGCTCGCTGTGTATGCGTATGACCTCATCCTTTGTCAGTCCGTTGTGTTTTGCCACAAAGTCAAGATCCGGTCCGTATTCGCCACCGTAGATAACCGGGATATCGATTACATTGGCACCCGAGTCCTCTGCATGATGTGATGACAGGAGCAGCTTTTCCAGCTGATCCTTCAGACTGTTATAGCGGACCACTTCCGGAGCATAGTGAATAGTGATCTGGCAATATGTAGGTACCGTTTCATACACTCCGGGTATCTTTTCATTTTCCAGTATCTCATCAAATGAACGGACCTTCTCGTTCATTTCCTTACTGATCTCATCTCCGAATATGACTGCCAGAGATGTATCTCCGGTGACTTTTATAAGTGGATATGCCATTACTTGATTACCTCTGCGATGTTGACTGCTTCAATTCCTTCTGCAAGCAGTTTTTCATGTATGGTTTTTACAAAATCAACTGCCTTTGGATTGTCTCCGTGCACACAGATGGAATCCGCCTTGATATCAATATCTCTGCCGGTTACGGTCGTAACCTTTCCTTCCCTGACCATGCGGATGACTCTTTCGATTGCCTGATTCGGATCAGCAATCTTTGCATCGGCTCTTGAACGTGGAACCAATGTCCCGTCATCCATATAATTCCTGTCTGCGAACACTTCACTTGCTGCACGCAGTCCTACCCTGGCAGCTGCGGATATATGTTTGCTTCCTGCCAGTCCGAGCAGAATAAGATCAGCATCGACTTCTTTGATTCCCTCGCATATTGCGACAGCCAGGTCTTCATCTACAGCTGCCATATTGTAGAATGCACCGTGCGGTTTTACATGCTGCATTCTGATTCCTGCCGCATCAGTAAACGCCTTTAACGCACCCACCTGATATTTAATGTAGGCCTTTGCCTCAGCTGCTGAAATGTTCATCTTTCTTCTTCCGAATCCCATCAGATCAGGAAAGCCCGGATGTGCTCCGACTGCGACCCCGTTCTCCTTTGCCATGGCAACAGTTTTTTCCATAACCAACGGATCGCCTGCATGATATCCGCAGGCTGTGTTGGCAGAAGTGATGTGTTTAAGAACCTCCGAATCCATTCCTATCGTATAGTTTCCGAAGCTCTCTCCTATATCCGCGTTTAAGTCAACTTTGTACATTATTCTTCCCTCCAAAGATGACAGTAAGGACGGTTCGGGTGACAAACCGAACCGTCCACACTGTCACCGTATGTTCTTTTTCTCTGAAATTAACCGTTAATGAGCTTGCTTGCTGATTCTACAAATGCAGTTCCGTTACGTGCTGCAATGAAGAGGAATACTCCGATAACGATTATTGCAAGTATGTTAATTACTATGCCGTTCTTGTGCTTTCCGAGAAGCTTCTCGTCGTTGCATGCGATAAGAAGGAGAATACCTGTAATCGGAAGCAGGAAAGCATTAGCCGCCTGCGCGAAAAGTATGATCTCGGTCGGTGATGCACCAAGTGTAAGTGTTGCGATGAAACCAAACGCAAGAACGATAATCCATATAGCTTTGAAACGTGCCTTTTTAAGGTCTGAGCCCCATCCGAGGATGCCTGCTGAAGCATATGCTGCTGAAAGAGGTGCTGTAATCGCTGATGAGAAGCCTGCTGCAAAAAGTCCGATACCGAAGATTACGGTTGAGAAGCTTCCGCAAAGAGGCTCAAGTGATCTTGCCATATCACGTCCGTCCTTGATAACAGAAGTATCAGCTCCGCTGGCCCTTACCGCTGATGCACAGATAATAATTGCAAGAGAGATCACTCCGCCAAGTCCGATAGCAAGGATCGAATCAAGATTTGAAGTCGGAATATCCTCTTCAGGATTATTCCACTTCTTGGCTGCTGATGACGCATGGAGATAAATGTTGTACGGAACAACTGTTGTTCCCATAAGCGCTGCAACTGTCATCCATGCACGATTGATAGTAGTACCATCTTCATTTTTCGGAACTGAAGGAACGAAAAGACCTTTGAAAACTGCACCCCAGTCCGGCTTTGAGATAATAGCGCATATGAGGAACAAAACGCCCATGATAACTACCAGAGCTGTAAGGAACTTCTCGATCTTCTTGTTGTTTCCGCTCCAAAGAAGATAGAAGGAAATGCCTGCAATGATAACTGCGAAGATAATTTTCCAGATATCTGCGTCAAATGCTGGTGATATGGCTCTTGCGCCAAGCACTGCACCTGAAACATTACCTGTCTCATATGCAACATTTCCGATGAATACTGCTGCGATAACAAGAATTGCCAGGAAAATCAGCACACCCTTCCTGCCGTCATATTTCTTTCGCAGTGCTTCGGAAAGTCCCATTCCTGTTGCAATACCAAGACGAGCTGCCATCGTCTGCATAATAATAACTGAAATAGTTGAAAAAAGAATTGCCCATAAAAGCGTAGTTCCATAGCTTGCACCTGAAGTGAAGCATGATGTAACTGTACCGGGTCCGATAAATGCTGCCGCTACAACTGCACCAGGTCCTACTTCTTTCAGACGCTGTCCAAAAGTTTTCTTTCCAGCCATAATAATAACCCCTTATCAATTTTCTTGTATTTTATAACACGAATATGTGATACGAGGTTATTTTATCATGCTAAACTGCTTTAGTCCAACAAAAATTATTATTTATTTTTTGTTTTTTTCACAACAAAAACATTGTTGTATTGCTTTTTTATAGTAGAAATCAACAAATCCGACGGTTTCTCTCTGAAAATGCCATAAACTGCAGTACCGCTTCCGGTCATCGAGGCATATTCCGCCCCGCAGGAAATCAGCATTTTCCTGATTTCGGTGACTTCAGGCACCATCCGGGCTGTAACCGCCTCCAGAACATTGGGCATATCCGGCTTTTTCTTAAGTCTGTCATATGCCGCATACACTTCTCTGGTCGATGCACCGGCATCCGGCTTTACTATCATCAGCCAGTCTCCGTGATCGTCGTGTGCCGGACTTAGTATTTCACCAATCCCTCTGCATCTCTGACATCCTCCTCTTATGAAAAACGGCACATCTGCTCCAAGTGCTGCCCCGATGCTTTCCAGCTCACTGTGCGATTTTCCCAGACCGAAGATATCATTTACTGCAACAAGCACTGCGGCTGCATCTGAGCTTCCTCCTCCCAGTCCCGCCTGAAAAGGAATATTCTTTTTAAGAAGTATGTCTACACCACGCGGGTCGCCTTCCGGAATAAGCGCTCGTACCGCCTTTACTGCCAGATTACTTCCGTCAGTCGGAACCCCGGAGGCATCGCAGCTGAGCACCACCCTTCCGTCATCTCTCGCAGTCACGGTCAGTTCATCATAAAGCTCCACGGTCTGCATGACCATATCAAGAAGATGGTATCCGTCTTCGCGGATACCAACTATATCGAGTCCTATATTTACTTTTGCATAAGCCCGAATCAGCATTTTTCCGGCTCCGGATAATCTGTTCCGAAGGTATCAACTGTCACAGATTTCATCACCTGATCCTCATACGGACGATCCGCACGGTCTGTTGGTCCGGCTGCGATCTTATCGACTGTCTCAAGTCCTTCCGTAACTGCTCCGAATGCTGCATACTGTCCGTCAAGAAAATCGCCGTCCGCATGCATGATAAAAAACTGACTTCCTGCCGAATCCGGGTTCATAGCACGCGCCATAGAGATAACTCCGCGCTTATGGCTGAGTATATTTTCAAATCCGTTCTGTGAAAACTCGCCCCTGATCGAGTACGCCGGTCCGCCCATTCCTGTTCCCTCCGGGTCGCCGCCCTGAATCATAAATCCCGGGATAACACGGTGAAATATCGTTCCGTCATAAAACCCCTGCTTAACCAGACTGATAAAATTGTTGACTGTATTCGGTGCCGTGTCAGGATAAAGCTCAACCCTGATCATATCTCCTGACTCCATCGTGATCGTTACTACTGGATTTGCCATATTGATTCCTCCTGTGTTTCCGTTATTATTTTTATTTCTTATCCGGATTTACCTGACAGTTCTTACATAATCCGGTCTATTTGATTGGTATGATTTTGTTTTTCTGCAAAGCTATGATGATCAGCGGGATCGTAATAATCTGAAGTATGATCCCCGGTATGGCGGTCGTAAAGCCTCCTGCCACAAACATCGGCAGAGTAAATGGCTCTCCTGTCACATTTGCAAGGATCGCACGCATGAGACCCCATACCACTCTTCCGCACAGCATCGCTGTGATAAGTGTCAGGTAAATGTTTCCGACCCGCTGCGGTAATCTCTTAAACATAATCCCCGCAACTATACCATAAGTCGCCAGCTCCATCGCCATAGACAGTCCCTTGGGGATGATAGGCGGCACACCAAAAAGCACCGAGCGAAGCAGCGGTGCGATAAAACCAACTGCCAGTCCCCACAGCCATCCGCAGATAAAGCCGCACAGAAGAACCGGGATATGCATCGGGCAAAGAGCATTCCCCACCTTCGGGATATTACCGGTGATCGACGGAAGCAATATCGCTATCGCAAGCAGCATAGCCGCATATACAAGTTTTTTTGTTGAAGTGTTTTTCATCATGATGACATTATACTATATATGTGCTTAACTTTCTTTATTTTGTTTCCTGTCATGTGTAAGAGCATATATTCTTTCCAAATGAAAAGTGATATGTGTTATTATTATAGCATAAAGTATCACAATGACTATTAAACACGATTCAAGGAGGTCCAAATGGAAAGACAGATCACACTGCTCGACGGAGCTGCAGGAACCAGTCTGTGGCACTATGCAGATGAGGCAGGCATCAAAAACGAACCCGTATGGAAATACAGCATCGAGCATCCGGAGCTTGTTGAAAAACTCACAAAGGAATATCTCACGGCAGGCTCTCAGATCATCCAGTCCAACACCTTCGGAGCCAATGGTCCCGCTATCAAGAGATCATCAAACTATGCCCCTGCAGATGTAATCACAGAATCGGTAAAAATCGCAAAAGCTGCACTTGCCGGAACCGATGCAAAGATCAGCCTCCCGTTCGGACCTCTGTCAGTGCTCCTTGAGCCCTACGGAGATCTGGAGGAGAATGAATGCGCAGAGATCTTCGATGAAGTGATAAAGCCGGGTGTCAAGGCAGGTGCAGACCTCGTCGTACTCGAGACCTTCATGGATATCGAGATGATGAAGATAGCTGCAGGCGTAGCAAAGAAATACGACATTCCGGTATTCTGCTCCATGACCTTTGAAAATGCCGGACGTACTATGATGGGCAATTCAGTTCAGGATGTCATCGACGGACTCGCTCCTATCGGTGTCGATGCCATCGGTATGAACTGCTCGCTCGGACCTGAGCAGGCGCTTCCGATCATCAGAGAGTTCTCTGAAAAGACAGACATTCCGCTTTTATTCAAGCCCAATGCCGGAAAGCCGGTCCTCAATTCTGACGGAACATCCACAGCACCTATCGGACCGGAGGAATTCGCCCGGCTTCTCAAGCCTTCATTTGACATCGTAAGCTATATCGGAGGTTGCTGCGGTTCAGACCCAAGCTATATCGCGGAGATCAAAAAATGTCTACAGTAACTGTAATCAAAAATAAAATATCACGTGATGTGAATTTTATCGGTAACCCGCTCCTCTCGGAAGTTCTCGAGGGAGCAGGTTATTCCGTTCCGCACCCATGCGGAGGCCGGGGAGTGTGCGCAAAATGTAGAGTCATCGTAGATGGTTCTTCGGAGCTTTCATGTCAGTACAGACTCACCGACGGAGAAAATATAACTGTAGAGCTTCCCGATGAAGATGATATGAAACAGATAGAATTATCAGGCAGCGGCACGGTAACATTTGACGACCCCATGCCCGGACAGTACGGAACTGCGATAGATATCGGAACCACGACTGTCGCCATGCGCACATACGATCTTATAAACGGCGAGCTCATAAACGAATCAGGATTCATCAATCCTCAGACCAGCGTCGCTGCTGATGTAGTCGGAAGAATAGAAGCGGCAATGGCCGGAAAATCCCGGTTTATGCAGGAGCAGATATGCGGTGCCATCGAGGACTGTTTTGATGAAAATGAAATCGCCCCCGATGCTATGGTCATAACAGGCAACACTACTATGCTGTATCTGCTCGCGGGTATGGATCCGAAGTCTCTTTCACGTGCACCGTTTGAAGCCGACTGTCTTTTTGATGCAAAGATAAATTTCGGTCCGACCATCGCATATATTCCGCCCTGCATGCACGCATTCGTGGGTGCGGATATCGCTACTGCCGTTCTGGCAAGCGGCATGTGCGAATCTGATGATGTTTCTATGCTGTGTGATATAGGAACCAATGGTGAGATCGCCATGTGGAAGGAAGGAAAGCTGTATGTCAGCTCAACGGCAGCCGGGCCGGCATTTGAAGGTGCAGGAATCTCCTGCGGATGCCCTAGTATAAGCGGTGCTATAGATGCTGTATCAGTATCTGACGGCAGACTGCAGATACATACGATCGATGATAAAGACGTTGCCGGAATATGTGGATCGGGTCTCATCGATGCAATCGCGTGCGCGCTTGAGCTTGGTCTCATAGAAGAGACGGGAGGTATGGACGATGACATAGAGCTTGCTGAAGATGTGTATATCGATGCACACGATATCAGTCAGGTACAGCTCGCCAAGTCAGCGATAGCTGCAGGCATCGCAACTGTTCTCAAGATGACAGATACCTGTAGTGATGATGTTAAGCATGTGTATATCGCCGGAGGATTCGGATCACATCTTGATATAGACAGTGCCGTAAGGATTGGCCTCATACCTGCAGATTTCAGAAACAAAATCACCGTGCTCGGCAATGCAGCTCTCACGGGTGCATGCCAGCTTTTGGGTGATATGGAAAAAATCGACGCCATCAGAAAGATAGCATCGACCTCTTCTCATGTGAACCTGGGAGGAAACTCTATGTTCAATAATCTGTATATGGAGAACATGCTGTTCCCTTGACAACAGGTACTATTCAGCCTTCGATCCACGCTCCATCCGAACCAACCTTATAACCATCATCAGTTATGCCGCCAAGCTGGCGTTTGCCTTCAAAATAGACACATTCTATATCGATATTCCAGATGTCTTCCGGCTTCATAGTGAAAATATCATCCCGAAGGACGACTATGTTTGCGTCCTTTCCGACCTCAATGGAGCCGAGGCGATGGTTCAGACGCATACGGATGGAATTAGTCACGGTATAGCCATGAATCATCTGTTCAAGTGTGAGACGGCCGCTCTTCGGCGGACGCCCCCCGTCCTCGTAATAACGGTCATGATCAACTTCGTCCGTATCGCCCGGAAAATTCCGTGTCATCCCGACCGATATCCCTGTAAAGGGATTCAGGAGGCGCATTTCGGACGCCTCGATGACATCGCTGGAGAAACCGACATGTTCGCCGTCCGCAATGATCTGTGTATAGTCATGCAGTCTTCTCCACCGATCTAAACCCAGCTTCGTCATATGTGATGCGGACCCCATTCCACTCCAGATCGGTGTGGTATCCATGAACATTCCAAGTTCATGAATGCGATGGATCTCATCAGGATGAATGATTTCGCAGTGTGCCGGTGTAACAAAGATGCACCAGTCATCGCCGCAGATTTTCTGTGCCGCTTCGCAGGCATCGCAGATCACGCGCAGTCCTCCGTCACAAACGCAGTGAATATGGAGATCAAGCCGTTCCTTGTTGAGGCGTACCATCAGATTTGTCATTTGTTCTACAGTGCAGTGATTGCCGATACCGTGATTTTTACCTTCCGGATCATCGCTGAACGGGTCTACTGACAGTACATCGCCGAATTCTATGGATCCATCCATGAAATATTTGACGATATTGCTTCGTATGTGGTCTGTGGTATATTTTTTCTGCCGATCACGGATAGTGGCTATCGTCTTCTCAATAGCCTCGTCGGTCATCTCGGGAAGGACACAGGTGGCTTCATAGTGCATGTTCAGCTCTCCCTTCAGGTCCTTTTCATAAAGATATTTCAGGTCGCCCTCCGTGTCAGTTGCACCATCCATGCAGACTGAGACACCATAATGACGGAAAGTATCAAAGAAGGGTCCTGCCAGCTCATCGGACATTCCATCCGGATAAGCAAATCCGGATTTTTCATAGATTCCTTTATCATACGGAAGCATCGCCTGCTGTGCCCAGCCGGTATAATTCCCGTCAGCATCCTTAACGAAGCATGGTTTGGCTATCGGACTGCCGTTCTGCGGAATGCCGTTTTCGTCCTTAAGCATTTCCAGAGCCACATCGTTATACAGACAGCCATGGCCGCTGTTGTCCTCGATGCGGGCAGGACGGTCCGGGAAAATCTCGTTCAGCCGTTTGTTGTTCGGACCCTCAAGGCCGTACCATTCGTTCAGATAGCGTGTATAGACAAAATACGGGCATTTCTCCTTCGGATAAAGCTCCGCGAATTTTTTGATATCTTCATACATTTCATCTTCATTTTCAGTCTCAGCGCCGTGAAGGACCCAAGCGGTTTTCGACATCATGGCCGGGTGAGTATGACCCTCTAGCAGACTGGGAAGAACCGTCTTTCCGCAGAGATCCACGGTTTCAAAGTCCTCGCCCCAATGGAACAGGGCATAAGCGCGCACTTCTTTGGTGCTGCCGACATGCACAAAATGCCTGCCGTCTATTGCAACTGCCTCGGCCCACGGATTTCTCTTGTCTTCTGTGTATATTTTACCGTTAATAAGTATTCTTCTATCCATTATTTTCTCCTACTATCTATCATTCACTAATAATCAATTCATTTTGACGCCTTTATAGAACACTTCTTCGGGAATGATAGTTCTCATCCCTTCAGCAGGAATTTCTAACAGATTTTCTTTCAAAACAAGGTAATCTGCATCCTTACCGACCTCAATGGATCCTTTAGTCTTCTCCAGATGAAGCTGTTTTGCTCCGTTGATAGTGTAGCCCAGCAGCATTTGCTCGATAGTCATGCACTCGCTCTCAGGCGGATAGAATTCTGTGACAGAATAATCGCCGGGAACAGGTGACATACTGACATCTTTACGAAGGATACCGACCTCCATGCCGAGGAACGGACTCCATGCACCGAAATCGCCAAATGCGATATTGTCGCTGGAGAAAGTAACCAGTGTCCCGTTTCTCCACATCATGCCGCTCTTATTGAGGTTGCGGCCTCGTTTTTCTCCAAGGAGCTCAACTGCGGCACGTACACCGCCGGGGAT
>JAZLHO010000028.1:0-80667 GCA_045616865.1 Lachnospiraceae bacterium | reverse complement strand
CACTCAGCAATCCATACACATGCTTCTTTATCCCAGCTTATGTTAATCTGCATAGGTTTTCCTCCATTTGTTGACATTTTAGCACGAATGAATAGCATGCACAACTTAAGCTTTATTTACAAATCCAAAGCCATTCGCAATCCGCGCCGTAGGCGCTTCTTGCTCATGGAGGCGGTCGGCAAAAGACGACCGGCGACTACAGGCGAGTGACGAGATTGTTTTAATTACAACTTAAGAGAATAGAAAAGCTTTGAAATAAAAATCAATTGATAAAACACTAATTAAACGCTAAAATGGTGGGATAAGATGATTGGAGGATGCTTAATGAGCTTAGGAGAATCAATTCGTATTGCGCGGCAGAAAGCTTTCTACTCTCAGCAGGATTTTGCAGAGAAGCTTCAGGTGGCCGTATCAACAGTAAATCGTTGGGAATTAAATAAAGCCAAACCAAATATTAAGGCAATGAAAGCAATTAAAGCTTTTTGCGATGAAAACAAATTTGATTATACAAAAATAGAACGAGAATGGCTTTTCTATTCTAAGGAGGAATAATCATGAGTAATTTTTATGATAACGTCATTGAAGTACTAAAACAGGACAGCAGATTCTTTACTGAAGAAGGAGAATTACTTCGTAACGCTGTTTATGAAGCTGCCATGAAAATGGACGCAAAGCTAATTAAAATGCTCTTTGAAAACGCAAACACGAAAATTCGCTTTTTTACTGACGTTAATGGTATTTCCGTTTTTGATAAAGTCGGTTTTGGTTGGGTAATCAATAATCGTGAATTTCTGCCCGATTCTTATACACGCTATAAAAATAAAATCGGTCTTACAAACGGCAACGACGATTTTATAGCTACATCAAACGATGTCGAGCTTGTTTTTCCGTACAAGGATTGTGTTCTTGAAGGTGGGCAGACAAAAGATGATCAAAGGCGCAACGAAATATTTTACAATAAAACATTGGCACCTGATGAAGTAGATAGGCTTTTCGCACCCAAACTACTAACAAACGCAAGACGTTTCTCTACTGATGGAGAAGAAGCGGTTTCAAACATTTCAGATACGGAGAATATCATTGTTAAAGGAAACAATCTTTTAGCACTTCACTCTTTGATGGTAAAGTACAAAGGTGCCGTGAAATGTATATACATCGACCCACCTTATTTCTTTCGCGAAAGTAAAGCAACCGACACATTTAAATATAATTCTAATTTTCACCTTTCCAGTTGGTTGGTATTTATGAAAGACCGTCTCCGTGTTGCAAAGCAACTGCTTAAGGTGGGTGGAACAATATGGATTAGCATTAGTGAAGATGGTATGCACTATCTTAAAGTAATGGCAGATGAGATTTTTGGTACTGACCACTTTATCGGAACAATTCCCCGTAGAACAAGAAACGGAAAATCAGATGTTCCATTTAATCTTTCTCAGGATTTTGATTGGATTCTTGTGTATACAAACGTACCTGATGATGAAAATGTTGTGGGGCGTCATGTAGAACGAACGTATTATGAAACAGACGACTATCCCGGTCGCCCTTGGAGAATTGCAGATTTGACATCACAACAGCCTGCCAGTAAGCGTCCTAATTCATTTTTTACGATGGTTGACCCCAAAACCGGAAAAGAATATCCGGCAAGCGAAAAAAGAACATGGGCTGTAACAGCTGACACATTTGATGATTATTATAATGCTGGAGCAATTGTTTTTCCCGACGATTATGATTTTCTAAATATCAGTAAGCCTTATACAAGAAAATTTAAGGATGACGACGATAAAGCTGGAAAATTGAGTGCAGTCATCTCTGATTTTCAAATTCAAGATTTCCTGAAAGCTTTGTTATATGATTGTAAGAATATGGATGGAAATGCTCAAATAGATGAAATGTTCGGTAGAGATGAGTTCGACTATGCAAAACCGGAAAATCTACTAAAAACTATCCTTGAAGTTGCGACAGAAGAGGGAGATTTAATTATGGACTTCTTCTTAGGTTCGGGAACAACTTGCGCTGTTGCTCACAAAATGAATCGCCGCTATATCGGAATTGACCAAATGGATTACATCGAACGACTGGCTGTTGAGCGTTTGAAAAATGTAATCGCAGGAGAAAAAGGTGGTGTTTCTGCAGATGTAAATTGGCATGGCGGCGGTTCTTTCGTATACTGCGAGCTTGCAAAGCTGAATCAAAAATATGCTGACAGAATACAGACAGCAACTGATGAAGATACTCTCGTTCAGATATGGGCAGAAATGCAGGAAACAGGTTTTATCAGCAGCAATGTAAATCCAAAAAATATTGATATGAAAGCAGCTGATTTCAAAGATCTATCGCTCGACGACAAGAAAAAGTTGCTTATGGAGCTGCTTGATCTGAATCAGCTTTATATCAATTATTGTGATATCGACGATGAAACATTTGCCGTTTCAGACGTCGACAAGACATTTACAAAGAGTTTTTACGGGGAGGATTAACGATGCCGTTTCTATACGAAAAACTTGACACGTTGCGAGAATACGGCACAGTAAAAGAAGTTCCGACATACATTCAAGAGAATGTCAATCCGGATTTTATACTTCGTCCGTATCAGACAGCAGCGTTTGAAAATTTCATAACCTATTTTGAAAATGATCGGATGTGCCGTAAACCGACACAAACTCTTTTTCACATGGCAACTGGCTCCGGTAAAACTATGATTATGGCAGGGCTTATGCTCTATCTCTATAAAAAGGGATATCGTAATTTTCTGTTCTTTGTAAACTTGTCGAATATCGTGAATAAAACGAAAGACAACTTTCTGAATCCGCTTTCAAGCAAATATCTTTTCGCGGACGAAATACGTATTGACGGCGAAAGAATATCGGTAAAGGAAGTAAACAACTTTCAGTACACGGATGAAAACGCTATCAATATCTGCTTCACAACAACACAAGGGCTTCATTCAGATGTGTGGTTAACAAAAGAAAATTCGATTTCCTTTGAAGACTTCTCTGACAAAAAAGTCGTTCTTATTTCCGATGAAGCACATCATCTGAACGTTGACACTAAAACGCTTGAAAAAAATAAAAACGAGCAGGCAAGCTATCACAGTTGGGAGCAGACGGTACGCCGCATTTTTGAAACCAACAAAGATAACATACTTCTTGAATTTACGGCAACGTGCGACCTGAACAATCCGCAGATAAAAGCTGAATATGAAAGCAAAATTGTTTACGATTATCCGCTTTCTAAATTCAGATTAGACGGATTTTCAAAAGAAATCAAGACGCTCCGCACTGATGTTTCTATTATGGAAAGAGCAATACAGGCCATCATGCTCAGCCAGTACCGCCTGAAAGTTTTTCAGGACAACCGTTTGTCGATAAAGCCTGTCGTTCTTTTCAAATCGGATAAAATCGCAAATAGCGCAGCTTTCATGCAGTCATTTATTGAAACAATTGCAACACTTTCCGGGAATGAATTGCAGCGAATTTCAGAACTGACTGACAATGCCACTTTGCAGGAAGCATACGGATACTTTACGAAAAACGAAATATCGTTCGATCAACTCGCGCAAGAACTGAAAGAAGACTTTTCTGCCGAACATTGCATTTCCGCAAATGACGATAAAGAAGCGGAAGCAAAACAACTTGCGCTTAATTCGCTTGAAGATGCAAGCAATCCGTACCGTGCTGTTTTTGAGGTCAAGAAACTCGATGAAGGATGGGACGTTCTAAATCTGTTCGATATCGTTCGTTTGTATGAAACACGTCAGTCCGGTGGTAAAAAAATATCTCCGGCAACTGTATCCGAAGCGCAACTTATCGGACGTGGTGCACGGTATTGCCCATTCCAAGTGGATGCAGAGCAAGAACGTTACAAACGTAAATACGATACGGATATAGACAATCCGCTTCGTATCTGTGAAGAACTTTATTATCATTGTCAGAATGATAGCCGCTATATAGGTGAATTGAATAATGCCCTTCGTGAAATCGGTGTCGATTTGGATAAAGTTATTGTACGTGAATATGTTTTAAAAGATGAGTTCAAGTCAGATATACTCTATCGCGAAGGATGGGTGTTTACAAATGATCGAATAGTTAAAGATAGAAAAGACATTTTCGGACTGCTACCATCTGTCCGAGAACACATTTATAGTGTCCGATTTGCAAGTGGAAGTTCCGGAGAAGATATCCTTTTCGGAGCTCCAGAATTAACTGAACGGGTTATGGCAATGAATACTTACCGAACAACCATTAGAGATATTGCCAAAATAAATTATGCCATTGTTCATAAAGCAATCTGCAAATTTAATGTACTTAAATTTAATATTCTTCGTAGCTATTACCCAAATTTAAAATCCACAAGAGAATTTGTTGAGGATAAAAACTACTTGGGTGGAATCGCAATTGAAATTGTATCTCCATACGAAACGCCTCCTCTGAAATATTTATTTGATGCATGCGTAAATGTAATAGGAAAAGTTTCAGAAAACATTTCCGCCATAGAGGAAACATATGAAGGTACAAAAGAATTTCGTGCTAAAAGAATTCATGACATATTCAAGAATAAGAAGTGTAATTATACTGTTCTTCATGATGGAGGAATTGGGTATTCTCAAAATGATAGCGAGGTTCCTCTTGCACTAAGAATCGACTTGTCAAAAGAGCAATGGTTTGCCTTTGAAGATAATTTTGGAACAAGCGAGGAAAAAGCTTTCATTGCATATTTCAAATCTTATGTACCACAGCTAAAAGAAAAGTATGATAAAGTATATTTGCTCAGAAATGAACGACAGCTTCATATTTATTCATTTAACGGCGGTGAACGGTTTGAACCTGACTTCCTTCTGTTTTTACACGCGCCCAAAAGCGAAGGTTATGAACAACTGCAAGTGTTCATAGAACCAAAAGGAACGCATCTTGTTAAAAATGACAATTGGAAGGAAGAATTCCTTCTTGAATTGGAAATCAAGGCCATTCCGACGAAAGTATATGTGGATGATAACAACTACAAAATATGGGGATTCCATTTCTTTAATCAAGATCTCCGCATGAATGAATTTTCGGCAGATATGAATCAACTGCTTACAGGTAATAATTCTACAGTTTACTATTATCCTGAAGATACTGAGAAAACAATGATAGTGGCAGAACCAAAAGTAGATTCCGGGTGGAATTAGGTTAATATTCAGAATGAGAGCCCTATTGTCAATGATGTTAGGAGAGCGCAGCCTTTAATGGCCGCGCTCTTGTGTTTACCTGATCCTCATATTTTTCAATTCTTTTTGAAAAATCTTAAGGGCTTCATCTGCAATTGCTTTAGCTTGATTTTTATTTTCTTGCCTGCTCGTAAATTTGTCTATTTGCCGATTATGCAATCTTCCAAGCTGTACCCAAGCAGGAGCATGATCAGGATTATATGTGACAATCAGATTATCAAGACCGTTCCACCTATTGTAGATATTTTAGTATGAACAAGAGGAGTATACAACTTAAACTTTGCTTACGGCGATTCCTGCTCATGGCAGCAGCCGGCAAAGCCCGACCAACGGCATAAAGTGAGTGACGAAAATTTTAAGCACCCCTCCTTTACAACATCACGATATAGTGATATGATTTAAGAAAAGGAGGGAGAATCCGATGCCATCAATTTCAACTTTCTATGGAATTACAATTTACATGTACTTTTTAACAAACGAACATAATCCTTCCCACATACATGCTTATTATGGTGGGTATAATGCCGTAATCAGTATAAAAACAGGAGATGTCATTGAAGGTAAACTTCCAAACAATGCATTAAAACTTGTTCAACAGTGGGCAGACCTTCACAAAGACGAATTACAGCATATGTGGGACACTCAGGAATTTAAGAAAATAACACCATTGGATGAAGAGGACAAATAATATGTTTCATAAAATTAAAAATGTAACAGCCTTAAATGACTACAAACTGAGCGTGCAGTTTTCTGAAGGTGTTACCAAAAAATATGATGTCAAACCGTTATTTAAAAGATTTAAAATTTTTAATAAGCTGAAAGACAATCAGTTATTTAATAATGTTCATGTCGGACCGGGCGGATATGGAATAATATGGGATGACGAAATAGATTTATCTTGCGATGAGTTGTACGATAACGGCACGACTGTAAAAACTCCATTTGATAATTTAATTGCTTTTTCCGATGCAACCCAATTATGGGGTTTAAATGAGTCCACATTAAGAAAAGCGATAGGATATGGGAAATTGATAAATGGTATTGATATCTGCAAATATGGTAAACAATGGGTTGTTTCCATAGATGCAATGAAAAGAGAATACGGAACCCCAATAGAAAGGTAAGGGGAGAAAAATGCGGAGGCCATTCGGCTTCCGCATAGCCATTCGCAATCCGCGCCTTCGGCGCTTCTTGCTCATGGAGGCGGTTGGCAAAAGACGACCGGCGACTACAGGCGAGTGACGGGATGGTTTTAATTACGCACACGCTGAACTGCTACGCAGTTCTCTCAGTCATAGAGACTGCGCGTACCACATGCAAGCATGCGTACGCGCAGTCTTTATTCCTTAACTACCTTCGGTAGTTGCGTGTGCTTCTTTAATTAAAAATATCTGTCAAGTAACCCCTTGAATGCCTTGCCGTGTCTTGCCTCGTCGCGAGCCATTTCATGAACTGTATCATGGATTGCATCATATCCGAGTTCTTTAGCGAGTTTAGCAAGTTCTGTCTTTCCTGCTGTTGCGCCGTTCTCTGCGTCTACACGAACCTTAAGGTTCTCAGCTGTTGAAGGGCTAACAAGTTCTCCAAGCATCTCGCAGAACTTAGCTGCGTGCTCAGCCTCTTCCCATGCTGCTTTCTCCCAGTAAAGGCCGATCTCAGGATAGCCTTCTCTGTGAGCTGCTCTTGCCATTGCAAGATACATACCAACTTCTGTGCACTCTCCGCTGAAGTTAGCCTTGAGTCCTTCGATAACTCTCGGATCTACATCCTTGCCGACTCCGATCACATGCTCTGCTGCCCACTCTGCTGCAGGCTGTTCTTCAACCTTTGCAAACTTCTCTGCCGGAACTCCGCACTGCGGACACTTCTCAGGTGCTTCATCTCCTTCATGAATATAACCACAAACTGAACATCTCCACTTTGCCATTTTAATTTCCTCCGTTTTTTTGTTTTTTTAAACATTCTTTGCAAAGACCATAGTAAATGAGTGAATAATTATTCACACATCCTATTTCTTTGTTGTTTACTTTTGTTTCAGTCTGCATTCCTGATGCATCGAGATCGATAACCCTCCCGCACACCGAACACACGAAATGATCATGCGGATCTACGAATCCGTCATATCTTTCGCGTCCGTCACCGCAGGGTATTTTCTTGACTTCTCCCATCTCGCAGAGCAAAGCAAGATTGCGATACACTGTGCCAAGACTGATTTTCGGATGATCCTCTCGCAGCTTCTGATATAGAGTATCCGCTGTAGGATGATCTTCTCTTGATCTTAGTTCCTTCAGCAACGCTTCTCTCTGCCGGCTGTACTTTATAGCTCCCATAAGCTCCTCTGACAATATCAATAATGATAATGATTACTGATATATTATAAAATGCACTGTATACTTTTGTCAAACACAACCTTTACAAGAAATAAACCTGGATTCACATTTTTCAAAATACAGTTAGAACAGGTTTGCAGGGAATATCATTCTTCCGTTGCTGATAACTGAAACCAGTGTTGCATCTATGCAGGAAGGATCCTCTACAACTGCTTTATCCGTAAAGTCCCTGTCATAAATACTGAAATCTGCCGCTTTTCCGACTTCTATGCTGCCGAGGTTGTTTTCTTCTTTCAGCAGAAAAGCAGGATTGTTTGTCAGACATTTGAGGCTTGTAACACCGTCAATGCATTCTTCTTTGCCTCTTATCTCATCCGGAAAGGCCTTTTTAGCTTCTTCTGAATAAAACTTGTAATCCATAGAGATGTGGGCTGCCTTGTTTTCCCTTCTTGTCGCTGCACAGAATATCTGCTCCGCGGCTGTTCCGGAACTGTCGGTATGGAAGCTTGTCACAACACCTGCATCAACAAAGGATTTGATCTTATACATATTCTTTGCTTCTGTTTCACCGTAAACCTTTATTTCGTCTTCTTTTGTTCCGAATTTCCAGGTTGACCATGTAGGATTAACAACCGCAATTACCTTATTATCTGCAAAGCGTTTCGGCATGTCTCCGGTCACATAGGTCAGATGTGCCAGCGCATTGCGCGCATCTACGTCGGGAAGTGCCTTGTAAGCCGCTTCATAGCAGTCAAGCGCGTAATCAGCGGCGCCTTCACCTATCGCATGCATATGAACCTGCAGTCCTTTTTCGTTTGCGGCTTTGATGATTTCGGTAAGCTCTTCTTTTCTGTTTTCATTCCATCTGATATTGCCGTTATAATTGTCACCCTTTCCGGCCTGTGCTGTGTACGGATTCAGTGTCCAAGTCGTCAGTGCTTCCACAACGCCATCAAGGAATATTTTAAAACCTGTGATTTTGAAATATTCATCATCACATTCCTCTGCCAGCGCTGCAATTCGTTCAACCTCTTTTAAAGGATCTTTGCTGACATCCGCGATCTCACAAAGTGCACGGATTTTTATCTTCAGCTTACCTTCCTCTGCAAGCTCTCTATAAGCACTAACCATCGGAAGTTTTTCGGTTTCGACGATGCCTGCATCGCAAATACAGGTAAATCCCTGTTTAATACAACTATTCTGCTGCACAAGGAAAAATTCCTTCAGTTCTTCCTTGCTGATAGGGATCAACTGGAACAAATCAAATCGTGGTGTTTCAACGACATATCCTGTAGGCTCACCGTTTTCATCTACTTTGATTCCATCTGTACCGTATACACTGATCAGATCCTTGAGATTGAAATGCTCGATTGCCTTCTGATTCAGAAGCGCCGCGTGTCCGCCGCCTCCTGCGATGATGATCGGAACCTGATCGGACGCATATTTATCAAGTACTTCATGGGTAGGTTTATCTTCATCGTCATCATGGAGCCAGAATCCCATTCCTTTATAGATTTCTTTCCCCGGATGCTCTTCTATGTACTGTTTCATCACTTCAGCATCCTGACGAAGCAGATAATCTGCGGAAAGCACAGCACCGTCAACCAGCATTGTAGCCACTAGACCCATATGATTGTGACCGTCTATAAAACCTGGATAAATAACATTATCTCCGTATTCACTTACGATGGTATATGGTCCTATATATTTTTTGGCATCCTCAGAACTTCCGACGAATATGATCTTCCCGTCCTTTACGGCAACAGCCTCTGCAACTGTGTCCTTGCCATCCATCGTTACGATCTTTCCGGTAAGCACATTGTCAGCAATATTTTCAATTGTCTCTTCAATATCTTCAGCCGTAACTTCTGTTTCAGGATCCGTCGGCTGAACCGGTTCTGCAGATGTTTCTGAAACAGCCACTGTTTCTTTGTTTTCCGGCTGACCGGTCTCAGACTTCGTCTGCGTGCTGCATCCGGTTGCCATAATGAACATCGCCGCTGCCAGTACAAGTGCTGTAAGTTTTTTCATTTTCCCTCCTCTTTTGACATCAATATCTGACAGAGCCGTCTCCGTTGACAACTCAATATATCTTTTCTCCGTTTATGTACATGGCTTTTGCCGGAATACCGCAAACCTTCGGATCTGCCATCACGGTTTCATCGGTAAAATCTACATCATATACGACGAAGTCTGCCTGTTTGCCAACTTCCAGCGTGCCCACATTATCTTCCTCTTTCAGAACATAAGCAGCATTTACCGTCATGCATTTCACTGCATCATAGGCGGATATACGCTCTTTGAAATTACGCGGCTTCATCTCCGAATCCATGATCGGGTCGTATTTGTTGACTGCATTAAAGAACATCCTGCTCGGCAGATCATCCGGTGAACCGTCCGCGTGAATTGCACAGGTTGCGCCTGTATTTATATAGGACTGCATCGGACCCATGTCCAGGTATCCCTGATCTTCCAGGTCTTTATCCTTTTCCGGATCGCCGTAGATCATCTTCTCTCCTTCAAGTTCCGCAGGAACAAATACATACCACTGTGGAGCTATAACAGCAATTGCATTGAGTTTTCCAAAACGTGGGACATCAGCCTTATCTACACAGTAAAGATGTGAAACGGCATTTCTGAAATCAGGATGCTCTATTCCTTCCTGTGCCCTTTCAATCACATCAAGCGCATATCTGGCAGCGCCTGATCCGATTGCGTGAAGCTCTACGGAAAGACCTTTTTCATTTGCCTTGCGGATGATTGCAGCAAGCTCATCAATGCGGTCATAATTCCAGCGTTTGTAGCCTGAATAGGGCTTGCCTTTGAATTTGTAGCCTACATATGGCTTAAGGGACCATGCGCTCAAACCGGCATTCACACCGTCAAGGAATATTTTGATGCCGACGATCTTAAAGCTGTCGCAGTTGTACTTATTTGCATATTCGACAGCCCGGTCAACCTCTTCGAGTGGATCCTCGCAGGTTTCGTAAATCTGGTAATACGCACGTACCTTCAATTTGAACCTGCCTTCACGGGCAAGCTCGGCCATCGCAGTAACCATCGGATTCGCTCCTTCTTCGATACCGCAGTCGCCAATCATGGTAAGACCATGTGCCAGATGCTCTTCCTGAATCTCCGCGAACATTTCCTTGGCTTTCTCCAGCTCGACCGGAATTGAGCATATAACTGCATAGTGAGGTGTTTCCTTGATGCATCCAAGGGGATTCCCATCTGCATCGCAGGTAACAACATCTTCCCCGTATTTCTTTACCATATCTCTGTTCACGCCGTATTTTTCCATCGCTGCCTGATTCAGCCAGCTGGCATGCCCGCTGATTTCCGTAATGATAATCGGCTTGTCAAACTTCTTTCCGTCGATTTCGATGGCATCCAGAAGATCATGGGTAGGATCACCTCTCAGAGGATCCGGTGAATAACCATAGGCCCTGTAGAACTCTCTGCCGGGATTTTCTTTGATAAATTCGGTCATTTCCTGCACGTTTTTTTCATAGCTGTCACCATATGTAAAATTGGGTCCCCCTAACATGACAGAAGAGAGCAGACCCATATGGTTATGAACGTCGATCATTCCCGGATAAACGGTTTGAGAACCGAAATCAACCGTCTCGGTATCATTATCGAGAAATGCCTTTGCGCCATCCTTCGTACCGACAAACGCGATTTTCCCATCTTTGATTACCATAGCATCGGCCCTGGGCTGCTGTTCGTTCATCGTAACGATGTTTCCGTAAATCACTTTATCTGAACTCATGTTTTGTTCCTCCATTATCTGAAAATGTCATCATGCTTTGAAAGTTGTCTGACCTTTAAAGAGTGTTTCCCTGACCTCGAGCAGGCAGATATCCTCCGCGGGGGTATTCTCGATATCGCCGTTAAGAACCACCAGCTCTGCCGATTTGCCTACTTCGATCGAGCCTGTGATATCTTCACGACCAAACTGATATGCTACATTAATCGTCCATGCCATAATCGCATCCTTCAGCGTTACTGCTTCCGATGGGTTCAGCACCGGAGCGTCTTTGTAGGTATCGTAATACTTGTGGTTTTTCGGGTATTTACGTGTCATTGCGACAGTGATACCCTCAAGCGCGTTGGTCATAGTAACTGTAAAATCAGAACCGTTTGCGCAGCGAACACCGGCACGCACCAGACTTCCGTTCGGATACATTCCCTCAAATCGCTCTTCTCCTACCATTAACTGTAACGGACCGCAGTCCTTGATATTCGCACTTTCCCACTGCGGCTGGATGCTTGCGATGATTCCTGCCTCTGCCATACGCTGCGGGTCATCCTTATCTATGAAGAAAATATGCGCAATGATATCACGGAGTTTATGCTCCGGATCATATTTCTGAGCGTTGATCATGCTGTCGATGGTTTCGCGTGTGGCAAGGTCTCCATAGGAATGCACGTGGATGTTATATCCGGCTTTCTTTGCCTTCTCCATAGATGCTCTGTAGTGGTCGATATCCCACAAAAGTCCTTCTTTTGTTCCGCTTCCCCTCGGAATTCCTGATGCATCGCAGAATTCATCCGGATAAGGTTCTATCATGGCAACATTTTCATCCATGAAGTATTTTACTGTATCTACCTTGAACAGATTATCCACATCAAACGCGCCCTTTTCCGAGATCGCTCTTTCTATATCTTCTTCCCATGTGGCGTCCTTGCAATTAAACACTCCGTCAACTCGAACCTTGAGTTCTCCGTCTTCCGCCATCTTCTTCAGTACATGGTACGGACCGTCATTTCTCAGGCAATCGCAAAGATAGGTAAAACCGCGGGAAGCAAAGAAATTCTGTGAATCGAGCATCGATTTGCGATACTGCTTATCGGAATATTCATATCCCGGTATTCTGCCGCATACATTCAAAATAGCACTCGTTTCGTGAATCATTCCCGTTGGTGTTCCATCGTCTTCACGTTGAATCATATCTCCCAGCGGATCGGAGGTTCCTTCCATCAGACCTGCCAGTTCAAGTGCCTTCGTATTTAACAAACAGCGATGTCCGCATGCGCTGTCCAGTGTGACCGGTCGATCTGCAACAACAGCATCTATATCGTGACGGGTCAGCAGGCGTGTGATTCCGCTGAGTCCGCCCTCAAACCACCCTCTTTCCCAGCCGCTGCCATGCAGCACTTCATCGTCCGGATGAGAATCGGCAAATGCCTTCACGTTATCCTGGATGATTTTGATAATTTCGTCCGGTTTCTGGTTATCAAAATCAGTTACCAGATCATTAAGGTCTATGACACCGAAACGTCGAACCGAAATAGAGAAATGCATATGAGCATCACCAAATCCGGGAAGGATGCTGTTTCCTCCGCAATCGATGACTTCTGTGTCATCACTAATCCACTCTGCTGCGCCGGCCTCATCTCCTACATATACGAACTTCCCGTCTTTGATGGCAAGTGCCTGTGCGTGTGTCTCTGTTCCGTCCAGTGCAATAGAGTATATCTTTGCATTCTTATATACTTTATCTGCTGTCTGTAACATGTCTTTTTCTCCTTCCTGATTAATTGTGAATTATGAGTTGTTTTTTTCGTTTTTTTCTTTATTCCTTCAGCGGATCCGGGAAGTGACATTCCTGACCGTCGAAGTATGTGCATACAGGATCGATAGTGTGAATCTCGTTTACCGGAATCGTGAAGATATCTTTATCCAGCACTACAAGGCATGCTCGCTTGCCGACTTCGATTGAACCGACTTTATCAAGAATGCGCATACGCTCGGCATTATTCCATGTGGCAGCGTGGATACACTGTTCAAGGGTGAATTTTCCGCTTTCGGGCAGTCTTCCATCGGGATATTTCTCCAGATCCAGCGGCAGCGTAAAGCCGATTCCCGGTTCGATGCCTGTCATAGCTATCTCCATGCCAAGAAACAGCGGCATACGAACATCCTCCGGCGGGGTGGACGGATCGGAAGAGAATCCGTAACAGATGTCATCCTGCAGGAACTGAGTGAAGTCATAAGACTGTGCATTGCGTTCTTCTCCCAGGTACATTACCTTTGCCGGAAGAATCTCACCAAACCAGTGCGGAGTCAGATCAGCACATACACCCAGCTTCTTGAAGCGCTTTGCATCATCCGGATGCATGGATTCCAGATGTGCCAGTGTCACCTTGATACACCAGTCATCACCGCAGATATTCTGCGCTGCTTCTACAGCGTCCAGCATGCGTCTCAGCGTGCCGTCACAGATGCAATGCATATGAAAATCGAGACGTTCCTTGTTCAGGCGAACCAGTGTGTCCCGCATTTCTTCAAAGGTGAAGTTGCAGCTTCCGCAGTTTTTGCCCTCGGGATCGTTGGCAAAAGGAACCAGACTTAGCACATCACCGGCTTCTATGGATCCGTCGCCGAAGAATTTTACAGTGCGGATACGGACATGATCTGTCTCATACTTCTCTTGCCATCTGCGTGCAGTGGCGATTGTCTCCTCTATGTCATCGCAGCTGTCAAGCAACACGGTGATATCGTAGTAGAAATACAGTTCTCCTGCCTTGTCCATCCGGGAAACGCAGGCTACATCAGCCTCATTTTTGACCGCCGCTTCCATCACTCCGATATCGCCGTAATGGCGCAGGACATTGAAAATATGTGCAGAGTTCTTCTCTGTCATAGTAAGTGACGGCTTCCATCCAAGTGCATTGAATACGCCCTCGTCACCGGTCTGAAAGGTTTGAAATGCAACACCTGTATACTCACCCTTTTCATCCTTGAAGAAGGTCTGGCCGGAAATCGGGGTGACGGAGTGCGGCACACCGTTTTCATCCTTGAGCATTTCCAGTGCTATGCTGTTATACAGGCAACCGTGTCCGCTGTCATCATTGACGCGCGCCGGACGATCAGGAATCAGTGCATCCAGATCTTCTTTACGAGGCCCCTTATCGCCGAAGGTCTCGGCGTAGTACATATGATAAACGAAATAAGGCATCTCTTCCTTGGGATGCTTTTTGGCTGCCTTTCGTATATTCTCGAACAGCTCTTCCTTATCTGTCGTGTCCGGACCATAGATAACCCACGAGGACTTGGAAATAAGCGAAGGGTGATTGTGACCGTCAATAAGTCCCGGCAGGACGGTCTTTCCTCCAAGGTCTACGGTTTCATACTCACCGGCATTGAACTTCGCATACTGAATGACTTCTTCATTCGTACCCACAGCAGCAAAGTTCTTTCCCTCGATGGCAACTGCCTGAGCCCACGGTTTTCGGGTATCTTCGGTGTAGATTTTTCCATTGATTAGCACTTTCATAAATTGATATCCTCCTTTTTTTCATCCTGCAGTTCAACATCTACCCTGCTGTATAAGCTGTCGTATATTTCCTCTGCTTCATCTTCGCTGTAATCCTCTTCGTCGTACTTTTCTGAAAAAGTCACCTTGATACATGCAAGTCTTGCAACCTTGATACGCTGCTTTCTGAGCTCTCTTCCTCCAAGAAGAAGGTAATCCACAAAGGTGTCTGCAAAAAACCAGAAAAAAACAAACAGCAGTTCTTTGGGAATTGTATCCCATCTGTCGAGTATCATAAGTATGATTCCCGTTATTACCAGTCCCACCAACATCCACCAGAATATTTTCATATGATGATGATTTTCGTTTTCGACATAACCCAGGTCATAGTCAAAATCCGCCTCGATAGTATTTCGGATGATCTCCTGTTCTTTTGCAGTAAAGTTATGTCCCACTATGGAAATAACGATGGGGTACTCCGCCGGAACCAGATCAACTATATCATTTATGTATTCAACAAACCCGCTGTCCAGACTTTCGTATCCCTCAACGCTGTAGCCGGAAATAATGTCATCCATTCCGCTTACATTACAGGGAATAGTAGCTATGCCATGATCCAGGAATTCTTTTTCCAGTCTTTTTTCAAGATTGCTTCTTTTTCGATCATAGATCTTAATATTCTTCCGAATCCGTTTTCTGTCTTTCATCCTAATACCTCACCATATCCTTTGATTTCATTCTAAAATTTACAGATGAGAGTGTTTTATTGCGCATTCTATGTTATAATTGATGAATCATAAGCGCGATTAGTACATCGGTAGTATGCGACCTTCCCAAGGTTGAGAGGCGGGTTCGACTCCCGTATCGCGCTTTTTTCTTATGTCAAATGTTCCCGTCCGCCATTATTTAAAAACGATTATTGCCTTTGTAAGTTCATCAAAGTTATCTCTTCATTCCGTACAGAATACTCATTCCTCTGTTGGCTGTTATATTACTTATTAAATCTATATACTGTTGTGTGTTCATATCTCTCTCCGGCTTTGAGAACTATGCTTGGGAAATCCGGGTTTGCTGCAGCATCTGAATAAAACTGTGTTTCAAGACATAGCGCCTGACGATAAGTAAACTTCTTTCCGCCCTTTCCTATATCTCCGTCGCCAAGTGAATTGCCTGCATAGAACTGCACTCCGGGATAATCTGTAAATACTTCCATGCGATGTGTCCGGTCTGCATTTTCAACTACTATGCATGGCTTAACCGGCTTACCATCTTTGAAGCTTCCGGGATTAAGTCCGTAGCTGTGGTCATAACCTCCGAATACATGAACCTGTTCAAAATCATCATTGATTCGCGAACCTATCTGAGCAGAAGTTCTGAAATCCATCGGAGTTCCCTCTACACTGTCTACTCTTCCGATTGCCGTTCCATCGGATACTGTCGGACAGTATTTATCTGCATCTATCATGAGATAATGATCAAGTATCGAATCGCTATCCTGTCCGTCGAGATTGAAATAGCTGTGGTTCGTGATATTGATTATCGTATCCTTGTCGCTGACTGCCTTATGTCCGATCCAAAGCGCATTATCGTCATCAAGCTTATATGTCACTGTCAGATTCAGATTGCCGGGGTATCCTTCCTCCATATCCGGACTCAGATAGTGCAGCTCAACTGAATTATCTGTAGTACTGATCACGTCAAACACTTTTGCGTTGAAGCCCTCTTTGCCGCCATGCAGACAGTCCCCACCTGAATTTTTATACAGCTCATATGTCTTTCCGTTCAGCTCAAATCTTGCCTTTGACAGAAGTCCTGCCGTACGTCCTACGGTTGCTCCGAAATATGATTCGCCTTTCTTATAGCTGTCAAGGTCATCATATCCAAGCACTACATCACGTCCGTCGGCAAATCTGATCGACTGCACTGTTGCACCGTAAGTGAGTATATCCACCTCCATGCCGTTTTTATTTTTAAGTCTTATCATCTTCTCATGTGACTGTGGTATGAGTTTGCCCACGATTAAATTTACCGCCATTTCTATCTTCGGCATGAAGAATCCTGCTACCGGTCCTATAAGGAATGCTGCTACGATAGTGCCGATTCCGAATGTTCCGCCCAGTATGAATCCAACCACTACGAATGTAACATCCACACAGATCCTGACGATGGAAAATTTCTTATGTATCTTGTCGCTGATAATAACAGCAACCAGGTCGTTCGGTCCGGTTCCTGCGTCGGATTTTATTACCACACTCATACCGATTGCAGTCAGTACACATCCGATTACTATAGCAACAAGTCTTGCCGGCATCGGAGCGGTCGAACTGATAAGCGGTGTCAGTATGGGGTTCCAGAAATCAAGTATCGTTCCTCCTACCAGCATGCAGAGTATCGTTCCTATTTTCACATATCTGTGATCAACGATCAGGAATATGACTATAAGCAGCATGCATACTACTGTGAATACCTGTCCGTGTGTAAGACCCGGTATCACTCCTGTTTTCTGTATCGTACGGAAAAGTCCCTGTACGAATACATTGAACGGATCCGAGCCGAGTTCTGATGCTATGAACATGGAGATTCCCGAATTTGCTATGAACAGTCCGACTGTCATAATAAGGAGTCTTACAATGATTTCTTTTACTGATCTTTTCATGTTATCCGATCCTTTGTGTTGTATTTTCCCGTATCTCTGTTCAGGTATTGTTCTGCGCAATTCTCCTGCAGAGCAATCCTGAATGTCGATACTTATTAAAACTCAATAGTTCTCATAATATAGAGGACATCTTCTTTATGTACCGGTTCGGTGAAAACATAGAGTATACATCCGATGCCATCATCGCCGTTGCGGGTGAATACAAATTCGATATTGTGCGTCTTTCTTGCCGAATCTCTGAATGTCGTCGGAAAGTAATCAAATTCTTTCTTTTCTGTTTTTCCGTCGGCTGTTTTATATTTCGTAGTCAATGTCTTCGTCGGAAACTGTATTCTGTCGAAAAATCCATCAACCCTTGCCTCCGGGAGGATGTTCTTCACTATCGCCATCTCTATGGCTTCTCTTTGATTTCTGTCGTTGAGATTCAGAAGATACTTATCATTACTGAAGTAATATACAAAGAGATCTTCTGCACTTGTTCTGAACTGATTCGGAATCTCGTTCAGCTTATACTGATTTCCCGCGATGTTTTCGATAGGGCTTTCAACCTTTTCATACTCTGACGGAACTGAGTATTTCATCTTTCCGTCGGCAATACTCTTTTTAGTCGAAAGTGCTGAACTGAACTTTTTCTTTCCGACTGTGTATTCGACTGTTCCGTCTGTTTTTTTACTTTCAGTCACCGGTGTCTTGGACGCATCAAGTGTGACCTTCGGACCTCCGAGCAAATCCTCGAATGTTTCTTTGATTCCTGCAAATGAAGTGAACCAGACCACTCCGACCAGTGTCATAACCGATAATATTTTCACTGTCCTTTTCATGGCTTCTGCTCCTCCACCGGTTTATGGTTCAGTTCCTCAAGTATAGCAAGCACCTGTAAATATGTATTGTATTCCGCGTAATCATCAATCAGCCTTATACGCATTCCGTCTTTATATCCCGCTTCTATGCTTGATTTCAATGCTTCGGGACTGAGAACACTTGCTCCGTTGATTTTTATTCCTGTATCATGAACTGTGATGATCATCTCGACCTGCTCTATAGTCTGGATGGCCTTTGTTTCAGTTTTTCCTCCAGCAGTTTCCGTCCCCTCTTCATCGGGAGTTTCCTGATCGGTATTCCCGGAGAGAGATGTCTCCTGATTTCCGCCTTTTCCTATATCCGAATCACCTATGAGCTGTGCAAGATCGATAAACGGCTCCTCTGCATTTTTCAGCTGCACCGGTTGTCTGAGCGTAAAAGCAAATGCAGGTGCTGTCCCCGCAAATGAAATCGTCATAATTAAAATTGCTGACACTATTTTCTTCATATGATTCCGGTTTAGTCTAATTCCTTTTCTGAGTATTTTAATCCTCTGCTGTCGAGTGCTTCCTTCGCTTCGTGATATACGGATGCCAGTGCGTAGTCATCCAGAAGGATGATTCTCTGTCCGTTCATTTCTGCCAGCATACTGTCGAGTGCAGATCGATAATCATCTGCATTTTCAAATGCTGCTGCACCGATGCTGATAGTATCGCGGCTTACTGTTATATATATCGTATCGTCACCTGCAGCATTGCTTTCAAGCGCTTTTGCCATATTGAAGTGGGTGCCTTTTTCCTCCGACTTTTCATCAAGCGGGGTATCCTGCTTCGCATCTCCGACTTCCACGCCCTCTATGCTTTCAGACATCAGAGAATCTGCGCCTCTCGGTCCGAAGAGCCTGACTCCGACGAATGCAAGTACACTTATTACCAGTATGACCAGCAGAATATACGCCCACAGCGGTGTTCTCGATACCGCTGCCTTAAGCCGCGGAATTACTGCCGCGATAAGGATTATGAGCATGATGATGCATACTATTCCTATTATTATGAGTACGGTTTTATTCATTGATCCGTTTTATCCTATCCTCGCCCTTTCGAAATCACTACTGCAAATTTCCGGGACTGTCTGTTATCAGTATTTCTTCATATACAGATTCTCATGATTATCAAACAGTCTGCTTATGATTTCTTCAACTGCTTTTTCATCACGATACAGTATCTGTGTAGTATCTATCGAAATTATGACTGGCTTGTCTTTCTCTTCCGCTTCGGAGATCTGTTTTTCAAGTGCCGCCTCGAATCTTCCGTATGCATCGTTTGCATTACTCGGACTCAGAGTGATCATCGGAAGCTCGGTATCATTTGCCATCATACGGATCTCACGGTTTTTTATATCACTCGGTTTGTAGTCCACATAGACCGTGATTATCTCCATCTGGTCATTGATTTCGGCATAAGTGTCGTTATGCTGCTTCAAAAGCTCCTTCTCAGCCTCTGCTTCTGCACGTGCATCTTCTGCCTGCTCCATAACGATCTGAG
Organism: Lachnospiraceae bacterium; assembly: GCA_045616865.1. Classification (GTDB taxonomy): domain Bacteria; phylum Bacillota; class Clostridia; order Lachnospirales; family Lachnospiraceae; genus Darwinimomas. The sequence continues at coordinate 60,868 of JAZLHO010000028.1, read as the reverse complement.
CAGCTTCCTCCTTCTGCGTCATATTAATCTGCTGGTTGCAGATAACTATCATCAGCACGATGAAGATGATATCGAGAAGCGATGTCAATTCGATAGTGTTTTTCAGTTTTCCACCTAATCGATGTTTCATATACGCTCCCCTTATTCCTCTGTTTCAGAATCACGGAGGTCTACCGCATCCTGATACTTGATATCATAATCATTGAAGATCGTTTCGATATCATTGATCTCCTTCTGCACTGTCCATGCTTCAACGACTTTAAGAACGATGGCGGCAACCAGTCCCCAGAAGGTCGTTCCGAGAGCCACATCAAGTGACGCATATATCTGTGCTGCATCCTGGGCTGTAACCTGCGCGATAAGACCGGCTACTGTTCCGAGAATTCCCAGAAGCGGGAAGATCGGTATCATCTGTGCGATCGTAAGATATCTGGCGCAGAGTTCATCAAAGCTTTTTCTGAGCGGGTATGTATCTTCTCTTTTTGCGATTGCTGTCTCGCGCTGCTTGAGGTCAAGTGTCTTCTGGTTTCTGTATACTCTGCCTTTGTTTCCCTGTATCTGATCCTCAACCTTGTGCTTCAGTTCCTTGAGCCGGTTTGCGATTATAATAATAACTATAAGAACTACTATTCCTGCTACCCAGATGATCGGGTTTATGACCTTACCTAATGTTTCCATGATGCTGGCATTCATTCTTTATCTCCTTTCGGGGCATCTATTCCTTTGTTGTTATCTACCGGTGCTATCATTACTCTTCCGGTTCCTCTGTATACATTTACAAGGCCTTCTCCTGATGCTGCGGATCCGATCAGTGTCTTTGTCGTTTTTTCTACTCTGAAATCAAGATCGTAAGACCAGGCGATCGCCATATTTCCATCTATCTTCAGTTCATCATCCACGAGATCTACTATGAATATCTCATCCTCCGGCACCGGACTTTCCAGTGCCAGGACTCCGTTTCCGAAAAGAGTTGTATTGAACAGGCCTTCTTTTCCGAGTATCGCTGACGAGAGGTTCGTCCTTGATGTGACTCTCATATCTATCGAATCATCGCAGGCCATAAACATGCGGTCCTCGATGACTACGGCCTCGTTCCAGTCTGCCATGTCCAGAAGAAGGATATACTTATATGTCGGTTCCAGTATCACCGAACCCTCTCCTATATAGTGAGGCTTGATAACCGTCTCTCCCGTCACTGTGCTGCCGACCAGTTTTCTCATGAAGTCTCCGGCACCCTTTACATTGGTTGCCACATTGACCTGTCCGAGCATGATCTGCATAGCACCTGACTGCACGATAACTCCGTTATCATCCGTCAGCTGTGCTACTATCTGCCTTTTTCTGACATTCATTTTGGAGGCAAAATATGCCTCATGCGCTCTTTCAAATGATACCGATAGATCCTTTTCGTATTCGATTACAGAAAAGCCTCCACGCTTCGCCACAATCTTATGTGAGTCTGTAGATTCAAATATATTTGTCCTTATCATATAGAATCCTCCACAATATATTGTATCATATATAATATGAAATAAGTGTATATTGATGATATAATTATCATATATTATTATTACGAAAATCGAGGTGAGAGTATGATAAGAGTCGCTCTGATAGGAAGTGGATATATAGCTGATTGTCACATAGATGCATTTATGTCTGAGGAAGTTAACCAGACAGGAAAGATCGTCGCCGTCGTCGGTCATCCGGGTTCCGGAATAAAGGCTGCCGCCAAGGCCGGCTGTCCTTTCTTTGAAACTCTTGAAGAAGCCGATAAGGCTGTAGGATTTGATGCCGTCGACATCTGTACTCCGACCTTTACCCACGAGGAATATACCGTCAAAGCGGCAAACATGGGCAAACATGTATTCTGTGAAAAGCCCCTTGCGCTTTCTGTCGAAGCTTTTGATCGTATGTATGATGCATGCAGGAAGAATGACGTGAAATTTATGGCTGCCCAGGTGCTTAGGTATATGTCTGATTTTACCCGTATCGCCGATACGGTCAGATCCGGGCGGCTCGGGAACATTCACATGTATTCTGCAAAGCGGCTGAGCCAGCATCCGACATGGGCCACCTGGCATCGTGATCCCGAAAAATCCGGCGGCGGGCTCTACGACATCAATGTCCATGATATCGATCTGGTATATTCTATTTTCGGAATGCCGAAATCCATCTATGCTGTCGGCTGGAAGAGTCCTTCGGGCTGCTGGAATCATGTGGCAACCAGCCTGAAATGGGAAGACAAACAGGCAATCTGCGAGAGTTCACTTGAAATGACCGGTGATTTCCCGTTCACAGCAGAAATCATCGTAACCGGTGATAAGGGAAGCATCGATTTCATCTCTAAAGCGGGAGCCAATATCAAGGGCGAACGCACGATTTCAAGTCATATCTATCCGTCAGGAAGCGAGGGGAAGGACTTCAAAGCTCTGGATAATGACGGATTTGCCCGTGAGATCAGAGTTTTCCTGGAGGCTGTGATAAATGATACCGATACCCCGGTCAGGCCGGAGGAGTCAAGAGATGTGCTCAGTATCATCGTCGCGGCTCATAAATCCCTGGAAACCGGTGAGGTCGTGAAATTATAAGTCCAAAATGCTTGACAATGGGTGAAAATGATAGTAAAGTGTTCAATAGTTAAATTATTTTTATATTTTTGAACACAATTATTGAACACGAGGCTAATATTATGAACAAGAACTCTTTGAAAAACAAACTGGATTTTCCGGTAGTCATCATTCCATGCGTACTGGTTGCAGTACTTTGTGTGCTTTTTTTCCTTTTCCCTGAAAAGTCCAATCAGGTCTTTGCAATTATTAATCCGATTTTCAGGGATAAGCTGGGTCTTACATATCTGGTTGTCAATCTCGGCGGTTTTATACTTGCTTTTTATCTTGCTTTTTCAAAATTCGGCAAGATAAAGCTGGGCGGCAGGGATGAAAAGCCGGCTCATTCATTCTTCTCATGGGGAGCTATGATGTTCTGCTGCGGACTCGCCGGAGACATCCTTTTCTACTCTTTTACCGAATGGACTAACTATGTTCAGGAGCCTTATATCAATGCTCTCGGTAACCCGTATCATTATTCCAATGCATATTCGATGTTCTTCTGGTCGAATTACTGGCTGTATCTGGTTATTTCAGTTTGCTTCGCTTTTATGATTTTCGTCCGTAAGAGAAATCGGCAGAAATTCTCTGAGGTTTTAAGACCTGTTCTGAAAAACCAGACTGACGGTATCATTGGCAAGATAATCGATATTTTCTCGATCTTCGTAATAGTCTGTGCAGTTACCTGTTCGATCTGTTTTTCACTTCCGGTCATCACGACCTGCCTTAATGAGCTGTGCGGGATTCCGAACACAGCTGCTACAACTATAGTTGTGATCCTTATAGTTTGTGTTCTCTATACTTCTTCCGTTCTGAAGGGTGTAAAGGGCATCAATGTCCTTTCAAAGATCTGCGTATATGTCTTCTTCATACTGATTGCATATATCTTCCTCTTCGGTGGAGAGTCACGTTATATTCTGGAGAGCAGTTTCAAACAGCTTGGAGTGCTGGTTGATAATCTTCCTTTTATGTTTACTGATATCGATCCCACAAGAGCAAGTACTTTTGTTCAGGACTACTGCATATTCTATGATGCATACTGGCTGACATGGGTAATCACTGTTCCGTATTTCATCGCTATCATAAGCAGGGGAATGACCATCAAGCAGGTCATACTCGGTGGTCTGCTTTTTGCGGTTCCCGGCGGACTTCTCGGATTCCTGGTTATTCCGAATTACGGTATGGCTCAGCAGCTTCTGCATGGTGTCGATATACTCGGAATATATAACGGGTCTGGAGATATATACAATGTTATCTCCACAACTATTTCTACTCTTCCGCTTGCGAAGCTGGTTATGGCGATAGTGATTCTGTCGATGGTTTGCTTCTGTGCAACAAGTTTTGACTCTATTTCATTATCCTGCTCATATTATTCATACAAGAACATAGACCGTAATGATACTCCTTCAAAGAAGGTTCGTTTCTTCTGGGCGGTGATGCTTTCACTGTTCCCGATCGCACTTGTGGCGGCGCATGCTCCGTATGATAATCTGCAGAATGTAGCGGTGCTCGCCGGCTTCCCGGCCGCAATCCTCTTTACTCTTTCTGTTATCGCATTCATCAAGGATGCCAACAAGTACCTGCGCGAAGAGCCGGGGAAGATAAGTGAGGCCGCCGGTACGCCGGTAAATCCGCAGGAGTGAGGCGGGATTCCCCGGCGGAATGAGGTGGGATTCCCCTACGCTTCGCTCCGGGACGCGCGCGCGTTTCCAATCAGACTGCGCTTCGCTTGTCTTCTTGGACGCTTGCGGGCTCACCCCGGGTTCTCATCCTTATATCCATGCGTACAACAAAGAGCCCCTTTTCAGGGGCTCTTATTGTACGCAGACGGTGGGATTCGAACCCACGCACCAGTTGCCCGGTGACCGCATTTCGAGTGCGGCTCGTTATGGCCACTTCGATACGTCTGCTCGTCGGGCGTAACCCGTTACGCCCGGTTTAAAACCTTTTTCGTGGACTTCGCTCTTGTTCGCTCCGGACTAAAGTCCGAATCTCACTGTGCTTCGTCACGGCGTACTGTCCTAAACTATCGTTCCTCCGCACATCACATGTCCGCAGTCATCATACATGACTACTGCCTGACCCGGAGTTGCTGCTCTGACCGGTGACTCAAAACCTATAGTCAGCCTGCCGTCAGCGAAATCAATTATACTACACTTCTCTCCCTTATGGCTATACCTGATTTTTGCAATTCCGGAAAGCCCCCGGACAGCCTCAGCTTCCGATATGCTCATGAAGTTTACATCCGTACATTCCAGTCTGTCCGTAAACAGTTCAGCATTATCTGCCAGCACTACCTGATTCGTCTCAGGTTTTATCTCCTTCACAAATTTCGGTTCTCCGAATGCAATTCCCAGACCCTTCCTCTGTCCGACAGTATAATGCGTGATTCCCTTATGCTTTCCCAGAATCTCACCTGATGTGGAAATGAAATCGCCTTCCGGCATTTTCTTTCCGGTGTACTCCTCAATAAACTTCGCATAATCATGATCCGGAATGAAGCAGATCTCCATGCTGTCCGGTTTGTCACTTACTGACAGTCCCATCTTCCGGGCCATATCGCGTATTTCATCCTTACTGTATCTTCCAAGCGGCATGAGCAACCGGCTCAGCTGCTCCTGCGTAAGCATATACAAAGCATACGCCTGATCCTTGTTTGAATCCGCGCTTCTGAGTGCATATCTTCCGTTCTCAAGCTTATCGACAAATGCATAGTGACCGGTCGCATAGTAATCCACACCTATCTCATCTGCATAATCACATAATGCTCTGCATTTCAGATACCGGTTACACCTCGTACACGGATTTGGCGTAGTTCCTGCAAGATAGGCTGCTGCAAAATAGTCCTTGACCTCTTTTTTGAATGCCTCTGAACAGTCAATAATATGATGTTCGATACCTAAGCTTTCGCATATCCTGCGGGCATCCGCTATATCTGATTCAGCATTCCCCGGCACATCCAAAGAATCACCTTGCATCTGCAAGGTGACTCCGATTACTTCATATTCTTTTTGTAAAAGGCCTGCTGCTACGGCAGAATCAACTCCGCCTGAGAGGCCTATCACAACTTTTCTCATTTCTGAATCTCGTTCTTCTGCTCTTCTACGGGCTTAGCCTGCTCAGGCTTTTCAACCTGCACTATAGATGCCTTCTGCATCGGAATACGGCAGTTCTTATTGTTACCGAACTCAACGATAACTGTATCATCTGTCATATCGATAACCACGCCATAGAAGCCTGCTGTTGTAAGTACGGCATCGCCGATTGCAAGGCCTCCCATAAGCTCTTCACGTGCCTTTCTCTCCTTCTTCTGAGGACGAATGCTCATGAAATAAATAAGTGCACCGAAGATAACTACGTAAACTATGATAAGCATCGGTCCGCCACCGAAAAGTCCGCCGCCTTCTGCGCCATCACCGCCCGCAGGTGCGCATCCTGTCATCAGTAATGTAGCCACAATTGCTGTGATTGCTGCTGATAATTTTTTCATCATAAATCCTCTCTGCCCGCGGCTGTCATGCCGTCAAGCTTCTGTTTTTTATACGTCTTGTAATTACCCATGTCTATGGCATCTCGTATCTCGCTCATCATTGTATTATAAAAATACAGATTGTGCAATACGCACAGGCGCATGCCGAGCATTTCACCTGCCTTGAGAAGATGCCTGATATATGCTCTTGAATAAGATCTGCAGGCCGGGCAGTTACATCCCTCTTCTATAGGTCTTGAATCAAGTTCATACTTTTTGTTGAAAAGATTGAGCTTCCCCCGGTTGGTGTATACATTTCCATGTCTTCCGTTTCTTGTCGGATATACACAGTCGAAGAAATCCACTCCTCTGTCTACAGCTTCAAGTATATTTGCAGGAGTTCCTACACCCATCAGGTACACCGGTTTTGAAACCGGAAGATACGGAACTACCTGTTCGAGCACATGGTACATCTGCTCATGAGTCTCACCTACGGCAAGTCCTCCCACTGCGTATCCATCAAGATCCATCTCGGATATCCTCTTCGCATGATCGATACGGATATCATCGTATATGGCCCCCTGATTGATAGCAAACAAAAGCTGCTCTTTATTGATGGTGTCCTCCTGCATATTCAGTCTCTCCATCTCTGACTTACAGCGTTCAAGCCATCTTGTCGTCCTCGCTACCGAATTTGCTACATATTCGCGTTCTGCAAGTGCAGGAGGGCATTCATCAAATGCCATAGCAATAGTAGATGCGAGATGGGACTGTATCTGCATACTCTCCTCAGGCCCCATGAAAATCTTATGACCGTCGATATGAGAGTTAAATGTGACACCTTCCTCTTTTATTTTTCTCAGTCCTGCAAGAGAAAAGACCTGAAAGCCTCCGGAATCCGTAAGTATTGGTCTGTCCCAGTTCATAAACTTATGAAGCCCGCCGAACTCCTTAATCAGCTCATCACCTGTCCTTACATGAAGATGATAGGTATTGCTGAGTTCGACCTGAGTTCCTATCTCACGGAGATCATCCGTTGATACCGCTCCTTTGATAGCACCCACCGTTCCGACATTCATAAATACCGGAGTTTCGATGCTTCCGTGAACAGTCTCAACATGCGCATGCTTTGCCAGTCCGTCTCTTGCCTGAATCTTATATGAATACTTCATTTACTCAAATCAGTAATCACGCCTTCTGTGCAGCTGCCTTCTCAGGGGCGGCTTTGCTCTTCCTGGAAACTGCTTTCTTCTTGTCACCGCCTCCGAAGATGAACCACAGTGAGCTTGCAAGGCAGATAGATGAATATGTTCCGAATACGATACCTACCATGATAGGAAGTGCAAATTCCTTGATCGATGATACACCGAAGATGTAAAGCACGAGTACCATGATAAATGTTGTAAGTGATGAATATATGCTTCGTGAAAGTGTCTCTGTGATCGACTTGTTGGCGATCTCGCTTCTAGGTGTACTCTTCGGAAGAAGATTTATGTTCTCACGAATACGGTCAAATGTAACGATAGTAGCGTTGATCGAGTAACCTACAAGAGTCAGCATACATGCAATAAATGTTGAGCCTACGCTCCATCTGATGATCGCATAGAATGCAAGCACTATCAGAACATCATGAACCAGACAGATAACCGAGCTGGCTGCAAACTTGATATCCTTGAATCTGAACCAGATATAGATGAGCATGAGAACAAGTGCTATAAGTGTTGCCACAAGCGCATCTGTCTTCATCTCGTTACTGATTGCACCTGAGATATTCTCCTCTGTGATCTTTTCAGTATCTACTCCGAAGTTCTCAGCCATTGCCTCATGAAGTGCTTCTCTCTCATCCTGTGCAAGTGCTCTTGTCTTGATGATAACTTCATTTGAATTTGCAACCTTCTGAGTCTGAACATCAGCATCACCTGTTACGGTTTCAACAACAGGAACTACCTTGGTAGATATCTCATCAAGCGACATGTCTTCGTTGAAGGTTACATTGGTTGATGTACCGCCCTTGAAATCGATACCTAAGTTCAGGAAGTCACCTGTGTTAGCCTTATTAACGCCCATTGCAATGAAGCCTGCAAGAATGAGTACAGCTGAGAATGCAATAAAGATTTTTCTCTTGCCTATAAAATCGATAGTCTTTCTTCCCTTGATAACACCGAACATGCTCTCTTTATCAAGTCCGAGATCGATAAATGTATTGAGAATGAATCTTGTTACAAAAAGTGCTGTGATCATCGAGATGACGATACCGAGTGTAAGTGTCTGAGCGAAACCTACTACTGTGCCTGATCCCTTGACCATAAGCACGATCGCCGCGATAAGTGTTGTTACGTTACCATCTATGATAGCTGAGAGAGCTTTCTTGAAACCGGTCTTTACTGCAGAAGGAACAGTCTTTCCCATTCCGATTTCTTCCTTGATACGTGTAAAGATGATTACATTAGCATCTACCGCCATACCTATTGAAAGCACGATACCTGCGATACCGGGAAGTGTAAGTGTGATGTTCTCGTTGAATGCTGCAAGAAGCAATACTTCAAGTGCAACATAAACTGAAAGTGCAAGTACTGCTGCAAGTCCCGGAATCCTGAATACAGCAATCAGAAGGATCGCAAGGATGATAAGTCCGATCAGACAAGCCTTAACGCTGGAAGCCATAGCTGACTGTCCAAGCTTAGCTCCTACTACATTACTTCTTAACTCTTCAAGTTCGAGTGAAAGAGAACCGATACGAATCGTAGTTGCCAGATTCTCTGCTTCCTCGTAGCTATCCATACCGTCTATACGACACTGTCCGCCTGTGATAGGCTCTCTTACTACAGGGGCTGATACGATTTCTCCGTCGTATACGATGTAAATCTGCTGTCCTACGAATTTCGTAGTTGCTTCTCCGAATTTCCTGGTTCCTTCTTCATTGAAGGTGAGCTGTACGATGTACTCTTTATTCTTCTGCTGATCCTCCGTGATTCCGGCCTGTGCAGATGATACCATAGTTCCGTCTACTACAGTATTTCCTTCAGGATCAAGGAACATGAGTGAACCCGGCTTTCCGAGGTCTTCAAGGATCGCATTGGCATCAGATACTCCGGGGATATCAATATTGATTCTGTTTGTACCCTCACGGTAAACCTCTGCCTCGGTTGAATATCCTTCAACACGCTTCTGAAGCTTGTAGATAGTATCCTGCATATCCACATCTGATGGATTTGGATCAACAGACTGATATGTGATGCTGACACCACCTGCAAGGTCAAGACCAAGCTTAACTGTGTTCCTGGATGACTCTTCAGTTTCTACATAATCATCCTGCAGTGCCGCATTGCTGTCGCGCACTACTGTCCAGGCAAAAAATCCAAGTGCCACTACTACGATAAGAGTAATGACAAGCTTGACTATGCCTTTTACTTTGTTGTTTTCTTTCATGATAGACTCTCTCCTATATAAAATTGCCCATAAGCTAAAAGATTATACCACAAATCAGGATGAGATACAATAAATGCGGGATGAACTTATCACCCCGCAAAGTAAATTTTATTGGTTATTGTTACCTGTATCTGCTTTTATCAGTCATCAAGCTCTTCTTTTGAAGCAAGCTTGATCTTAACGACTTTGCCCTCATATTTCTCACCTTCAAGTCTTTTGACCGTCAGTATGACTTCCTCTCCTGACTTATAGCCTTTGAGCAATGACTGAAGATCTTCCATGCTCCTTACGGACTGTCCGTCAAGTTTGGTTATGATATCCTTCTCCTGAAGATCCGATTCGGCTGCCGGAGCCTTCTCTATGATCTTGAATATATATACACCCTGCGGCATATCGTAGATTTCAGACATCTGGCTGTCTATGTTCTGACCCTGGATTCCGATATATCCCTGTTCCTCCTCACTTACCTCTTCTCTTGCCTCGAGATTGGAGAAATCATTGAGAATATCTTTAACTGATGAAATCGGAATTGCAAAGCCCATTCCCTCAATCTGTGCTGAAGCATACTTTGCTTCGTTGATTCCGATCACCTCACCGTCCTCATTGAGCAATGCTCCACCTGAATTACCCGGGTTGATAGCTGCATCAGTTTGAATAAGGTTATTGGCTTTCTGACCTTCTGCCTCCATAGTCTTATCGAGTGCACTTACAACACCGACTGTAACTGAAAGTCCTTCTCCAAGCGCATTACCGATGGCAACGACCCATTCCCCGACTTCGAGATCATCCGAATCTCCGACTTTCGCTACCTTGATGTTATCGTATGTACCTTCCTCCAGGTCGGATTTCTTAACTGATATAACGGCAACATCCTTCTCCGCGTCTCTGCCTTTAACTACCGCGGGTGCTGTCGTATCATCGCTGAATGTGATTACGAGATCCTTGGTGTCCTGAACCACATGATTATTGGTTGCTATCATCAGCTCGTCTTCATTCTCAGCTATGATGATTCCTGATCCTGCTGTAGGAGTTTCATATGTCTGCGGCATATTGCCGATATCTCCGAAGCCGAATAAGCTTCCGAAGCCTCCGAGCCCGAATCCGTTGGAATATGCCTCATATTCCGTAACACCTGTGATGGATACCATAGACGGCATAGCTGCGTTTACTATTGCTGATACATCTGTGACTCCAGTTGACAGTGCTTTTTTTGTAATCGCATTTCCGGGTTCGTCTTTCTTTAATGATTCCCCGATCTTTACAGGCTTGTCTTCTTTTCCTGATCTGACTGTCGTATCATCCGGACTGACCTGATCCTTAAGCTCTGCAACTACATTGGAATATGCATCCAATACTCCTGTGGCCTTTGTTACCCCGTACATTGAGAGTCCTGCGACTGCTCCGACTACTGCTGCAAATAATACTATCAATACTCCTTTGAGGAATTTTTTCATAAAAGTTCATCTCCTTTACTCTTGATGGTGTCTACATGATATTCCTCAAATGTGATGAAATTATGTTCAAAATGTGATTATTTAATGCTTTTATTATTCCATCGGTGCAGCCGGCGGAAGTTCAGGTTCATCATTTACTGCCGGACCTGCGTTCTGCGCCGGTCCCTGACTTTGTCCCGGAGCAAAATCCTGTCCGGGAGCCTCCGTCTGTCCGGGACCCTCCGTCTGTCCAGAACCCTCAGTCTGTCCCGGACCCTCAGTCTGTCCCGGACCCGCTGATGGCTCGTCGTCTTCTACCACCGCATCATCATCCGGTGTTTTAGGTTCAGGCTGTTTAACTGATCCCGGACCATTGATATTTTCTTCGTCATCATTTCCCTGACCCGGAAGTTCGTTTCCGTTCTCATCTGTTTCCTTTTCACGTCCCGGTTTTTCAGTATTATCTCTTACTTCACCGTCAAGATAGAAATTGCCGTCTTCATCCACTTCGTACAGATAAATCGGATTGCCGTCTTCATCATAATCGATCATCTTGATTCGTTTTCCGTTATTATCAAGAGCATACTGATATGTCTTGTTTCCATTGGCATCCTTGCCGTCTACATATATCAGATATCCGTCACGGCTGATGGCGTATTCCAAATCATCGTCTTTCTTTTTGGATACTTCAGTTTCCTTTTCTGTTATTTCATTATCCTTCTCTTTCTTTTCTCCCGATGATTCGGGTGAAGAGGAAGTATCAGCTGGGCTTTCCTTTTTAGGAGCAGGCAGGTATCCCTCTGTGGATACAGGTGCTGCTTTCTTACCTTCATTATAGTATCCGGTCTTGGCAGAAATCGTCGCACTTATCTGCTTGACCTGTTCTGACGGATCATATCCCTCCTGGGCGAAGAGAAGCGCATGGAGGTCTCTTACATTGCTCTCCAGTGTCTGCGGAATAACGCATGCTCCGGCCTTCCCCATATTGGCTTCTGCCCTTGCAAACGGGAATCCCGTAGATTCAGTTATTGAATACTTGTCAACTTCTGCGATCGCATCAAGTCCGTCCTGCCATGTCATATTGGTAGCAACCATAGAAAGCATATTTCCGAGCAGATCATTAAGTGTCTGCAGATCTGCGTTTTTGGCTTTATCGAAGCACTGCTGGATGATTTTACGCTGACGTTCTGTTCGGGCATAATCATTATCCATAAGTCTCAGTCTTGCATATGCGACAGCCTGAACACCATCGAGATGATTCATTCCCGCATGTGTCAGCTGCACAGATCCAAGGCCTGTTCCCTTTACAGTCTCGGTGATGAATCCGTTGATATAGGCAAACTCTGCCTTGGAAAGCTCGATATCTACTCCACCCAGAATATTGATTCCTGTTGCAACTGCTCTCCAGTTAAATGTCACATACTGAGTCAGATTCAGATCCAGATTCTCATTTAAAGCTTTAAGTGCCCGTTCGGGTCCGCCCGTACAGTACGCACCATTGATCTTTCCGTATGTATTATCCCCTGTCTTCAGGTAACTGTCTCTGTAGACACTGCAGAGCTTTATCTCTCCTGTGTCACGATTGATGCTGACGATCATGATGACATCAGAGTTAGCTCCTTTACCAACCGAGGAATTACGTGAATCCACACCGAATACAGCAATATTCCAGTATCCCTTTTCGATTGCTTCAATCTGCTCACTCGACAGGTTCACATTTTTTATTGCCATCTGATTGACATTCGGCCTCTGAATCTTTGAATACTGCTTTGACGCATACGCAAAGATAAACATACCGCACAGAGCTATGATCTCAAGAACAGCAAACAGTATTGCCCTCCTGAGAAGCACATTCTTTGTCTTTTTCTTTACCCTCGCCCTTGAAGGAGCCTCCGGTATATCCGAAACACTATCCGTATATGTTTCCACGGTTTTTCGTTTTCTGCTGTGACCGGAAGGTATCAGCTCATTGTTGTCTAAATTGTTATCCTTAAACTCTTGATCCATATGATGATTCCCTTGTTATCTTTAATATGCGTTCTTGTTTACAAATCCCTTAAAAACTGTCAGGAACATTATTTTAAAGTCAAATCCTACAGTCCAGTTTTCGATATAGTACAGGTCGTATTCAATACGTTTTTCTATCGAGGTATCGCCGCGATATCCGTTGACCTGGGCCCAGCCGGTAAGCCCCGGACGCACCTGATGCTTGATCATATAATGCGGAATCTCGTCCTTGAATTTCTCGACAAACTGTGGTCTCTCAGGTCTCGGTCCCACAAGGCTCATATCACCCTTTAAAATGTTCCAGAACTGCGGCATCTCATCGATACTTGTCTTTCGGATGAGCCTTCCTACAGAAGTTACCCTCGGATCGTTCTTTGTCGTCCATTCTTTCTTTTCGTCATCATCCTCCTGAACTATCATCGAACGGAATTTATACATCCTGAATGCTTTTCCGTGACGTCCTATCCTCTCCTGTGCGAAGAAAACAGGTCCCGGGCTGCTGCATTTAACTGCTATAAGCGTTATCAGCATGACCGGTGAAAACAGGATCAGCCCGAACAATGAACCAAAGATATCTATGGATCTTTTGATAAACGCGTGAGCACCTTCTGACAGCGGAAGCTTTCTTATGTTAATCACCGGAAGTCCCTGAACATCTTCAATCTGCGGAACTGTCGGGATGATATTGTTATAATCCGGAACGAATTTCGTATGAACTCCGGAACGTTCACATTCATTTACTATCTCTTCAAGATAATCATAATCCTCAAGCGAAAGTGTAATTACTATTTCATCAATGGTATTTTCTATCTTGTTTTCTTCGAGCTGCGCGGCAAGAGCTCTTATATCTCCAATAACCGGAATGCCCTTGTATGAATAATCTGTTTTATGGTGATTATCAAGTATTCCTCTTATTTTATATCCCCATTCAGGGTTTACTCTGCACCGATCTATAAAGCCTTCTGCTGCACGGCTGTATCCGACAAGCAGTACTTCCTTACTGTTGTATCCCTTCTTCCGGATATCTCTCAGCACAACTCTTATCGATGCTCTTTCGAGAAGTTCAAATACAATCGTAAATCCATAGAAGTAAATGATAAGACTTCTTGAGAAGTTATACAGGTATGGATTTTTCGAGCCAAGGAACAATACCAGCGTGAAGATCAGAAGCAGTATCGTATTGGAGGTAAATATCCCGGCGATCTCTCGTCGTTTACTCAGTACCCGTTTGGGTACATACATTCCGTTCAGTCCGTTCAGAAGCAGTGCTATCGGAACTACGATTATCAATACCGAAAAATAAAATGATGCCGGGAGCGCAATCGCATCTTTTCTGGATGCGATAATCAGATACGCCAGTGCATAGGCTGCGATAATAACCAGTGCATCCAGAAGAACATGTAATCTGTTTAATTGTTTCTGATTGTCTTTTATCATATATGCCTTTTTATGAAACTTACCAAATACTCTGCCATACCGGCAATCATCTTCCATTCAATCGAAAGATAGGTTATGAGCCCCTTCTTTGCCGCCGGGGCACGGTGACACTTTTTCCTGTTTTCAAGTCCTTCCCTGATTCCTGCCCGATACTCCTTACTGAAGCCAATCCTTTTAAAGAAAACAGCCTTTCCCAGTATTCCAAGCAGAAGCGGAATGAAATTGATCACCAGCTGCAGAAACGGCTGGTTCTTGTAGTGCAGATAAATATTATTTCTTGATGAAAGTCTTACCTTGAACGAATTGTATTTCGATCCTGAGGTCGCGCTTCCGAGATGATATACCCTGGCCTTAGGTGAATATATGATCCTGTAGCCTGCCAGTCTCGCTCTCCACGAAAGATCTATATCTTCCAGATATGCAAAATGCATTTCATCAAAAAATCCGATTTCATCCAGGTATTTCTTTCTGTATATGGCTGCACCGGCGCATGCCGAAAAGATGTCTCTCTCCTTCTGATACAGCGCAGTTTCCTCATCGATGCCTCTCTGATAAGCCCACCCGAGCCATGTGATTCCGTCACCCGCACTGTCTATCAGTCCATGATCAGAAGCTTTGATCATCTGAGCACTTACGGCAAAAAGATCCTCTGCCCTTTCGATTTCATTTTCCATGGTCTTAACAAAATCGGGAAGGGCTACCGTATCGTTGTTCAGCAGCAGCACATATTCACTGTCCGTCTGCCTGAGGCCTTCGTTGATGCCTCCCGCAAAACCTTTATTCTCCGGAAGTGCTATCAGTTTTATTCTGTCATCAGCGTCCGCTGCCGCCTTTATCCACCCGACGCTGCCGTCCGATGAACCGTTATCCACGATAAGTATCTCAAATTCACCGGTTGTCTGCGTCTTCAGCGACGCGATGCAATCGGGCAGAAATTTCATTCCGTTATAATTCGGGATAATTACCGTTGTCATAAATATTTCTCTATGCCTTCCATATGATAAGGCTCTCCGATATTTTCCTTCAGCAGATCACGAAGCGCAAAATTTGATTTACGCAGGGTCAGGTTCGGGTTGTAATAAGGATCTCCGTTTTTCAGGATCTCCGGCCACCTCTTCATGAACTTTGCAACCTCATGATTGAAGCGATCCACCTTCTCCGGGGTATCCTCAAGCCCGCGTGACTTGGATTCATAATGATGAAAAGCCGCATACGGATTATAAACCACCAGTTTGTCCAGTCTTCTGACCTTAAGACAGAAATCTATATCATTAAATGCTATTGCCAGCTCTTCAGTGAATCCTCCCGCACGGTCGAAAACATCACGTTTGGTCATCAGGCACGCTGCAGTAACCGCTGAATAATCCTGAGCTGTGACCGCCCTGTGAAAATAGCTCTTCTGATAATCATAAAGTCCGATAAACGTATGTCCTGCTATTCCCCCGAAACCGATCACTACTCCGGCATGCTGTATACTGTCATCTTCATACAGAAGTTTACATCCTGTTATCCCGACATCGTCACGCTGACAATACCCGAGCATCTCTTTTACGGAATCAGGATTTATCATTTCGACATCATTGTTCATGAACAGCAGATATCTGCCCGCTGCATACCTGACTCCGAAGTTATTGATTCTTGAGAAATTAAATCCCTGCTCCTCATATCTTACGACTCTGACATTCGGAAGTTCCTTCTGTATGTCTTCGTAATATTTCCATGTCTTATCAAGCGTCGAGTTATTCTCAACAACTATGAATTCAAGATTTCTGTAATTCCCCTTCAGCAGTGACCTGATCGCGGTATCCAGATCATCCGTATGATCCTTGTTCGGAATCACGACAGAAACAAGCGGCTCTTCTTTGAGTTCAAAGAAAGTATGATAGATCCCGTAGTCTTCGCCCTTTTCTATCCTGTCTATCACGAGCTCAGGATGAACTCTGCCGTAATGGGCCTTGATCGCTCTCGCTCCGGCCTCAAACGCATACAGCTTGCTTTCCGGGTTGGATGCCGTGGAGTTCATATGACATCTCCAGTGATACAGTATCTTCGGGACATGTTTTATACTTCTTGAGTTTTCAGTAATGCGGAAAATGAAATCGTAATCCTGCGCACCATCAAAGTCCGGATCGAATAACTCTACCTTTCCGGAACTTATCAGTTCTCTTCTGAACACAAACAGGTGGCAGATATAATTAACACTTCTTAACAGATCGATATTGAAATCCGGTTTGAAATGCGGATCGAAAACTCCTCCGCCGTCCACATCCAGCTTATCCTCATCTGTATACAGACAGTCGCACTCCGGATCCTCATCTATCATTTTTGCACATTCATAAAGTGCATTCTCCGGCACTACATCATCATGATCGCACAGAACCACAAAGTCACCTTCAGCCATATCAAGTGCTGCATTGGTGTTGCCGGATATTCCGAGGTTTTCACCAAGTATTTTATACTTTAGTCTGGAATCCTTCCTGGCATATTCCTCAAGCAGTTTCCTTTTATCTGCTCCGCCTCTGCTTCCGTCTGCGATGCATATCTCAAGGTAAGGATAGGTCTGCCCGAGAAGACTGTCCAGAAGTTCCCTGAGATAATTATTCGGTGTCTCAAATACCGGAATTACGATTGAAAATGTGACCGGTGTCTTCGTACCGCCTTCAGTCCAGTCATATTTCCTCTGTGCGGATATCTCATCATCCCCGGGTTTTACTCTCTCATACCATTCTGAATACTCAAAGTCGTTATCGATACCCTTGATCTTGTTTTTTGATTTTACATATACTGCTTTGAGTCCATGTTTACCGAGATTATCCATGACCACCCTGAGTGTTTCAAGATTGCAAAGATCTCTGATTTTCTCACGGCGTTTAAAAGCAACACTTGTCCTTTTGGCTATAAGCTCTTCATTGAATTTTATTCTCTTCATCTGGTTTTCGATGATGATATACAGGGAATATGTCTTACCTCTTTCATAATCAAAGGTAATATCGAATCCCATGTCCGTATCGTAAACCTGCTTGAAGTAGATCATACTGACATCATCCCTGCGGGTCGGGACCATTTTATAATTCACAGGTCTGTCTTCATCATCGCACACCTTGAACTGCGGAACCGAAAGCGGATTGCGTCCTACGACCCAACCGTTGAGTGTTATATGATTTTCTCTGACTCTGATGACGTCTATCTTGAATTTCATCCAGTTTTCCCGTGCCCGTCTGTGGTGAAATTGATTCTTTCTTCCTCAACTACAAGAGGCCGCCTCATCACGCGCTGGTTGATGGTAAGCACATACTCTCCGAGGAAGCCGATAAAGAAAAGTATGATGGCTCCCAGGAAAAGCATGCCTATCACAAGCGGTGCTGCTCCTGCCGGGAAACGATCCCACCATATGAGCTTCATGATCAGATATATTAACGCGATTATGAAACTGACTGTTCCTATGATGGCGCCTGCAAATGTGGCTATGCGCAGTCCCACCTTTGTATATGAAGTTACCGAAAGCATAGCTCCGTCGTATAGGGTATAGAAGTTATTATGTGTCTTTCCTGCACGGCGTTGCGGCTGCTCGTATGGTATCTCTTTGCGTTTGAATCCGAGTTCGGCAACTATTCCTCTGAGGAATGGTGTCGGGTCATTGAGGCTTTTGAGTACCTTAATGAATTCTCTGTCATAAAGGCCGAAGCCTGTGAAATGCTCTATCTGTTCGACCTCGGAGAATTTTTTGATCATCCTGTAGTACATACTCCTGAGGCCGTACATGATCGGATTCTCCTGGCTTGATATCTTGATTCCGATTGCGATCTTGTATCCCTCTTCCCATGCCTTTACAAAGTCTCTGATCATCTCCGGCGGGTCCTGGAAATCAGCTGCCAGAAGCACTGTCGCATCGCCGTCTGTCTGAAGCATACCGTAATAAGGGCTGTTGAACTGGCCGAAGTTTTTGGCATTGAAGATTGCCTTTATCTTCGGATTGAGTGCGCAGAGCCCGCGGATGATTTTTCGTGTGTCATCAGTTGAATCATTATCAATAAATATGATCTCATAATCATATTCCGGCATATTCGTCCTGAATTCGTTTTCTACTGCACCTGCGATTGCTTCTGCATTTTCCTGTTCGTTGAAACACGGAATCACTACGCTGATTTTTTTCATATTGCTTTCCTTTTCACCTTTATGAATGTGATGAGTCTGCTTCAAGTATTCTCTCTATTCCTTCTCTGAAGCTGACCTGCGATACAAAACCGGTGAGCCTTTTCAGTTTTGAAATATCCGGATTAAGATACGGTGTTCCTTCCGGAGATATGTTTTCTCTTGTGAATTCGCAGCTTCCCTTTCCTATGATTTCGTGTATCTCATTTACAAATTCATAGAGAGGTCTGGTATCTTCACTTGCAACATTTATTACATAATCCTCCGGTTCTTCTTCTCCGGAAAATGTAAATATACAGCTTATCATATCTGATATGGCTTTTGCGCAGTCGCTGATATTCAGCATATTCCAAAGCTGTGTACATCCTGTCAGCTCTATATGTGAATCCTCTGAAAATGCTTTCACACAGCTGCTTACAAGTGTCGTCGGATGATCCTCTTCACCGTATGTGCTGAATATCCTGAGATGAACATATACCATTCCCAGCTCTTCACACAGTTTGCTGCATGCGGTAAGCATTCTCAGCTTTGACTTGCCGTATTCTGAAAGCGGCTCAGGCAGACAGGTCTCATCTATCGGTCCGCTGCCTGCGCTGCCTGCAATTACCTTATCCAGTGTGATTCCATATTCAGCCTGTGAGCCTGAGAAAATAAATCTCTCACATCCGAGGCTCTTTGCAATTCTGACCATACGGAGTGTCACATCTTCATTTTTTGCATTGATATCTGCATCCTGTCTTCCTTCTTTGCTTGTACCATCCCAGCTCAGATGAACGCAGGCATACATATCGGGTATATTTTTCTCCAGAAGCTTCTCGCATTCATTCATATCACATTCAATGATATGAAGTCTTGATATCTTATCAAGCTCTGCTCTGTTTTTTGATGCAGGTCTTACAACTCCGTAGACTTCATAGCCTTCAGAAATAAGCTGCCTCGACAGTGCACGCCCTATGAATGATGAGACTCCTGTAATAATTATATTCATCTGTTGCTCCGCATCCTTTTACTCTCTGGGAACGATCATATTTCCGTCCATCTCCTCTTCAGAAAGGAATGGCTCCAGATCCTCCAGCGGCGGGCTGGTTATCGTTCCGTCAGGCATCTTTTTGCCTGATGACTTCGGTTCGAAGTTCTGATCATGCGTTACATATACTTCGCATATGACCGGTCCCTCTGTTGAAAAAGCTTCCGAAATCTTATCTTTTAATTCCGAATTAGTATTTATCTTTACATACGGGAATCCGTATGCCCATGCCAGTTTTTCCATATCCGGGAAGCCCAGGTCACCGCTGTCTTCTCCGATTCCCACGAGAGGCCTGTCTCCGAAAAACTTCTTCTGTGTCTGCCTGATGCTGTGATATCCGCCATTGTTGATGACAAACAACTTGATATTCATTCTGTGGAAGATCACAGTCTCAAGCTCCTGCAGATTCATCTGTATACTTCCGTCTCCGGTCAGGCAGATGATGTCCTTATCATATTCTCCTGTATCCTGATTGGCTCTGAATGCCCCGATAGATGCCGGCAGTCCGTATCCCATCGATGCTATCGCTGAATTCGATACATAGCGCTGCCCGTTCCTGATCGTAAGTCCGTGTCCTCCCGCAACACACGGTGAACCGTTGCCTACAACTATGACCTGATTCTCACGGGCCTGATCTCCGACCTCCTTAAAGAAGGCATACATATTTGCTGCTTTACTGTCATCGGCTTCCAGATGCTTCGGCTGTATGACCGGGTACTGCTTCAGCCAATAATCACAAGTTTCTCTCCATGTCTTTCCCGGAAGTCCTTCTCCGTCTTTCCATACAGGATCATCCTGCGATGCTCCCATATCATCCAGCACTTCATTCATTACCGTGAGAAGCTGTCTGCAGTCACCCAGTACCGGCATTGAGATATGCACAGTCGGCTTTTTGAGCTCCTCCGGGTCGATATCATTTACTATCGTATATGCTTCGCGGGCCCATCCCCTGCAGTTGAATCCGACCTGGCGTATACCGAGTCTTGAACCTACGCTGAACACAAGATCTGAATTCTGTACTGCGAAATTACCTGGGCGATCGCCCATATTGCCGGGACGTCCTGCATAGAGCGGGTCTGTGCTCGGCATGCAGTCCTGTGAATTCCATCCCACAACTACCGGAATGCCCAGCTTCCGTGCCACCTGCATAAATACCTCATGCGCATGTCCAATCCGGATTCCGTTTCCGGCATTGAGTACGGGACGCTTTGCACAGCGTATCTTATCAATGATTTCTCTTGCCGTCTCCTCTGTTACAGACGGAACTGTTCCTGCATATCCTTCCTTTACCGGATCAAATCCCTCCAGATCATCGGCTTCTACAAATGCTCCCTGAACATCAAGCGGAATATCAAGCCATACAGGTCCCGGTCTTCCGTTATTTGCCAGGTAAAAAGCCTTCTCCATGCAATATCTTATCCTGAGCGGATCGATGACCATCTCACTGTATTTCGTCATGCATGATATGGACCTGCAGATATCAAATTCCTGATCTCCCATTGCGCGGATTCCTACGCCTGAAGACCTGGCTGTCCAGTCATAACGTACCTGTCCTGAAAGAACAAACATCGGTATGGAATCGAGCCAGCCTCCTACTACACCTGTTATGGCATTGGTGCCTCCCGGTCCTGTAGTAACACAAAGAGCTGCAACTCTTCCTGCAATACGCGCATAGCATTCTGCTGCAATAGCTGATGCCTGCTCGTGATGATTATATGTAACCTTCAATCCTTCCTGATGGCCGAGGGCATCGTTAAGATGCATCGCTCCTCCGCCTACCACGCTGAAGGCATGTGTTATTCCAAAGTCTACTAACTTCTGTGATATATAATTGCTGACTTTGACTTTCATTTTCGTTTTCCTTCTGTTATTTTACGCAAGGCAACGCAAAATAAATTGGTGCCCGCAGAAACCCAATTTAACGAATATCATTTTATCATAAAAAGAGCTGCCTGTACAAGCGCGGCAGCTCCATAATATTATTAAAAAACTCTTACTTAATTGTCTTCATCTCGTATTTTCTGCTTCCCAGGCCGATTTCCTCAGCTCTTTCAAGACATGGCTCCCAGACTGTTACCGGATTGCTCTGTCTCCACGGATCATCCGGAATAACCTGGCTTTCAGCTTTCATCCTGGTCAGACTGAGATCTCTCTGGCTTCCCGGCATCACAGGCGCCTGCTTGCACAGATCTGAACAGCACTGATCCAGTGCAACCGGGTCAAACGAAGCTGCCATTCCGATGTTCGGAAGTATCGGCATATCGTTTTCTGCATGGCAGTCACAGTTCGGAGATACATCCAGTATCATATTGATATGAAAGTTCGGTCTGTCCTGAACTACTGCAAGTGCATATTCTGCGATTCTCTTGTTAAGAAGTACCGAAGATGTCTTGTAATCAGCGTCTATTGCGTCAACAGGACATACTCCCATACATCTTCCGCAGCCTACACATTTTTCTTTATCTATGCTGCAGAGGCCGTCCGTAACATGCGGTGCATCATGTGCGCAGACTTTTGTGCATGCTCCGCATCCGATGCAGCGACTCTTTGTAACACGCGGCTTTCCGTTACTGTGCATATCCATCTTTCCCGCTCTTGATCCGGAGCCCATACCAAGGTTCTTGATCGCACCGCCGAATCCGACAACTTCATGTCCCTTGAAATGGTTGAGTGAAATAACGATATCTGCATCCATGATGGCACGTCCTATCTTTGCAGGCGGAACATCCAGTCCCTTGATCGGAACTTCTATATCATCAGTTCCTTTAAGGCCATCGGCAATCAGGTTATGGCATCCTGTCTGAAGGTATGAAAATCCGTTCAGATTTGCAGTATCCAGATGGTCAAGCGCATTTCTTCTGCTTCCTACATACAGCGTATTGCAGTCTGTAAGGAATGGTTTTCCACCCAGCTCCTTGACATAATCAACTACGACTCTGGCATAATTGGATCTTAGAAATGCCAGATTTCCGTACTCACCAAAATGGATCTTGATAGCAACGTATTTATCTTTAAAATCAATTTTCTCAAAGCCTGCTTCCTTCATTATGTTATGAAGCTTCTGAAGGTAGGAAACTCCTACTTCTGTTTTAAAATTTGTAAAAATAACCTCTGACATTTTTGCCTCCATTTGATTACCTTAAAAGGATACATATTTATTTTACACCATTTCTTCTTGTAGTTAAACCATTCTTTTTAGTGTAAAACATTTATACTGATAATGTACCCGATCTATCAGAACAGCCCCGGTATATCGGCAACTGATGCGACTGTATGTACTCCCTTATGCGGGGTGTCGCTTATAAGAACCGCTTTGGTTCCTGCGATATTTGCCATCGCGATATCGCTCTCATATGTATCTCCGACAACGAGAAATCCCTTCCTTGATATTCCTGTCATCTCGGAAAGCATATCTATCATAAGTGTGTTCGGTTTTCCTATGACATAGTCACATTCTCTGTTGGCACACCATTCTATCGGAGCGGTCATCGCACCGCATCCCGGCATAAGCCTCGCTCCCTCTCCCGGAAATACACGCTCTCTGTTGCAGGCAATGATACATCTCGCATGAAGCGCAACCCTTACCGCCTTTGCCAGACCTTCATATGACATTGCCGGATCATATCCTATCAGAAGATTCTGTGCCGCCTCTTCATCCTGGCAGGTTTTTACTCCCAAGGCATTAAACTCATCCAGAAGATTCGGAGATCCGAAGACATATACATCCTCAAGCTCATTCTTTTTTGCCGTAAGAGCAGCAAGGTATCCCGAATTATATATTTCATCAAGCTTGCAGTCTATTTCCATTCCCTTCAGACTGTCAAAAATCTGCCTGCGTGTTTTTGTCGAATTGTTAGTCGTAAAATAAACCTGAATTCCATTATTTCTGAAAAATGAAATCGTCTCATTAGCTCCGTCGATCCTTTTTGAACCGTAATATATAGTTCCATCCAGATCGAACAGTACCGCCCTGATATCCTTTAAAAATATTTTTTCCATTGTACGATATCCTTTCCGTTCCTTATACTTTCTCGCTTACAAATGCTGCCCCCAGGATAAGCACGGCACCTACAACTCCCTGCCAGCCCATATTTTCCTGAAGTATCACCTGCGAAAGAATGATTGCAACTACCGGATCGATATAGCTGAGTACAGCTACCTGACTCATTCTGATATGATTGATGGATTCAAAATACAGCAGATAAATGATACCGGTATGTATTATACAGACTACAGCCAGCATGATAATCGTTGTGATATTAAATGCTGCCGGCAGCGAAGGGTCTGCAAATGCTCCCTTAATCAGCAGATACGGTATCATCACTACACCTGCGGAAAGCAGCTGCAGCGCAGTCTTTTCATAGGAATCAACCTCCGTGATCAGTCTTGCTCCGCTTACAACTATTGCATATAGAAGTCCCGACAGCAGCCCGAACAGTATTCCCTTCAGATCGTCAGCACTTACCGATGTAGTGAGTATGCCCGATACAAATATCATTCCGACAAATGCCACCAGCACACACACAAGCTTCTTCCATGTGATTTTCTCTTTAAATAATACCGGAGAAATCAGAATGATAAACACCGGCTCCATATAATAACAAAGTGTGGCCGTACTGACAGAAGTATAATTATAGGATTCAAAAAGCGTCACCCAGTTAAAACCCATAATGGCTCCAATGATCATCACTATCCATGCTTTTCCATGAAAATGTGATAATGAAAACAGAGTCCTGCGAACTGCAAGAAAAACAAAAATGAAAATCGCGCCGATGATTCCTCTCGTCATCGCGATGATTCCTGAGTCAAGAGGGATAAATCTTCTGAATATTCCGATAGTTCCAAATGCAACCATCGCAATGATAAACTGAACCAGGTACTTCCTTGAATCCTTACTGCTTTCCATAACTTTAGTTTTATGCCCCAATATGTTGTGTTGTCGATCAGTTTATTGCACTATAGTTCTTACGACATTCTTACATTAGTTTACTTTGTCTTTAAAACGCTTTTATATTTGTTTTTATCTGATATAATAAGTTTACTAAATCGGGGAAGGAGGAGCAAGATATTTATGATTATTAAGGGCAGATTGCTGGCTTTATTTCTTGCTGTTATCCTTTCATTAAGTATAGCCACTCCGGTCTATGCAACCAATTCGGAAGTTATCACCGGTGACGATGAGATCTATGATGATGAAAACGGGTATTACTGGTTTGAGATCGAAGATAACGTGTGGCGCTGTACTGACAGTTTCGGTAATCCGGTTCAGGGATGGGCTGAGCTCAACGGACTTACATATTTCATGGGTAAGGACGGAATCGCAAAAACCGGCTGGGTAAAAGATAAAGATACAGGTAAATGGTATTATCTTTTCTCTGCAGATGATGTTGAAAGAAATAAAATTCCGGATAACCTTCTGGGAACATTGGCAAAGGATCAGTGGATCGATAATTACTACGTAGATAAAACCGGAGCACAGATTAAGATAAAAAAATAAAACCGCCGAAGCGGTTTTATTTTTTTGCACAGGTATCAGTTACTGTGCTTCCGGCTCGGTCTTGCCATATGCGTCAAGAATCAAGCTCTGGATCTTTTCCCTGGTAGTAGAGTTGATCGGATGAGCTATATCACGGTACTCCCCGTCGGAAGCCATACGGCTCGGCATTGCAATAAACAATCCCTTCTCGCCCTCGATGACCTTGATGTCATGAATTACAAATTCATCATCGATGGTGATAGATACTATCGCACGCATCTTGCTTTCCTTGTCAATTCGTCTAACTCTGATATCAGTAATGTTCATTTTGCCCCTCCTTCTGAGCGTTACAAAGAGTACTCTCCCAAAATCTCAACAACGACTTTGATTTCTTCGGGGCTGCCGATGTACTTTGAATTGTTCTCAAGAGTACTGCGGCTTTCAATGATGCAATTCTCAACAGTCGCATTATCGCCGATATAGACATCACCAAGTATGATCGAATTCTTGATGACTGCTCCATCACCGATATAAGCATTGTCAAATAAAACCGAGTTTTCGACTTTGCCGTTGATAATACATCCTCCGGATACCAATGAATTCTTAACTGATGCTCCGGGGTTGTATTTTGCCGGCGGATTATCATTTACCTTTGAATAAATCTCCGGAAATTCCTTGAAATACCTTCTTATTTCAGGATTCAGGAAATCCATATTCGTGTTGTAATATGATTCCACCGAGGAGATGTTCCTCCAATAACTTTCCAAATTATAGGCATATATCCGCCTATGTTTTCTATATCTGATAATGATATCTCTTACGATGTCATATCTTTCCTCAGTTGCGCAGCCTTCGAGCAATTCGATAAGCAGCCTTCTTCTGATCACATAAATACCACATGAGACAAATCTTGATGAGGAATCCACCGGCTTCTCTTCAAGGTCTTTGATCCTTCCGTCTTCGTCTGTATGAACAACTCCAAATCTGGAAATGTCCTCATTCTCTCCTACGTTGGTGCAAACAACTGTTATATCTGCCTTCTTCTCAATGTGATACTCGAGAACCCTGTTGTAATCGATCTTGTAAACTCCGTCACCTGATGCTATCACAACATATGGTTCATGAGATCTGTATAAGAAATTCAGATTCTGATAAAGAGCATCTGCAGTACCCCTGTACCAGTCTGAATGCTGTGAAGTGATAGTGGGTGAGAATACGAAAAGTCCTCCCTGCTTTCTTCCGAAATCCCACCACTTTGACGAATTCAAGTGTTCATTCAGACTGACTGAGTTAAACTGTGTCAGTACGCCGACTCTCTGTATGTGAGAATTGGACATATTGCTCAATGTAAAATCTATAGCCCTGTAACTTCCTGCAATAGGCATTGCAGATACCGCACGTAAATTGGATAGTTCTTTCATCCTTTTGGATCCGCCACCGGCAAGTACTATTCCCAATGCTTTCATTTCTCATCACCTGCCTTTACAAGATATCCACCGCTCTGAAGCATGCCATCCGTGTAATCATCGGCTGTAGTTACTCCCCATACTGCAGTATTCTTTCCGATTCTGACTCCGTCCGGAATGACACTCTTCTCTCCTATAACCGCAAGATCTGAACAATAAACCCGCTTGTCGACTTCATTTTCCCTGTATTCTCCGATACCGATCTCACAGTTCTGTCCGATCACAGTATTCTCGGCTATGATGGACTTATAAACTTTTGTTCCGGCACTTATTACAGTGCCCTCCATGATTATCGAATCATAAACCTCAGCGCCCTCTTCAATGATGACACCGCTTCCGATAACTGAGTTTTTCACTATGCCGTATATCTCTGTGCCTTTGGTTACGATGCTTCTCTCAATGACAGCATTGCTACCGATATACTGCGGACACAGCGTTTCCTGTTTAGTGTATATCTTCCAGAATTCCTCATATAAATTAAACTCAGGAACGATATCAATAAGCTCCATATTAGCTTCCCAGTAGCTCTGCAGAGTTCCTACATCCTTCCAATAGCCGTTAAATTCATATGCAAAGATGCGTTTTCCGTTCTCATGAGCATAAGGAATAACATGCTTTCCGAAATCGCAGCCCGGAACATCTTTCAGTTCTTCAAGAGCTTCAAAAAGCAGCTCTGCCTTGAAAATGTAGATACCCATAGAAGCCAGATTGCTCTTCGGATTTTCCGGTTTCTCCTGGAATTCATTGATTCGTTTGTTTTCATCTGTGACTACAACTCCGAAACGGCTTGCTTCCTGAATCGGAACCGGCATTACGGCGATAGTCACATCTGCGTCATTAGCCTTATGGAAATCAAGAAGCTGCTCATAATCCATCTTGTAGATATGATCTCCGGAAAGGATAAGAACATATTCCGGATCAAATTCTTTCATGTAATCAATATTCTGATAGATGGCATTGGCTGTACCTGAATACCAGTCACTTCCCTTGATGTTTTCGTATGGTGACAGTATAGTCACTCCACCATTGTTTCTGTCAAGATCCCACGGAATTCCTATTCCGATATGTGTATTAAGTCTTAGGGGCTGATACTGAGTCAATACGCCTACGGTGTCCACTCCGGAATTAATACAGTTACTCAGCGGCAAATCAATGATACGGTATTTTGCGCCAAAAGATACCGCAGGTTTGGCAACCTTCTGAGTAAGCACACCCAGACGACTTCCCTGACCTCCGGCCAAAAGCATGGCTATCATTTCTTTTTTAATCACGTACTCACCTCGCAGTCCAACTGTATATTTGTAAGTACATTATAACTCTGTCCGTGTGCAAAGTGAACAAAACAGTGCCAAAAACCTGCCTAAATTTGTTCAGTTTTTTTGTGCACTTATTATAATTTTTAAGTAAAAAGCTACCAATTATACGATTTATATGCTAAAATACGTTTGTTGCAAAATGCAACTCAGTTGCAGGTGTAGTTCAGTGGTAGAATGTCAGCCTTCCAAGCTGAATATGTGGGTTCGATTCCCATCACCTGCTGAGTAACAAGACATGCGAGTCAAGAAAAAAAGGACATTGAGAATTTATTCTCGAATGTCCTTTTTTATTGACTCATATGGCGACAGACATCATCGAGCAACATCGTTTACGATGGTGCGAGATGCTGCATGTCTTGTTGTAATGCTGTGTCCGTCTTGACGGATTGCTTGCTTTAGCAAGCGTATGTTTCTTGTTCTTGTTACTCAGCAGGTGACGCCGGCTTCCCTTACAGCGAGCGACTCCGTCGCGAGCTGCGCATCGGTGCTCGATGCAGCATGTCTTATCACAATTCCACCTTATGGAATTCTATATTTTCAGCTGTCATTATCTTCTCTTCTCTCTGATGACAGCTGAAAATAATTATCTGTCCGTTGTATTCTCCTGACATCCACCTGAGCGTTGACGCAAGTCTGTCTTCATCGTAATTGACGAAGCTGTCATCAAGAATCAACGGAAGATCATCCTTTCCGTCCTGCACCAGTCTCGCCCCTGCAAAACGCAGTGCCATGTAAACCTGGTCGGAAGTACCGCTGCTTAACTGCTCGATCGGAACAATCTTATTCTCTGTGAACAAAAATACATCCAGATTATCATCAATACTCATCGAATCGTAGGCTCCTGCCGTCAGATTCTTCACATAGTCCGAAGCCTCCCTGTTCAGATGCACTCCAAGAGAATCCTTCATTTTAATTGACAGCTCTTCAATAGTGACCGCTGCCATATCTATTGCTTCCATCTCATTTCTGATTTCATCATTTCGTTCTGCCTGAAGCTTAAGCGTTTCATTTTCCCTGCGCAGTACATTGATTCTGTTAAGCCTCTGCATCAGCTCGAGCTGCGTCTGTCTCTGTTTTTCTATACTCTTATCAAGTTCTGCATCCTTCTGTGTCAGATCAGCCAAGGACTTATTCAGATCTGTAAGTTTACTTTCCTTTGCTTCAAGATTATTGGCGATGGTTTTGATCTCATCGATTTTCTCTTTAACTCTGTTGATTCTTTCCGGCATGATCTCTTCATATCCGGTATATTTAACCATCAGTCCTGACAAGGCTATGGCTTTCTTCTTCAGTCTGCTCTTTACCCTGATACATAAGATGAGGAAAATGATACCGCCCACCAGACCTGCCGCAACAGCAATTTCGCACCACAGGATATATTTTTCAAGTAACCCTGCGCCCAGTAAGTATGCTCCTGCCAGTACAGCGATCAAAGAGATAGCGAAAAATGCGATATATAAAGCCCTGTTTATGAAAATCGAATTGCCTGCTATTTCTTTCTCATATCCGTCAAGAGTTTCAAGAAAAAAGGTCTCATCATTCTCTGCCTGAGAACCTGTCTCCGTTCCGGTCTTACTCAGTATCTCCCTGTCTGCCCTGATGTCTTCATCCAGAACCTTGATTTCCGCCTCGTTTGCCTCAAGACTTTTGACCGCTTCTCTTCTCTCATCTTCAAGCTCATTGAGCCTGCTGATATATTCCGGATTATCAAGTTCCTTTTCTATGTTTTTGATTTCACTCAGGTTGGCCGTAAGTCTTCTGGCTGCATCCGGAACTATATCTTCTGCAAGCTTACGTTTCTGTGCCGTCAGATATCTCTTTGCATTTTCGCAGTTAAGAGAACGGTTTCCGGTCGTATCCATATTTACGATATACTTCTTCAGTTCATCTGCAACCGCTTCATCTGCATTTGATTTGAGCTGTCCGATACTTATAGTATTGTCATATGCTGCCGCACTCATATTCTTGAGCATATCAGCCATAAAAGCATCTGTATTTGTGACGATCTCTCCCGTACTCTCATTAATTACTGCACAGGAAACCGGATCCTTCACAAAATCTCTGGTAATACGGTATATCTGTCCATCGTGCTCCACACGAAGCGTTGCCCCGTATTTCTTTCCACCCCATGGCTTAAAATGTGCAAATGTATCCGTCAGTGCTGCAACTCCTTTGGCCCTTTCCATGCCGAAAAGCATCGCCCTGATACATGCATGCATCGTGGACTTTCCTGCCTCATTATGTCCTGCAACCAGATTAATACCATCCGAAAAAGAGATATATCTATTATTCAGTTTTCCGAATTCGTCTATTCTGATATCTATTAATTTCATCTTATATCCTCTCGTCAGCTGTTTTCAGCAAAGCATTGATTCCATAGTCCAATGCTTTTCTTTCAATCTCCGTAATATCCTCACGGTTCATTTCCTTGACGAAAAAGCCAACCATGTCAGACGGATGATCCATAAAAAGCTTCGAGTAATTGTAATTTGGTTTTGTGAAATTATCCACAGCTTCAATCTTGAAATCATATTTAAGCTCATCCAGATTGAACTCTACCTCCGGATTACACAGTCCATTTAACTTTATATGGTATATGTGCTCTGCTCCGAGGTATTGCATCTCTCTTTTCAAACTGCGCAGCACATCCTCATTGGATGAAGACGGCGTCACATTAACTGAAAATGTAATGTATTTTATCGTTGGAAGCGATATGAATTTAAGGGATATGAGCTCATTTCTCACACTGTCTATCTGTCCGATATAATATCCGTGCTTACCCGCATCCTCGGGACACAGGGGCTCCGGAGATCCGCTGTTGACCAGATGTCCGCCCCTTTTTACATAAGGTCTGTGGCTTCCGCCCAGGGCGACATAAGTAAACTTATCAGGGATACTTTCTTCATCGATATCCCTGGCAGATAATACAAGTATGGAGGAAGACTTCTGCGTTGGTTCTACTCCTTCAAGCCTGTCCGGATCAAAATGACTGCCTCCGTTGGAAGCGCCGATCAGTTCAAGCTGAAACTCCTGTGAAAACAGTGCTGTAAACTCTGTTTCTTTATTATATATTACATTTCCGGCCCATCTGAATGATAATACCGGAGATGTCGGGAAAACCGGATCGTCTTCACCTGCAATGATATATACTACAGTATCCGGAATACCGGCAAATGCTTTATTGACATACTGCAGTGTTTCCTCAGTTGGACAGCCGTCAAAAAGTCCGCCGCTTATAATCAGACAATCAATCATCTCTTCTGAACAGGTTCTGATAATATGCTTAAAAGAATCGATCAACGCCTTTTCACGTTCCTGTCCCCAGGGACGGTTTGCATCCGGAGTGGCTCCGAAATGTATATCGCTTGTGTGTAAGAATTTCATACCTTCTCTCTTTCACTGAAGTAATTATAATTCACATGTTCCTACAGTACGCGGGAATGGCAGGACATCTCTGATGTTTGCTATTCCTGTGATATACATGATAATTCTTTCAAATCCAAGTCCGAAACCGGAGTGACGGTTTGATCCCCATTTACGAAGATCTGTATAGAATTCATATTCCTCCGGATTAAGGCCGCTTTCCTTCATCTTCTGAAGAAGCACATCGTAATGATCTTCTCTCTGGCTTCCTCCTATGATCTCTCCGATTCCCGGAACCAGACAATCCATTGCTGCAACTGTCTTTCCGTCTTCATTGAGCTTCATATAGAATGCCTTGATCTCCTTCGGATAATCTGTAACAAATACAGGCTTCTGATATATCTTCTCAGTCAGATATCTCTCATGCTCTGTCTGAAGATCACATCCCCAGAATACCTTATAGTCAAATTCATCATTATGCTCTTCAAGTATCCTGATCGCTTCAGTATATGTCACGTGTCCGAAGTCATTGCTTACCACATTATTCAGTCTGTCTAAAAGTCCCTGATCAACAAACTGATTGAAGAAAGCCAGCTCTTCCGGTGCATTCTCCAGAATGTAGTTGATGATATACTTAATCATGTCCTCTGCAAGTTCCATATCATCCTGAAGGTCTGCAAATGCCATCTCAGGTTCAATCATCCAGAACTCTGCTGCGTGACGTGTGGTATTTGAGTTTTCCGCACGGAAGGTCGGACCGAAAGTATATACGTTTCTGAATGCCATACAATATGTCTCGACATTCAGCTGGCCTGATACTGTCATAGCGACTTTCTTCCCGAAGAAGTCCTTGCTGTAATCTACATCTCCGCTCTCTGTTTTCGGTATATCATCAAGCGGAAGTGTGGTTACCTGGAACATCTCTCCTGCGCCCTCACAGTCGCTCTCTGTAAGAATAGGAGTGTGTACATATATGAAGCCTCTCTCCTGGAAAAATTTATGAATCGCAAATGCAACCAGTGAACGTACTCTGAATACGGCCTGGAAGGTATTTGTTCTTGCTCTGAGATGAGGAATAGTGCGGAGAAACTCCATAGTGTGACGCTTTTTCTGTAGAGGGTATGTGGAATCTGATGCACCCTCAACGCTTATTTCCCTTGCCTGAACTTCAAAAGGCTGCTTTGCCTCCGGCGTAGGAACCAGTTCTCCCCTTATGACCAGAGCGGCACCTACATTGACCTTAGTAATCTCTGCAAAGTTTGCCATCTCATCATGGTATACAACCTGAATCTGCGGATAGCATGATCCGTCGCTTATCATAAGAAAACCAAAAGACTTTGAATCACGGTTTGAACGCACCCAGCCTCCTATCTGAACTTCTTTGTTCAGATAATCCTCAGGGTTTCTGAAAATATCTCGTAAAGTATTTAATTTCATGATTATTTGCCTTTCTACTGCATTTGGTTTAAGTATAACACATATAACTCTGCCAACAAAACTATTTTTACAAAATACCGTCCTGTTAATTCTTTTTTTCTGCCCGAAGGACATACCCTCCATGAGGTTTGATTCTTATTACTGCTCTGCCTTCTTCAACCGGCACTTCTCCACCGGTAAAACCGTAATTCCAGCAGTCTGTATAGACCATCCCCAGAAGCACCTCTGAGTCTGTGATTCCGGCTTTCCATACGGGAACCTCTATGTCATATTCATTATCGCCCGTATGGATTATAACGATATATTTTTCATCTCTTAAAGTGCGTGCATATACAACAATATTCCTGCAGGCCAAGAGCCATGTCATCGATCCCCTGCGCAGCGCCCGGGAAGAATTGTGAATTCCGGATATTCCTTCACAGAATTCCAGACATTCCTTATCTTCACGGCCCCACGGATATGGTCTTCGGCTGTCAGGGTCAGTAAATCCCCTCAGACCGGCCTCGTCACCGTAATATATCGTCGGAGCTCCCTGCATCGTCATCTGAAGTATCTGAGCCTGACGAAGGAAGCAGATATTAGTTCCGTCTTCCGCTGCGGCACTTCCAAGCATATTCAGCCTTCCCGCTACACGATTGGTCCTGGTCAGAAATCTCGAATGATCATGATTGTCCAGTTCGTTCATGGCTGACAGCACGCTCTGTATGCTCATGAGCGATTTCATACTGCACACGGTATTTCTGAATCTCTCTCCGTCACCGACTGCATTTTCCTCAAACCGGTCACTGTGCTTCTCCATTCCCGTGAGAAATGCGCTTACCGGCTCCATGAATCCGTCATAATTCATTACAGTATCCCATTCGTCACCCTTAAGCCACTCTGATGCATCTCCGTAATGTTCTGCTATGATCACGGCATCCGGATTGATTGCTTTGACCTCCCTGCGGAATCGCCTCCAGAATTTATGATTATATTCTCTGCTGTGTCCGAGATCCGCTGCCACATCAAGTCTCCATCCGTCTATGCAATACGGCTCAGCTACCCACATTCCGGCGATCTCCATCACCTCATCTTCAAGCTGCTGTGAGTTTTCATAATTCAGCTTAGGCAAGGTTGTATTATTCCACCAGGATTCGTATTCGCCATTTCTGTTGTAATTAAAATATTCAGGGTTCTGCATCCACCTGTTTCTCTCTGAGCAGTGATTGAATACTCCGTCCAGTATCACTCTCATGCCGCGCGAATGCATCTCCCTCACCAGCTCTATAAAAACACTGTTGCCTCCGAAATGCGGATCAACCGTCCTGTAGTCCTCCGTATCATATTTGTGGTTTGACGGAGAAGTGAATATCGGATTGAAATATATCACCTCAACCCCAAGCTTCTGCAGATAATCCAGCTTGCTCTGAACTCCCTTCAGATCTCCCCCATAGAAATTGGCAACATCAAAGCTCTCCGGAAGCTCATCCCAGCTTTTATGTTTCACGGGAACTCCCAGATAGATGTATTCCTCATCCTTTGCATCATCTGACTCACTGCCGTTGCAGAATCTGTCTACAAATATCTGATACATGAGGGCACCCTTGCTCCAGTCCGGCGTATCGAACTCTGTATTGATCATAAATGCATGAGGAAATGTTTCCAACCCGCTGCAAGCCTCTGTCGCTTCAGGTCCGAATATTCCATAAACCGTTTTCTCTCCGTCACATCCCTCTGCCTCAAAATATATTTTTCCATTTACAGCCGGGGTGCTGAAATAGGAAAAAAGCGTATCACAAAAAGCGCAGCTCATTTCGACACTTCTGTCCGGGGCTACGCATTTGACGGATTTTACATCATCCCTTGCGCTGCGGAAAAATATTTTTCCGTCTCGCACATATTCTTCTGTCGGATCGAAAAACAGCGCTTCTTTATTCATATTTTATAATCAAATCGGGCGGCTGTTATGCCACCCGAAAATACACTTTATTCCGTTTCTGTGATCCCCATGCTTGCGTCATCTGCCGCTGCCTGGTCAATTGCTGCCTGCGCCTCTGCTGCCTCTGTGGCTGTCTGAGTCGTCTGACCGGCAGCCAAAGCCGCGAGGGCCTCCGGGTCTGTCGGATCATAGGTCTGATCTCTCGGGATAACCTGCTCGATGCAATCCTTTTCTACCGGTCCCTTCTCGTGAATGTTCTGATAAATCGTTACCGGTGTCTGAAGAGGAACATTGTGATAGATCCAGTTCGCATCACAGGCACGAAGTCTTATGCATCCGCCTGAAGCTGCATCATCGATAAAGTTATAATTGATAGCATCAAATGTAAAAGGACTCGGCTGGTGATAGTAAAGCAGTGAATGCATCAGGAAACCATCCTTGAATCTCGTGAGCTTCTGGCAATATATCTCTCCTGCGCCATCCTCTGAATCATGCATGTACTTCCAGTCATATCTTGCATATGTTTTGAAGGTTCCTATAGGTGTATCAGGTCCGCATGAGCTCATGAAAGTCTTAAAAGGTATGCAGTATTTTCCGCTTTCTGCATCAAAAGCCATCACATAAAGCGTTCTGGTTGACTTGTTATACCTGATATTATAATTACCTGCAAGTCCCATGACAGGCTCAAGATCTGTCACTACCGCTCCGTCATCTCCGCTGAAATACTTATATCCGTCAGCATAGAACCATCCCTTCACAAGGCTGCCCTCTGAGAAATAGTACTGCTTGTTGTTAATCATGGCCCATCCTGTATAAGCATGTCCGTCGGCTGTTGAATAATGAACAGTGCCATCTGACGAGTCAACATACGGTCCTTCATAATGTGCACCTGCCATCGGGCAGGATACAGAACCCGGAGCCTCACTTCCCTTTGCCAGTCTGACAACTGCAAATGCTACGATGTACCTGTCTGTTCCGACTGTACCTGATGTCTGACCTGCTCCTGCCCAGTCAAGAACTGTACCGTCATTCAGGACTGCCTTATAATAAAGGTCTCCAAGTACATCTGCATATCCCTTCTGACGAATCTGAATAGCCTGAACCTTGGCATCTTCCGAATCGGCTGGTGTGACTTCCTTTGAATTACACCATGGACCCCAGCCACCGTTATTGGTATATGTACGATAGTAATATCTTCCTACACCGTCATGATCGAGATAAAATCTCGGAAATCCTTCCGGATTGAACATATACTCATTGCCTGCCGCTGAAATCGCCGGCATGGCTGTAGTTTCATTCAGGTAAAATGTATAAGAAACCTGATGATCCATTCCGAGTATCGGATCCTTGGACATATTTGTTGAAACCTTCAGTCCTGCAGACTCTGCTACTGCCTGAAGATCCGCTGATGTATTGTTTTTAAGTCCTTTGACCCCCGGACATCCGGCCGGGCCTTCTC
The DNA here is from genome assembly GCA_045616865.1 of Lachnospiraceae bacterium. Taxonomy (GTDB): domain Bacteria; phylum Bacillota; class Clostridia; order Lachnospirales; family Lachnospiraceae; genus Darwinimomas. The sequence goes on along the minus strand of JAZLHO010000028.1, from coordinate 24,873 downwards.
CCGGTCCGATTGCATATACTGCTGTTGCAAAAACGAGTATTGCCGCTGCAGCCAGAACTATTGTTTTTATTATCTTCATTTTTCTTCCTTTAACAAAAACCATATTTCAACATTGTAAACCAATTCTCCCGAACAGTGTACCTTTCAGATACTTCAATGTCAAAGAATATAGTCTGTCTATTCCTTTAAGGATTATTTACGGACAGTTGGGTCCCTGCTCTGAAAATTCCACTACTCCGATATAAGGCAGATTTCTGTATCGCTGGTCGTAATCCAGTCCGTACCCTACTACAAATTTATTCGGAATCTCAAAGCATTTATAATCTACTTTAACTTCCTTTTCTACACGGCGTGACGGCTTGTCGAGCATCGTGCATATTCTGATAGACCTGGGTCCTCTGGACATAAGAAGCTGCGAAAGATTGTTAAGTGTCCTTCCCGTATCGATGATATCTTCAACGATGATAACATTCTTTCCTGAAATATCCTCATCCAGATCTTTTAATATCTTTATGATTCCTGTTGACTCAGTACCCCCACCATAACTGGAAACATCCATAAAGTCAAATGATACATTGCCCTTAAGTCTCTTGGCCAGTTCGCACATAAACATCGCTCCGCCCTTAAGGATACAAATCAGATGAACATCCTCATCCCGGAAATCTCTGTTGATCTCTTCAGCAACTTCTGAGATTCTTTTGTTAACCTCTTCCTCTGTAAGTAATACCTTGATTGTTTCTGACATTATGCCTGCTCCCCTTCCTCGTATTTTATTTCCAGAACTATCTGCGTATTGCTGTCTACTTTATATCTTTCGCTTATCCTGTATCCTACCAGCCACATAACATGCTCCCCGGCTGCTATAAGCGGAATACTGTCTCTCATTTCCTGCGGGATCTTTGCATCAGTCATATATGTCCTGAGTGCCTTTGTTCCTACTCCCTTCAGCTCCAGAGTATCGCCGCTTCTGCGATATCTGACATCCATGAAATCATCTATTTTATCGTAATCAAACCATTTGACATATTTGCCCTCAGGTACTTTTTCACCTTTATAGGGCAAAGTCCTGAATGCAAAGCTTCCATAGGATTTGACCTCCCCGGTACTGCCTGCTGCATTCGGGCTTTCTCTTTTGTATATACGCAGGTAATCATATACTCTCTCTGCCATCAATCGGTATGGAAGATCGATATGTTTTCCTGTCTCTCTGTAAGCCAGATCCGCGATATCTTCAATATGCTGCGAAGTAATATTCTTCATCGTCCTGTTGACCATGCCGACAAGCAGTCGAATCATATAATTCCTGATAATCGGATCCTGCTTTGTAAAATCATTTACCGGAATTTCATATCCTGACCCGGCCGGTCTTACTATAGACTTTAGAATTCCTTCTGCCACAGCCGCCAGATACCGGTCTGCATCCCCGATGAGTTTTCCTGCTCTGGTTATATTATCAACTGTACCTGCATTTACCTCGCTTATAAAAAGCGGCAGTATATCATGCCTGATACGGTTCCTGGTATAATCACTCTCATCGTTTGTTGAATCATTGATCCAGCTTTCTTCTTCTTTGATAAGGTAGGCCTCGATATCTTCACGGCTTACATCCAGCAACGGCCGTATGATCCTTCCCCTTATCGGAGACATGCCCGCAACTCCTTTAAGTCCGCTTCCGCGCGCAAGCTGCATAAGTATGGTTTCTGCATTGTCCTGCTTGTTATGCGCAACCGCGATCTTGACCGGTTTATGGGTGTCCTCCTCCATCTCCCAGCGCTGGGCCTCTGTTTCCAGTGCCTGATAGCGAAGATATCTTGCCGCCTCTTCGATCGAGAGTTTATGCTTTTCGGCAAAATCCTTTACATTTACCGCGACAACCCTGCAGGGGATATTGTACTTGTAACAGATGCTGCGAACAAAATTTGCATCACGGTCAGCCTCTGCGCCCCGCAGACCGTGATGTACATGAATTACACGATATGATACTTTAAACAACCCGTTAAGACGTATAAGAACATGCAGTAATCCCATAGAATCCGCACCACCGCTTACTGCTACGATACATCTGTCCCCTCTTACAAGCAGATGATTGTCCTGGATGGCATCTCTGACATAATTCTGCATATTTAATACTCCTTATTCCTCGCTGGGCTTAAGCAATATTTCATCAGGATTTACCAGTCCAAGCTTTTCCTTGGCTACTTTTTCCACGTATTGCTTCGTCTGCACGTAAACTCTGTATTCCTCGAGTGTTTTTGCCCTTTCCTCTTCCTCTGCAACGCGCGCAAGTATGGCCTGTTCTTTCTCGATATATTGCTGTTCCTTCGCCTTGAGAGAATTGATTCTTACCCCGAGTACAAGCGCAAAAATAAGAACAACAGCTGTAACAGCAATGATAGCCATTTTATTGCTGTTTCGCTCCATTCTTTTTCTTCTTTTTGCATTTTTCTGATTTGCACTCATACAAGTATATTAAGGCAAATTCTATCTATTTTCAAGATGAAAAACGCCCAAGCAGTCTCTTTAATATACAGGGAGGACGATCCGAGCCGGAGCCTCCTTTATTGACATCGGATATTTTGTCTTTTATATCTCCGGCCCTGCTTTCACGCTCCTGTGAAGCACTCTCCTGTTCGTCCGGTTCTTCCGGTTCATCCGGATAATAGATTTTCCGTACGTATCCCGATATATCATGGGTTCCGCCTATATCCGCATAGTATGTTCCTCCTCCTTCATATGTGGTTCCGACAAAAGCCAGTCCCGTTATATCCGGTGAGGGATCATATATTTTTACTGTTGCGGTAAAAACACCGTTTTTGATAGAACCCTTGTACTCTACCTTGCTTCCGACCTTTATCCTGTTTCCGGATTCATCAGTATATTTCAGATTACTTGTATTGCCTGTAGTCGGATCACTGATATCATAACATCCCAGCGCTCCTGTATGATCCGTTTGAGGTACTGCATTGATCATTTCAGAGCCATACGTCCTAATCTGCGCTCCGTTTGCCAGAATATACAGACGAAAACGCAGTGCCTGTGAATCAGAAGCTGTGCTGAACTGATACGTCAGTACATTGCCATCAATCGAAGCATCGCTTTGTGCGTATGCATTCATGATGCTGCACAACGCAAAAACAACAGAAACTACGGCTATCCGTATCCTGTTTGATTGTTTTCTGCACAAAAAGTACAGCCATCTCCCGCTTTCGGGATCTTTCTTTGTTTTTTTCATTGGGTATTAAGACAGAGTATTGTCATCAGGGAGTGTAGTGACAGTATAATACATGACTCCAAAAAACACAAGAGGTCTCAGTGTATAATCACTGAGACCTCTTATATATTCTTATTAGGTAAATTATTTCTTGTTTACAGCATCCTTAAGGGCCTTGCCTGGTTTGAACTTTGGAGCCTTGCAAGCTTTGATCTTCATCTCTTCGCCTGTCTTAGGATTACGTCCCTTACGAGCAGGTCTCTTAGATGTCTCGAATGTACCGAAACCAACGAGCTGAACCTTGTCACCCTTAACGAGTGCTTTCTGAATTGTAGTTGTAACAGCCTTAAGAGCTGCCTCTGAATCCTTCTTTGAAAGGCCTGTCTGCTTTGCAACAGCTTCAACTAACTGAACCTTATTCATTTTAAATCCTCCTAGAATTTTCCTCCGCTTTACGGAGATTACTGCATCATACTATATGTATGCATACTTTTTTATATACTATTTTGCCCGATTTGTCAATAGTTTCAAGGGTTTGCAAGCTTTTTGCAGTAATTTTAAGAAACTATATCTTGTGGTTTTTCTGTCTTTAATTTTTCATTCATCTGAAGGAGCAGTTCTTTCGCCGCCATAAGTGTTGCGTCACAATTGATCTGTTTTCTCTTTTCTTCATATACGAAGCTCACATTATTTCCCTGTCTTATCGAGAGTGCCCCTTTATAATCATCCACCATTTCCGGGATTTTAGTCGGATCTATTTGTGCCTGATTATACATAGTAAGTACGACGGTCTGTTTTGCTATCATAACATCTGTCACAAATATTTCATGTGCCAGAGATTTGATCTGCGCGATACGCAGCAGATTGTCAACAGACTTCGGTATTTCTCCGAACCGGTCGATAAGCTCATCCTGCATATCCATCATATCATCTTCCGTTTCGATCGACGCTATGCGCTTATATATATCAAGCTTCTGCTCTTCATTCCTGATATATCCCGCAGGAATGAATGCATCTGTATCTGCATCAACGGTTGTATCAAACTCATCTCGGGCTATGTCTTCTCCCTTGAGAGCTTTCACGGCGGTATTGAGCATCTTGCAATAAAGATCGTATCCTACAGCTTCCATATGTCCGTGCTGTTCGGCACCGAGCACATTTCCTGCTCCCCGTATTTCAAGATCTCTCATCGCAATTCTGATTCCGCTTCCCAGTTCTGTGAATTCTCTTATCGCTTTTAATCTCTTCTCCGCCTCTTCACTGAGCAGCTTGTTTCTTCTGTAAAACAGGAAAGCATATGCAGTCCTGCTGGATCTTCCTACTCTTCCGCGAAGCTGATACAGCTGTGAAAGACCCAGCTTGTCTGCGTCGTGAATGATCATGGTATTTACATTCGGAATATCCAGTCCTGTTTCAATAATAGTTGTTGAAACCAGTACATCTATATCCCCGTTTATAAAATCAAGCATGACTCTTTCAAGCTCACGTTCACTCATCTGGCCATGGGCAAATGCTACCGTCGCATTAGGTACAAGTGCCTGGACTCTTGCCGTCATTTCCTGGATGGAATTTACACGGTTATATACATAATACACCTGTCCGCCTCTCTGGACTTCGCGCCTGATGGCTTCTCTCACAATTTCATCATTGTATTCCATGACATAGGTCTGAATGGGCTGGCGATCCTGAGGAGGCTCTTCAAGTACGGACAGATCTCTTATTCCGACCAGACTCATGTGAAGGGTACGCGGGATCGGAGTTGCCGTCAATGTCAGTACATCGACTTCATTTCTGATCTCTTTGATTTTTTCTTTATGCTTTACTCCGAATCTCTGCTCTTCATCTATTACAAGAAGACCCAGCTTCTTTGGATTCAGATCCTTTGACAGTACACGATGTGTTCCTATGATGATATCTACAAGTCCTTTTGAAAAATCCTCAAGAACCTTCTTCTGCTGGGCAGAACTTCTGAAGCGCGAGAGCAGTTCGACACGTACAGGGAAATTTTTCATTCTCTGAACGAAGGTATTGTAATGCTGCTGTGCAAGTATAGTAGTCGGAACCAGATATATGACCTGATATCCCTCCTGCACAACTTTGAATGCCGCGCGGAGTGCGATCTCTGTTTTCCCGTAGCCCACATCGCCGCAAATGAGACGATCCATGATCTTTCCTGATTCCATATCGGCTTTTACTGCTTCAATAGCCTTGATCTGATCCTCGGTCTCTTCAAATTCAAAAAGTTCTTCAAATTCTCTCTGCCATACAGTATCCGGGCCATATTCGTGTCCTGACCCTTTGAAGCGTGCAGAATACAATGTCACCAGTTCTCTTGCTATCTGTGCGACTGCTTTTTTGACCGAGCTCTTAGTCTTAAGCCACTGCTCTCCTCCGAGTCTGTTCAGTCTGGGTCTGGCTCCGTCACTTCCGCTGTACTTCTGTATGATATCAAGCTTTGTAGCCGGCAGATAGCAGTTATCTCCACCGGCATATTCTATCTTCATGTAATCCTTGATTACATGATCCTTTTCGATTTTTTCTATTCCGCGATATATCCCGAGCCCATGTTCTTCATGGACCACATAGTCACCAACATGAAGTTCGGCAAGCGATGAAACCTTCGTACCTTCATAGTCGAATTTCTTTTTATATTTATGCTTCTTCTTTTTTCCGAATATGTCGCTTTCGGAAATGACCACAAATCTGATTCCCGGGAATTCAAAACCATGGTGGAGATTACCGTATACTGACTCTATCTCTCTCAGTCCGTAATCCCGCAGCGAATCTGCCAGTCTTGATGATCTCGTACGTGATGCCGAAAGCAGCATTATGTCATATCCCAGCTTCTGGTAATTCTTTAAATCACCTATCAGCATATCGAATGAATTTTTATACGTGGCTGTATTCTTGGCATAAACAGAATATATATGCTTCGGATCTATCTCCACTATTTTCTGATCCAGTCCGGTGAGACATACCGTCCGGGGTGTAGAAAGATCCTTTATTGTTTCCTCTGCTTCAAAAAGATCCGGAGCCTCTGAGGCATCGATCTGTCCTGACTCGATCCTTCCGGACATTCCTTCGTTATACTCTATCTGGACATTGCATGCGCGGTCATATACCCTTGCCGGTTCATCGACAAAAATCGCCGTACGGTCTATATCCCAGTATCTCAGAAAGCTCGCCTCTCCGCCGAGATCGATTTCCCTGGCAGGATAGATATTGATGATCTCGCAGGTTTCTATGCTTCTCTGGCTGACTATATCGAAGCTTCTCATGGAATCAACTTCATCATCCCAGAACTCGATCCTAACCGGCACTTCTTCCGTAAGAGGGAAAATGTCGACGATCCCGCCACGCACCGCAAACTGCCCTCCGTTTTCGACCTGGGCTTCCCGCTCATAGCCGAATTCAACAAGTTTTGCTGCAAGATCTTCAATATTCATTTTCTCGCCCTGTGTTATGATTATTGATTTCTTCCTGAATTTTTCGGGATCCTCCAGCTTATCCATCAGCGCATCGATTGTTGTGACCACTATTCCGCCTTCATCCTCTGCCATATGTCTCCATACATCGATACGCTGCCCGGAGATCACATTTCCCCTGATATCGGCACTGAAAAAAAGCAGATCTCTCGCCGGATACAGCATCACCTCACTGTCTCCTGTAAAACATCTGATGTCCTCTGCAAGATTTCTTGCTCTCGTCTCGTCATATGTGATGATTAGCTTCCACGGCTGCGGAAGCTGTGAGATGACAAATGCTTTCGCTCCGTCAGGTAATCCGCTTATCTGAACAGGACCTCTGCCGAGGCACAAGTCTTTCTCCATTTCTTCGTATTCAGCTAATTTCTTAAGCGGATTATCGTATATGCTCATGTTCTTCAGTTGATTCCGGCCTACTGGAAATACAGCTCGATAGCACTCTCTGCATCACCATCATAAATGAGATGTCCTTTATCCAGAACTATACATCTGTCACACAATTGTCTGATGGTATCCATATTGTGGCTGACGAATAGTATTGTTCTGTTATTGACTGCTACGATTTCATTCATCTTATCGATACATTTTTTCTGAAATTTCGCATCTCCTACGGCCAGCACCTCATCCATGATAATTATATCAGCATCCAGATGCACGGCTACAGAAAACGCCAGACGGACGAACATGCCTGATGAATACCTCTTCACAGGTGTATCGATAAACTCTCCTATCTCGGAAAACTCTATGATACTGTCCATCTTCTCCTCTATTTCTTTCCGGGTCATCCCGAGGATCGCACCGTTCATGTAGATATTCTCTCTCCCGGTCAGCTCTCTGTGAAATCCCGTTCCGATTTCAAGCATGGATGCTATCCTGCCGTTGATTCCTATGCATCCCTCCGTAGGCCTCGTTACTTTGGTAATCAGCTTTAACAGGGTGGACTTACCTGCTCCGTTTCTACCTATTATGCCAAGTCTCTCCCCCTGCCGGACACAAAAAGAAACATCATCAAGCGCTTTGAATTTCTGTCCTGATGACATCCTCTTATTTCCGTCAGGTATACTCCGGTCATCCTGTTTATGATGTCTTTCTTTTCTTCTTTGAAGCTCTTCCCTCAGGGTCGTTCTTCCGATAACACCCCGCGTATACTCCTTGGATACATTTTTAACCATTATCGCGGTTTTATTCATCCTTACTCTCCGTAATGCTTTCCGGGTCCACCTTATATCATATCGACAAATGTTTTTTCGGTTCTGTTGAACAATACCATCCCGGCCAATAACAGTATTATCGTGAACAGCCAGCTTATCAGATAGTATTTTATATCAAAATATCCAAATCCGAATATCGCATATCTGAATGTCGTAATGATCGGAGTTACCGGATTCAGCATATATAATCCGAAAGCTCCGGGCATATTTTTATTAACAAGCTGCAAACCATATGCAACAGGTGATAAGTAATGCAGAAGCTGCAGTCCAAATCCCACAAGCATAGTCATATCCCTGTACTTGGTCGTGACAGAAGATATAATCATTCCTATACCCATGGATAATAGAATCATATGAATCAGGAGTGCAGGAATAAGAAGCACCTTCCATGTCAGAGTAATATCCGACCCGCCCCTAAGAATAAAAAAGACATTAAATGCTATCAGCATGACAAACTGAATGAAGAACGGTATCAGCTTGCTTAATGCTGTGGAAACGGGCGCAATAATCCTGGGATAATATACCTTCGACATAATTCCCGCATTTGAAATAAATGCACCGGACACCGCCGATATCGTCGAGGAAATATATCCCCAGCATATACTGCCTGCCATATAAAATACAAAATTCGGCATGGAATAATCACCGATGATATCTGCCGTGGTCAGCCGGGCCAGTCTGCCAAATACAATTGTGAATACTACAGTATTTAACAAAGGCTGGATCACCGCCCACAGAGGTCCGAGAATTGTCTGCTTGTAAAGCGTGGAAAAATTACGTTTCACAAACAGAAATATCAGATCGCGGTAGTTCCATGCCTCTTTCAGATGCAGATCAAAAAGCCTGTGCTCAGGACTTACAACATATTCAAATTCCTGTCCGTCTATAATCTTCATGTGTTTTATTATAATGTGTTAGTTTGATTCTATCAATCTCAATGACCGATTGAAAAGTTGCGCTCCGTTCCGTATGTTTTGTTGAAAAGTCGGCAATATCCGACAGGAATTATATTGAAAAGTCATACGCGGCATGCTATTATACTCATGAAAAGAGTTTGGAGGTGCATATGCTTTATAGAAAGATAGAATCCTTAATTGAAGAACACCTGAAATCCAATTCTACCAAAATCCTTTTGGTAGACGGAGCCCGTCAAGTCGGCAAAACATATATTATCAGGCATGTCGGAAACAAACTATTTGAAAACTATATCGAAATAAATATGGTAGAAGATTCCCTCGACAAAAGACTATTCGCAGAAGCAAAATCGGTGGAGGATTTTTATCTGCTTGTCAGTATGCTTCACGGCAACAAAATGAAAATGAAGGAAAACACATTGATCTTCATCGATGAGATACAGGCATATCCTCATCTTTTGACATTGCTTAAATTTTTGTCACAGGACAATAAGTTTACTTATATTGCTAGCGGATCTCTTCTTGGCGTAACGCTCTCCGAAACTACATCCATTCCGATGGGAAGTATCCGAAAAATCAGAATGTTTCCGCTTGACTTTGAAGAGTTTTTGTATGCCAACGGGATGAACGAACTTGTGCTTTCATCTATGCGCAAAAAATATGAGCGTATGGAAGCTCTTGATAAAACGATGCACAACAAAATGCTGGATCTGTTTAGAAAATACCTTCTCGTCGGAGGTCTTCCGGATGCTGTCAATGCATACCTTGAAACGAAAAACATTCAAAGAGTACGTGAAATTCAAAACGAAATTCACGATTATTATGCTGCTGACGCATCAAAATATGATACGGAACGGAAACTGAAGATTCGCCGAATTTATGATTTGATTCCGTCTAACATGGAAAACAAGAAAAAACGCGTGATTGCGCAAAGTATTGAAGAGAAAAAAGGAAGAACCTTTGCAGATTATCAGGCTGAATTTGAATATCTGATCAGTGCAGGTATCGCCCTCAGTGTGCAGGCAATTTCCAATCCTGTTTTCCCATTGATTGAGTCGAGCGGAAAAAATCTTCTGAAGCTATATCTGAATGATGTTGGTATTCTGACCGGTATTCTCTATGGCAATAATATCCATGCCATTCTTGATGATGAAAAAAGCATCAATCTCGGGTCGGTTTACGAGAGTGTTGTTGCGAGCGAACTTGCTGCACACGGGCATAAACTGTTCTACTATGATAATCGCAACAAGGGTGAGGTGGATTATCTGATTGACGATTACGACAGCCTATCCGCCGTTCCCATTGAAGTTAAATCCGGAAAAAATTACACCGTGCATAGTGCACTTAGCAACTTCGTGAAAAACGAGGACTATCATATTAAAAACGCAATTGTTTTATCGAATGAACGGGCGATAAAAACAGACGGCAAGATAACTTATTTACCTATTTATGATGCGATGTTTTTATGATGGATTCGCGTTTATTATCATATCTTCATCCTGCAGGAAATAAAAATATATATTTACATGAAATGGATGATTTGATAGTAATTGGTAAAAACGATATTGTATGAAAAAGAATACCTTGATATTTCTTTTAGGGGAGGGTATTATTACCCTCCCTGAGCTTTTATTAAACAGGTAAATATTCAATAACGATCTCCTGTTTTACTCACTCTTATGCCGGTTGTATATATTCATCGCCTCATCGATGCCTTTGGAAAGGATACTCGCGACGGCTTCTCCTGCAGTCGCGATGCCTTTTACGATTTCCTTATCTGCTTCTGGCGTGATGCGGCTGAGTACATAATCCGCAAGATCCCATCCCTCCGGCTTGGCTCCGACTCCTATACGCACTCTCGGAAAATCTAAAGTTCCCATATGATTTATCACGGATTTCATTCCGTTATGTGATCCGGCTGTCCCTGATTTTCTTATGCGCAGCTGCCCGGGATCGAGATCTATGTCATCATATATGATGATGATATCTTCAGCATCGACCTTGTAATAATCCATCAGCTCCCGGACACATTCTCCGGAATTATTCATATATGTCTGCGGCTTGACCAGCATGACCTTTTCACCGTCTATCATGCCCTTACCGCACATGCCTTTGTGCTTTAATTCGATGATGTCTATTCCGTATTTTTCCGCAAGCTTATCTATCGCCATAAATCCCATGTTATGGCGGGTGGCTGCATATTCTTTTCCCGGATTGCCGAGTCCTATTATTATCTTCATATCATTATCCTGTATAAATATATATTATAATAATTTTACAGTAGCATAGGCGAATTATCAAATAGCTTCAGTAAAAAACGAAAATGTATTATAATTCATAATAATAAGATATCATTATCTTTACAAAGGAAGTAATGTATGGATGACTTAAAGAAGAGAACCTGGGCTGAGATCAACCTGGGCAATATCGAGGAAAACTATAGAAAAATCAAGGCTTATCTTCCGAAGGAGACCCGATTTTTAGGCGTTGTCAAAGCGGATGCCTACGGTCATGGTGCCAATCAGGTAGCGCATCTCCTGGAAAAATGCGGAGCTGATTATCTGGCCGTATCCTGCCTTGATGAAGCTATGGAGCTCAGAGGCAATGGTATATGCACGCCTATACTTATTCTCGGACATACTCCGGCGGAATTTGTCGATACTCTCATAGAAAACAATATCACACAAACGGTTTCAAATAAGGCAAAGGCCGAGGAGTATAACCTCGCATGTCAGAAATCAGGAAGGAAGCTGAGAATTCATATCAAAGTAGATACCGGCATGTCGCGTCTTGGATTTATCTGCTCAGGTAAAATGGCACGTGAAGGTATCGACAATATCGCTTATTCCTGTAAGCTTGAAAATCTGGATGCAGAAGGCATATATACTCATTTTGCAGTGTCTGATGAGCCGGGTGAGGAAAACAGAAAATATACTCTCGACCAGTTCTCGCTTTTTATGCACGTTATTGATGATCTGGCAAAATACCATGGAGTTACTTTCAGGATAAGGCATTGTGCAAATTCCGGAGCAGTGGTGAATTATCCGGAAATGGCACTTGACATGGTGCGTCCGGGATACCTGCTTTACGGCTACGGTGATGATGAGGGGAAGGTCGGAGTCATGCCCTGTATGCGCTTTGTGACTACCATAAGCTGCATCAAACATTATGAACCCGGAACATGTATCAGCTATGGCTGCCGCTATGTAACGAAAAAAAGAACCCGTGTCGCTGTTCTCTCATGCGGGTATGCTGACGGTCTTCCAAGAGCAGCTTCAGGCAAATGCGACTTTGCAGGTCCTCAGGTGGGAAGTATATGCATGGATATGTGCATGATGGATATCACCGATCATCCCGAACTTGAAGTCGGTTCGGAGGTGGAGCTGTTTGGTGAGAGCAACAGCATCCGAAAAATCGCTGACGCAGCCGGAACTATCCCTTACGAGCTGCTGTGCAGTGTGACCAAACGTGTGCCTCGTATATATATAAATAAGCATGATCAAAACGCTTAAAATCATTGACATATAGACATACGTAATTTACAATTTATCTATCTCAATTGGAAGCGGGTCTTCCAAAGCAAGATGTTTTGGCAACTTAAGTTGCATTATTGATTGAGTTAAAAGCTCAGTTTCAAAAGTTGGTTACTTCATAACCGGTGCCTCTGGCATATAACTTGTGAAATGGTCAATAAGAGTAGTAAAAGTAATCTTTGCTATATAGACTCTAAACCCATTGAGATTGTGATACTTCGCATATTCTGTGTCTGCGAGCACGGGTGAAGTACCGAAAAAATCGTGAAAAGACAAGTGGCATGCCGTCCGGGCATGTCACTTTTGTTTGGGAGAAAAGTTATGCAGAAGATAATCGAACTAAAAAATATTTCCAAGTCTTTTGATGGTGAAAAGGTTCTTGACAACATCAATCTTCACATATATGACAATGAATTTCTGACTCTTCTGGGTCCGTCCGGCTGCGGCAAAACCACGACTCTTCGTATGATAGGCGGTTTCGTACAGCCTGATGAGGGTGATGTCGTATTTCTCGGCGAACGGATCAATGATGTTCCTCCGTATAAAAGAAATGTAAATACAGTATTTCAGAAGTATGCATTGTTCCCACATCTCAATGTTTTTGAAAACGTTGCCTTTCCGCTCAGAGAGCAGAAGGTTCCGAAGGATGAAATAAATACAAGAGTAAATGAAATGCTGGAACTGGTTAAGCTTCCTCATCTTGCAAAACGTCGTGTAAATGAGCTTTCAGGCGGACAGCAGCAGCGTGTTGCCATCGCAAGAGCCCTTATCTCTCATCCGAGGGTACTGCTTCTCGATGAGCCGCTCGGCGCACTGGACCTGAAACTGCGTAAGGATATGCAGCAGGAGCTTAAGAAAATTCAGAAGGCTACCGGTATTACTTTCATTTTCGTAACCCACGATCAGGAAGAAGCTCTGACTATGAGTGACACCATAGTTGTAATGAGCGACGGAAAGATCCAGCAGATAGGAACACCGACTAAAATATATAACGAACCGAAGAATGCCTTTGTTGCAGACTTCATCGGTGAAAGTAATATACTTGACGGAACATTCCTCGAGGACAGAAAGGTTCGTTTCTCCGGCCACACATTTGAGTGTGTAGATATCGGGTTTGATAAAAACGAGGCGGTAGATGTCGTCGTTCGTCCTGAAGATGTAGACATAGTTCCTCTTGAGAAGGGGCATCTGCGCGGCACTGTCACTTCCGTAACCTTTATGGGTGTCCACTATGAGATCATCGTCGATATCGGCGGATTCAAATGGATGATACAGACGACTGACTTTGTCGATGTCGATGAACACATCGGTCTGTTCATTGAACCGGATGCCATCCATATCATGAAGAAATCGGAGTATTCAGGTCTGTACGGAGATTACTCCTCCTTCTCCAATGAGCTTGATGAGCTTGAAAATCCCATCGAGCCGGAAAGTGAGGTCAGGGAATGAAGAATTCCGAGCGCACGCTCCCGACAACTAAATCATCTTCATTCAGGATAGAGCTGCTGCCATATTCGTTATGGTCTCTGCTTTTCATTGTCGTCCCTCTGATCTTCGTAGCGTACTATGCTTTCACGAATAACAGCTTCGGATTCACGACAGAAAATATATCCAGATTCTTCACGGCTACCAGTCAGGTCGACGGAAAGGAAGTTCATACCTACATACTTATCTTCCTCCGTTCACTTATGCTTGCATTGATATCCACTGTGATATGTTTCATCCTTGGATATCCGATCGCTTATATCATGGCCAATGCAAGCGAAAAAAAACAGCGTATCATGCTGATTCTTATCATGATACCGATGTGGATGAATTTCCTTATCAGAACCTATGCATGGATGACCATACTTCAGGATACCGGCATCCTGAACGGATTGCTTGGACTTATCGGACTGGGACCTCTTCATATCATTGGTACAGAAACTGCTGTTATCATCGGAATGGTATATGATTATCTTCCGTACATGGTTCTTCCGATATATTCGATAATGGCTAAGATGGACTATAAGCTCGTGGAAGCGGCAAAGGACCTCGGCTGCAGTAATTTAAGTGTCCTGAAAAGAGTTATCTTCCCGCTGTCTCTGCCGGGAGTACTGAGCGGTATCACTATGGTGCTGATTCCGTCTATAAGTACTTTCTATATTTCACAGAAGCTCGGCAGCGGCAAGTTCTTCCTCATCGGTGATGCGATTGAGGGACAGTTCACCGCAAACAATCTTCATTTTGCGGCAGCGATAGCATTTATCCTGATGATCATTCTGCTGATATGTATGGCAGTAATGAAGTACTTTACCAATAAAGCAGTATACGGAGGTGGAAGAAAATGAAAACAGCCTCCAGAATATTTACCGCAATTATTTTTGTTTTCCTGTTTGCACCTATCGCCATACTTCTGGTATTCTCGTTTAACGAGACGAAGAGTCTTTCCGTTTTTTCGGGATTCTCTTTCAAATGGTACCTCGAGCTGTTTGATGACGGGCAGACTCTGACGAGCGTTAAAAACACTCTGGTGCTTGCGTTCCTGGCTATGCTCATCTCAACGGTGATGGGAACTGCTGCATCTGTCGGAATCTGTAAGCTGCGTTCCAGATGGTACCGCAGATATATGGATACAGTTACTGATATCCCTATGACAAACCCGGATATCATCACCGGTATATCTCTGATGCTTATGTTTGTATTTGTGGGACGTATCTTCGGCCGTAATACCAGCCTGGATTTCGGCACTCTGCTGATCGCACACATTACCTTCTGTCTGCCTTATGTGATACTGCAGGTGATGCCTAAGCTCATGCAGATGGATCCGGCACTTCCCGAGGCTGCGCAGGATCTCGGCTGCACTCCGATGCGCGCCTTCTTCAAAGTCACGATACCGCAGATCTCTCCCGGAATCATCACCGGTGCTATCATGGCATTTACCATGAGCCTTGATGACTTCGTAATCAGTTATTTCACTTCAGGTAACGGTTTCCAGACTCTTCCGGTCAGAATCTACAATATGACCAAGAAGACCGTTACACCGAAGATGTATGCTCTTGCAACGATAACATTCTTCGTAATCCTTACACTGCTGATATTCAGTAACCTTTCTGACGGAAACAAAAACGGAGGTAAACGCAAATGAAAAAATTGATAATTACAGCATTAGTTGCGGTTACGGCAGTACTTTGCCTTACAGGATGCGGCGGGAACAAGCAGACCCGCGTACTGAATGTTTATAACTGGGGTGAATATATCTCCGACGGGAGCGAAGACAGTTTTGATACCGTCAGTGAATTTGAGAACTGGTATGAAGAGACTTACGGAGAAAAGGTTCAGGTCAATTATGATACTTTCGCAAGCAATGAGGACATGTATGCCAAGCTTTCTACCGGTGCGGTAAGCTATGATGTGATCATCCCTTCGGATTATATGATAGCACGTATGCAGAAGGAGGATATGCTGCTTCCTCTGGATTTTGACAATATTCCAAACTATAAAAACATCGATGAAAACTTCCACGGACTCTACTATGATACGGAAGACAAATATTCGGTTCCTTATGCATACGGTATCGTCGGTATCATTTACAATGCCAATGAAGTCGACCCGGCAGACGCCACCGGATGGAATCTTATGTGGAACGAAAAATATGCCGGTCGCATACTGCAGTTCAATAACTCACGTGATGCTTTCGGAACTGCTGCTTATAAGTTGAATCTCAGTGTCAATTCAACAGATCATAAAGACTGGGATGCAGAGTATGACGAGCTTATGGCTCAGCAGCCTCTCAGATACGGTCTGGTAATGGATGAAATTTTTAACTTGATGGAGTCCGGCGAGGCTGCAATCGGTGCGTACTATGCCGGTGATTACTTCACAATGCTGGATGCGCAGGCTGAGGATGTGGACCTTCGTTTCTATTATCCCGACCCGACAAACTACTATATCGATGCTATGTGCATTCCGAAATGCTGTGCTGACAAGGAGCTGGCCGAGATTTTCATCAACTACATGCTCGACCGGGATCCGGCTGTAGCAAATGCAGAATATACCTGGTATGCTTCACCGAATAAGGTGGTTTACACAGATCCTGAGTATATCGCAGAGATGGGCGAGGAAGCCATGGAGGTTCTCTATCCTCCGATGGACGACTTCGCTGCACTCTACAACGAATATGCATACCGCAATCTCGATCAGGAAACCCTGGATTATATCAATACTCTATGGGAGAATGTGAAGATTAACTGATTTTAATATACTCCATGCAAAAAGGCCTTTACATAAAGGCCTTTTTCAGTAGTATCGGCGTCCGGTGCACGGACCTCCTTTCTTGCGCATTTCTGCGTTTTCAAGAAGCTTCCCTATATCTATCTCAATTCATTTCAACCTTCTTCAGGTGCCAGATATCTTTGACATATTCTTCGATTGTTCTGTCTGATGAGAATTTGCCCGCACATGCTGTCTGTCTGATAGCCATGCGTGCCCACTCGGATCTGTTCCTGAATGCTTCATCAACTCTGAACTGAGCATCGATATACGATCTCATATCAAGGATGTTGAAATATCTGTCCGCTACACCTGTCTCCTGTGTATTGGTCAGCGAATTGTAAAGGGCTCTGAAAAGATTCGGATCTCCGTTTGAATATGTTCCGTCTATGAGCTGATTAAGAACCTTGCGGATCTCCCAGTCTTTTTCATATATCTGAGTCGGGTTATAGTCTCCGCGGTGTTCATGGTTGATAATCTCATCCGAAGGTGTTCCGAAGATGAACATATCTCTGCTGCCAAGCTCCTCATACATCTCAACATTGGCTCCGTCGAGAGTTCCGATGGTCGGTGCGCCGTTAAGCATGAACTTCATGCAGCCCGTTCCGGATGCTTCCTTGGATGCAGTGGAGATCTGTTCTGAAAGATCTGCTGCCGCAAATATGATCTCACCGTTGGATACTCTGTAATCTTCGATGAATACAACCTTCATCTTACCTCCGATATACGGATCGTTGTTGATTACATTTGCCACGGAATTGATAAGCTTGATAGTAAGCTTTGCGATCTTGTATCCTGCCGCTGCCTTGGCTCCGAAAATATATGTTCTCGGAACTATATCCATTTCCGGATTTTCTTTGATTTTGTTATATACATACATTACACGAAGGATGTTAAGAAGCTGACGTTTGTACTCGTGAAGTCTCTTTACCTGAATATCAAACATTGAGTCAACATTCACATCTATACCATTGTGTTTCTTTATGTATTCTGCAAGACGAACTTTATTGGCTCTCTTGATTGCCATGAATTCTTCCTGAGCCTTCGGATCTTCAGCCAGCGGTTCAAGCTTTTTGAGCAGTGACAGGTCTGTGATCCAGCTGTCTGTTCCGAGCTTCTCTGTGATCCAGTCTGCAAGCTGCGGATTGGCATGAAGCAGGAATCTTCTCTGCGTGATTCCGTTAGTCTTGTTATTAAATTTCTCCGGCATCATCTCATAGAACTCTCTGAGTTCCTGTGTCTTAAGAATATGCGTATGGAGTGCTGCAACACCATTTACTGAGAAACCTGCATAGATTGCCATAAATGCCATACGTACCTGTCCGTTTACAAGAATAGCCATACGGTCTACCTTGCCCGGATCGTTCGGATATTTCGCCTTGATGTCATTTACAAAACGACGGTTCATCTCATCAACGATCATATATACTCTCGGAAGGAGCCTTTCGAAAAGATCGATCGGCCATTTCTCCAGAGCCTCGCTCATGATTGTATGGTTTGTATATGCGCAGCAGTGTGTGACGATTTCCCATGCCTCATCCCACTCCAGACCTTCCTGATCAAGAAGCAGTCTCATAAGTTCCGGAATCGCAACTGTCGGATGTGTATCATTCATCTGGAATACAACATGCTTCGGCAGATCATGGATATCATCATAAACATCCTTATATGCCTGCAGTGCTCTCTGAAGAGATGATGAAATGAAGAAATACTGCTGTTTAAGTCTCAGCTCTTTGCCCTGCATATGATTATCGTTCGGATACAGAACCTCTGTCAGCGTACGGGCCAGATTTGCATTTTCAACTGCAAGCGCATAGTTGCCCTTGTCAAACTGGTCGAGGTTGAAATCGGAAACCGCCTCTGCATCCCAGATGCGCAGAGTGTTTACCATGCCGTTCCTGAACCCTACAATCGGGATATCATAAGGAACGGCGCGAACCGATGTGTAATTCTCCTGTGTGAAGACTCCGCGGCCGTTAATTATCTCTGTTTTTACGGTTCCTCCGAAACGAACCTCCTGTGCATATTCCGCACGCTTCATCTCAAAAGGATATCCGTTCTTCAGCCATGCGTCGGGTACTTCCTTCTGATAACCGTCTTCAATCTTCTGCTTGTACATTCCGTAATGATATCTGATGCCGCATCCGTATGCCGGATAACCAAGGGTCGAAAGTGAATCGAGGAAGCATGCTGCCAGTCGTCCGAGTCCGCCGTTTCCGAGTGCCGGATCCGGTTCTTCATCTTCTATGTCGGTAAGATCTATTCCTATCTCATCGAGAACCTCTTTAACCACCGGCATCTGTCCGAGATTCAGGATATTGTTTCCGAGTGCTCTGCCGATCAGGAATTCCATAGAAAGATAATATACTCTCTTGGCCTGCTGTCTTGCGGCCTCTCTGTGAGTGTTCATCCACCGGCCGATGATAGTATCCTCCATAGCATATGCAAGTGCCTGAAATATCTGCTGTCTGTCAGCATCTTCCAATGTACGTCTGTAAAGCACTCTGAGGTTATCTTTAATCGCCTGAAGCAGTTCTTCCTTATTCATCATTTTTTCCATATTTATTCCCTTTCGTTCATCCATACTTTAGTATTTCATTTTCATTTTTCTCACGCGGGAGCCTATCTTATATGGAATTCCCCCGAGCTTTCTGTCCGCAATCTTCAGCATCTTACGGATTTCTATCTTCTGCGGGCAGTGCTGTTCGCATTTTCCGCATCCGATACATCTGGATGCATCCGTTGCCGTCTGCCGGATTGCCGTACACATGAAATAATCCTTGATTCCGGCAAACATTCCGTCTGAATAATATCTGTTAAGTGCGGCAAATGTTCCCGGTATATCCACTCCCTGCGGGCATGGCATACAGTATCTGCATCCCGTACACCCGACCTTCATCTTTTTGTTTATCGCCTTGATGACTTTTTCTATCAAAGCGTTGTCTTCTTCCGTAAATTCTCCGGCCTCTGCCTCCGAAGCTGACTGAAGATTTTCATTTACCATTTCAATCGAATTCATCCCGGACAATACGCAGGTGACCTCCGGCTGATTCCACAGCCACCTGAATCCCCAGCGAGCAGGGCTCCATTTTCTTCTGTCAGATTCAAAAAGCTTTCCTGCTTCCTCCGGGAGTCCTTTCACCAGGCGTCCTCCCCTAAGAGGTTCCATAATGATGACCGGGATTCCTTTTGCCGCTGCCGCATCAAGTCCGGCGCGTCCGGCCTGCGAATGCTCGTCCAGGTAGTTATACTGTATCTGGCAGAGATCCCAGTCATATTCATCCAGAAGCCTTATAAATTCATCCGAATTTCCATGATATGAGAATCCGACCTGTTTTATCTGTCCCCCGGCTTTCTTTTCTGCAAGCCACTCAACTATGCCGAGTGATTTAAGTCTCTCCCATGTCTTCACATCCGTAAGCATGTGCATCAGATAGTAGTCCACATGATCTGTGCGCAGTCTCCGCAGTTCCTCCCGGAAGAAATTCTCCATGTCTTCACTTTTTTTAAGGAGATAATGCGGAAGCTTGGTGGTGATGTTGATTTTATCGCGGACCCCGAGACTTTCTATGATCTCACCGACCGCGGCTTCATTTCCCGGATATGTATAGGCCGTGTCAAAGTAATTGACTCCTCCTTCGATGGCTGCTTTGATTTCCCTGCGGGCTTTGTCAACATCAATTGCAGCACCCTTCAGAGTAAACCGCATGCAGCCGTATCCGAGTATCGATATTCTGTTTCCGTATTTGTCAGTTCTGTAATTCATTCGGTTTTGTCTTTTTATTATCTGTTTTTCAGTGGTTTCCCTTCCGGTTTTTCCATGAACAGCTTGCGAAGTTCAAATATTGCAACTGTAGCAAGGATGATTTCTGCAACCAGCTGGGCGTATGCCAGTCCATACATCGGAATCAGTTTGTTTAAAAGAAATAGTGCCGGTATCTCAAGAACGATTTTGCGCATGATTGCAAAAAACAGAGCTTTCTTTCCCATTCCGCAAGCCTGGAATACTCCGACTCCCTCGAAGTCGATGCACAGGAAAGGCTGTGCCAGACTCATACCGATCAGAAATGCTCCGCCGTACCTGACAACTGCAGGATTCTTCATGAACAGTCCTATTATCTGTTCCGAAAGCAGACAGAAAGCAGCTGTGGCAATCAGCATGACCACCAGGGCTATCTTGGTTGCATACATCAGGCTGTCCTTCATCCTCTTCCGGTTGCCGGACGCATAGTTGTATCCTATAAGCGGCATTACTCCCTGCGATATTCCCATCGCTATATACATCGGTACCAGGGAAAGCTTATGTGAGATTCCCATAGCAGAAACAGCTTCTGCTCCGTATGCCGCAGTAAAGTTGTTGAGCACAGTCATGCCTGTTACATTCAGCAGGTTCTGGATTGCTGACGGAATGCCCACCCCGCAGACATCCTTTATTATCGCTCCTGTCGGTCTGAAATCCTTCGGGCTGATGCTGACCATGGTCTTTTCGCCTTTGGATTTTATCAGAATTATGAAATACATGCAGGCAACTGTGTTTGAGATGAATGTCGCGCATCCTGCACCTGCCGCTCCCATGTTGAGACCCCATGGAGAAATGAATATCGGATCCAGAATGATGTTGAGAAGACAACCGCTCATGGTTCCGATGCTTGCATGAAGAGCCATGCCTTCTGCTCTTATTATCTGAGCCGTTACCAGATTTGTTATTGATGGAATAGCTCCGCAGGTCACTGTCCATAACAGGTATCTGCCTGTTTCGATTTCATTTTCCACCGTTGCTCCCAGAATTCCGAGCAGCCCCGGTCTGAATACAGTACATATCAGTGAGAAAATCGCACCTGCGATAATTGCGAAATAGAATCCGAATGCGCTCGTTCTTCGTACAGTATCATAATCTCTGATGCCCAGGGCCCTGCTCATAAGGCTTGCGCAGCCTATTCCGGCAAGATTGACCACGGCGTTAAATGCAAGAATGACCGGTGCGGCCAGCGTTACCGCGCTGGTCTGAACCGGGTCGTTGAGTGTGCCGACAAAAAATGTGTCGGCCATGTTATAAAGAACCATCACGAGGCACGCCAGAACCGTCGGGACCGCAAGGGTCATGACGGCTTTGGGCACCTCATAATTTTCAAACAGATCTACTTTATCGTATTTCTCTTTTGCCAATTTTTATCTCTTCTCTACTCCGAGTTTTACATTTTCACCATTGATGTTCCACTCTTTGATAAATCCTGTTGTCGAACCGGTAGTTATCTCATCCGTAAGAGTTTCTGATTTAATCTCTTCTTCATTATTCTTTACGATACCTGCCAGCCTGTCATTTCCTTCACAGGAGAATCTGATATGATCCATAACCTCAAAGCCTGCATCCTTACGCATAGTCTGGATCTTGGAGATGATCTCTCTTACGAAGCCTTCTTCGATAAGCTCCGGTGTAAGTTTGATCTTGAGCACTACCGTAACCTTATTATCACCCTCTGATACATAGTCATCACTCTTGCCTGTATCTATAAGCAGATCGTCCGGTGTGAGTTCTACTTCATCACCATCGAAGTTATAGTGGAGGGCTCCCTTCTCATTAAGCTCCTGCATTGCCGCATGTCCGTCTGCTCCCGCCAGTGCTTCTCTGATCTGATTCAGATGCTTGCCATACTTTGGTCCGACTGTCTTGAGCTGCGGTTTGAATGTATATGTGATGAATTCATCAACACTGTCTCTGAATTCCACATTTTTTACATTAAGCTCTTCTTTGATTATGTCGTTGTAGAAGCTGTCGAGCTTTGTTTCTGCAACAACGTACAGATCGCTTACCGGCTGACGGTTCTTAACATTGGCCGCGTTACGTGCTGCACGTCCCATAACTACGATCTTGAGAACCTCGTCCATCTTCTCTTCCAGATCTTTGTCTATCATTTTCTCATCAACTGCAGGGAAGTCGCAGAGATGTATCGATTCCGGAGCGGTCTTATCTACACTGACTACAAGATTCTGATATATCTGCTCTGCCATAAACGGAATCATAGGAGCTGCTGCCTTGGCCACTGTAACAAGCGCTGTATAAAGAGTCATATAAGCATTGATCTTGTCCTGCTCCATTCCCTTTGCCCAGTATCTGTCGCGGCAGCGACGGACATACCAGTTGCTCATGTCATCAACAAAATCTTCAAGTGTTCTTGCAGCTTCCGGAATTCTGTAATTACCGAGATTGTCGTCAACATCCCTGACCATGGAATTCATCTTGGACAGAAGCCACTTGTCCATAACGCTGAGTTTGTCATACTCAAGCTTGTACGCCGTCGGATCGAACTCATCGATATTTGCATACAGTACAAAGAATGCATATGTGTTCCAGAGAGTTCCCATGAATTTTCTCTGTCCCTCAACCACGGCCTTATCATGGAATCTGTTCGGAAGCCATGGGGCTGAGTTGATGTAGAAGTACCAGCGGATAGCATCTGCACCGAATGCCTTAAGCGCATCAAACGGATCGACAGCATTTCCCTTGGATTTACTCATCTTCTGTCCGTTTTCATCCTGGACATGTCCGAGGACGATAACATTCTTATATGGTGCTTCGTTAAATACCAGCGTTGATACCGCAAGAAGTGAATAAAACCATCCTCTCGTCTGGTCAACAGCTTCTGAGATGAACTCTGCGGGGAACTGTGCCTTGAAGAGTTCCTGATTCTCAAATGGATAGTGATACTGCGCAAATGGCATGGCACCTGAGTCAAACCAGCAGTCGATAACCTCCGGAACTCTGTGCATTTCTTTTCCGCATTCCGGACAAACTATTGAAACATCGTCAAGATATGGTCTGTGCAGTTCTATATTGTCCGGGCAGTTTTTGCTCAGTTTCTTAAGCTCTTCACGGCTTCCGACACATTCCTGATGTCCGCAGTCGCATTCCCAGATATTAAGAGGTGTTCCCCAGTATCTGTTACGTGAGATTCCCCAGTCCTGAACGTTCTCCAGCCAGTCACCGAAACGGCCCTTGCCGATGCTTTCCGGTATCCAGTTGATCGTATTGTTGTTTTTGATCAGGTCGTCCTTGACCTCTGTCATCTTGATGAACCATGATTCACGTGCATAGTAGATAAGAGGAGTACCGCAGCGCCAGCAGTGAGGATAGCTGTGCTCGAACTTCGGAGCAGCGAAAAGCTTTCCTTCCCTGTCAAGTTCTTCAAGTACCAGCGGGTCTGCTTTCTTTACGAAAACACCCGGCCACATGGTTTCTTTGGTCATCTCGCCATTCTGATCTACAAGCTGAACCAATGGAAGATCATATGAACGTCCGATTCTTGCGTCATCTTCACCGAATGCAGGCGCGATATGTACGATACCTGTACCGTCATCCATGCTTACATATGAATCGCATACTACATAATATGCTTTCTTCTTCGGCTGCACGCAGTTAAAGAGCGGCTCGTACTCCTGATATTCAAGATCCTTGCCAACATATTTCTCAAGTACTTCGTAACCGGTCTCCCCGAGAACCGTATCAAGGAGCGGTGCTGCCATGATATAGGTGTATCCGTCGCCGGCCTTAACCTTGGCATATTCATCTGTCGGGCTTACGCAGAGAGCAACGTTGCTCGGAAGTGTCCATGGAGTTGTCGTCCATGCGAGGAAATAGACATCCTCACCCTTCTTCTTGAAGCGCGCGATTGCCGATCTTTCTTTGACATCCTTATATCCCTGGGCAACCTCGTGACTTGAAAGAGGAGTGCCGCATCGCGGGCAGTACGGAACTACCTTGAATCCCTTGTAGAGGAGCTTTCTGTTCCAGATTTCTTTAAGTGCCCACCACTCTGATTCGATATAATCATCATAATATGTTACATACGGATCATCCATGTCTGCCCAGAAGCCGACAGTCTTGGAAAAATCCTCCCACATTCCCTTGTATTTCCATACATTTTCCTTGCATTTGCAGATGAACGGGTCGATTCCGTATCCCTCGATCTGCTCCTTGCCGTCAAGACCAAGCTCCTTCTCAACTTCGATCTCAACAGGAAGTCCGTGGGTATCCCATCCTGCCTTACGCGGAACCTTGTATCCCTTCATAGTGCGGTAGCGCGGGATCATATCCTTGATAACACGGGTAAGCACCTGTCCGATGTGCGGCTTGCCGTTTGCTGTAGGCGGTCCGTCATAGAACATGTATGTCGGGCAGTCTTTTCTGTCTTCGATACTCTTCTCGAAGATTTTGTTCTCTTCCCAGAACTTCTCGATTTCCTTTTCTCTTTCCACGAAGTTCAGGTCTGT
>JAZLHO010000027.1:0-16236 GCA_045616865.1 Lachnospiraceae bacterium | reverse complement strand
CTATTTCCTGAACACCATCAGCAACTTTGCCGGTATTATCTTTGATTTTTGCGAATTCATCAGAAAATTCGTCTGCATCTGCACACAGTTCATCTGCATTGTTACTGAATTCGTTGATTTTAGAACTGATATCACCAATGTTCAGATCTGTAATGCTGTCATCACCTTCCTCATCGATATCAGCCTTTAAATCCGAGATCCGGTCAATTTCCCCCCGGATATTACTGTCATCTATCTGTGCATTATATCCATCCGGTTTCATGGCACTTATTTCTATCCTGGGCATATGGAAATTCCGTACATCCGCAGTTAATTTCATTGTCAATGCTTCTCCGGGAACAGAGTACGCGGTGATAATCTGCTTATCGGAAATTCCTGAGGCCTGTGCATTTTCAGCACTGACACGGGAAAATACACGGTTATCCAGAAGAGCAACCAGCGATATAATGTAATCATCATAATCTTCTTTAGAACATTTTTTGTTTTTTTCGATTGCAACTTCTATGCGAAGTTTCCCGTTTTTACCTGCCAACTCCGAAGGGCTTACCTTTTGTCCGTTCAGAAAATAGTCTATATTCACCGTCCACGGCAGAATAGGATCAGACATCCTTCCCATATATACGGCTGCATTCTCTTTACTTTCTCCGCAAATCTTTCCTTCAGAATAAGTAAACTTATCCGCTCCTGATAAATCCTTTACATCTGCATATTCCCCATAATCAGAAAAAGATCCACATTCCGGATACACAGTATTAATTACACTAACCTTTTCTATGCTTCCATCCGAAAATAAACTAGCAAAAACAAGTTCCTCCTTTTCGCGGGAGGATTCCTCTTCGTATGATTCCGGTAAGCCATCTTCCGGTGTTTCATAGTATTCAGGATCTGCTGTTTTCTGATTTTCTGAGACAGTGACTGACACAGCTTCCTTTTTCGAGACCGCCGTACATCCACATAGGCTCAATACCAGTACCGCTATTACTATGCAATTAATATTTTTTAAATTATGCATTCCTTTTTACCATAGCAATTCTGCCGTTTTTAAGTTCAGAATCGATTTAAAATTTCTGTTCTTCTGCCATGAAATGATAGAACTCTCTTTTATATATATAAATCACATATAATTACAGTATCTCGTCTAAATATATCTTTCTGAATTTCTTGTACTGCTCGAATTTCTTATCATAAACTGCCTTATGCTCAGGTATCGGATGAACAGTCTCACGATATCCGGCAAATTCCTTTGCCATCTCGAATTTATCTTTTCCTGTTACTGCTGCAAATCCGAGTATCGCCGATCCCATAGCTCCGGTTTCATCAGAGCTTGTCGGGATGATATCGCATCCGAGTATATCTGCTTTAATCTGAAGCCATTTCTGAGATTTTGCTCCTCCGCCGCAGGCATATAATTTTTCGAATACTACATTGTTTTCAGCCAGCTTCTCCTGGTTATATCTCATTTCAAATGTGACACCTTCAAGTATCGCACGATATATATCTCCGACTCTGGTCGATGTGGTGACCCCGAAGAAAGATCCTGTTGCGTACGGGCTTACGTCCGGTGTCCCTCCCATGCCCTGAAGGAATGGAAGTATGATGATGTCTGTAGGATCATCCGGACACAGTTCATTGAAAAGATCATAAGAACTTAATCCATGCTCTTTTGCTTCTTTCTTCAGCATCTCTCCGAAGAAATCTCTATACCACTTTACTACCGATCCTGCTGAAATATTATAAGCGTAAGTCACATATCCGCCTGTTGTGAAATACGGTACACATGCAAAATTATATTTCTGGAAATCAAGTCTTTCAGGAATGCCAGCATACAGTGGTTCGATGCATTCACATGTACCTGCCACATCAACTGCTTCCCCTATCCTTGATACTCCGGCACCGAGTGCATTGACTATCTGGTCATGTGATCCGATTACTATCTTAACCTCAGGTGATATACCTATCTGTTCTGCAAGCTCAGGCAATATATCTCCTGCGATTCCTCCTGTCGGAAGCACTGTCGGAAGCTCATCACGTGTGATTCCGCTTGCCTCAAGCAGTTCGTCCGACCAGTCCTGCTTCTGAACATCATACAGAAGACTGCGGCATGCAAGTGAGACATCACATACAGGATTTCCGCAGAGCTTATAGCATACAAAGCCTGCCACAAAAAGGAATTTCCATACAGGCCTTGCCGCGACTTTCTTTGTATAAAGCATCTTTGCAAGAGAATATGAAGCATCCGGAAGTATCCTTGCTATCTTCATAAATTTCTCTTCTCCGATCTTCCTGACCAGTTCATCAAACTCAACATTTTCCGCATTGGCAAAATACAGTATGATATCGCCGAGTGAATTTCCATCTTTATCAACTGCAGCAAAGCTCTCGCCAAATGAGGATACCGTAATAGCTGCAACTTCCTTTGCATCCGGAAGCATCCTTACGCAATCAGCAATAACCTTATTGATGGAATCGGCCAGCATCTCCTGTGGAAGATTGACCATACCGGCTTCAAGCGGGTATTCAATGTATGAAATCGCTCTCTGTTTTCCATTCTCGTCAAATGCCACACATTTGGCTCCTGTTCCGCCAATATCAATTCCTAAACTGATCATATCCAATCCCCCTGTTTTTACTGTTTTTACTGTTTTACTGTTTTTACTGTTTTTACTGTTTTTACTGTTTTTACTGTTTTTACTGTTCTCACTGTTTCTACTGTATTTCCGGATTATTCCGGCATATGCCGTATATTATTCTTCAACTTCCTTCAGCATTTTTTCTGTAATCGGTCTGGTGTTGATTCTTCTTCCGTCTCCGACTCCCTCTATTGTTAATTTTCCTTCTTCAGCAAGTTTACTGATTTTATCCGTAGTTTCTTTATCGACTTCAAATCCGGTGATTTTCCAGTTATTATCAGTCTTCGGAGTGATGGTTCCATCTTTGACATTTGAAATGTAATCAATAAGCATCTCTCTTAAATCGCCTGCATCATTATCGGCACTGATCAGTTCCGGCAGATCATCCTTATCATCGAATATTTCTCCCGCAGCAGAGAGGTATGTATTATACATATAGCTGCTTACTGCTGTTGTAAATATGTCATCATCCTTAACATCTCGTCCATCGGACCATGTGAGATTTTCTATTCTTTCTCCCTCGGGTTTGCTTATATTAACATCATAATTTACACCGGTAAATGCGGTAAATGTATAGAGTGCTCTGTCTTCTGAAAATGCAATCGTAAGATCACCCGGAGAGGTCTGTTTATAATACTCAGCCGTCCATTCCATATATTTCTTCAGTTGCCTTCCGGTCATTTTCAGTACATACAATTCATTGACAAATTTCTGTAAATTTGTAATATCCGATTTTCTGATTTCGCCCTGTCTGAGTCCCTCATCCAGCTTGTTTGGATTTACAGCAACGACATCTGCATCAGAATAATGCCGAAAAGCAAATGCTCTGAAATCCATAAGCTCCGAATCTCTGATAAGCTTGTTCGGTATACCCGGAACATCACTGTCATCAACAAGATCTCCGACTTCAAGCTTTCCTATCAGTCTGCCTGCATCCTCTCTTGCTAAGCTGTCGTATGGAGCAAGCAGATCAAAAACTGCCTTGTCGGCTTTATAATCAGATGCTTTTATGCTCTCGGAAGCAGTATCTGTGACCTCCCATTTTCCATTCCTTTTTTCGAGATTTATATCCGAAACTATAACCGTCTGTCCGAAGTTTTTGTTTTCAACTACCGGTATTATCTCCTGATCACCGCCTGTGACTTCTCTGTGTCCGTGTCCGGCACAAATAAAATCCAAACCGGGGCATCGGTTCATGATATCCATATAACCTGCCCCCGGTGTCCCGAATTCATTATCTTTATCCATATGCAGAACTCCGACTATCAGATCCGTCTTGTCTTCTATCTCATTGATTATTCTGTTGATCTCCTCTGCAGGGTCAGTCACCGTGCATCCTTCCAGATGATTTTTATCCCATTTTGTTATGTTGGGTGTTACCGCACCGATAAATCCTATCCTGATACCACCGCATTCCTTTATTACATAAGGATCTGCAAGTCTTTTGCCGTCATTATCATATACATTGCTGAGTATCACCTTTGCCTTGATACCGCTAACCGCCTTTTTGGCAATGTTCATTCCGTAGTTAAATTCATGATTACCGATAGTAGCTATGTCATACCCTATGGCATTCATTCCCTGAAGCATAGGATGCACAGGTTCATCCAGAAAAAGCTCTGCACTATTGTCCTGTATCGAGTCACCTACATCGATCACTACTGCGTTTTCATTCCTTTTTTCCTTTATTACCGAAGCGATCTGTGCCAGACTTCCGCTGGTATCCTCCTGATTGGTATCATATCTCCGGGGAACCATCTTCCCGTGAATATCACTGGTTACTATCAGTCTTACCGTCTTTTTCTCGTCTGTTTCCGAAGTTAAAACTTTCTGCACATCTGTAGATGGGGCAGATGTTGTCGTGCCGGACATCATCTGTTCTGCTTCCGGTTTAATATTATCAGTTTTGCATCCTGTCATCGATGACATTGCAGCAATAACTGCGATATGTAATATGACAATCCGTTTCTGTATTCTCATGTTTATCCTTGTTTTTTTTTCTGTTTTATTAGATACTATATACAGTATATTTTATATACAGCACTATTATAATATATTTACGGAGGTTTTGAAATGTTAACACCAAAGGTTGGTTTCGTGGTATACGGAACACACAGAGGCGTGGATGATCCTATGGGTCAGCCATTCATCGATCAGAAAGTTATCGACAACTGCAAAAAGGCACTTAAGAAGGAAGGCCTTGATCTCGTTGAGACATCGCCTATCGTTGTAGACCGTGCCGATGCAAACAAAGCTATTCTTCCGCTGGTAAAGGATGATTCTATCGATGCTATGATCCTCTTTTCAGGAACATGGATCTGGGCAGGTGAGATGATCGGCGCTATCCGTGAATTTGCCAAGACAGGCAAGGGCATCATCGTATGGACATTCCCGGGTTCACAGGGATGGAGACCCGTAGGCGGTCTTGTACTTAAGGCAGCTCTTGAAGAAGTTGGTATTCCTTACCGTTATGTATACGGTGATTACAAGGATAAGAAGGATCTTGAGAGAATCACTTCATACTGCCATGCTTCAGCACTTAAGAACAAGGTTTCAAACTCCCGTCTCGGCGCATTAGGCGGACGTGGTATGGGACAGACCTGTGGTGTAGCTGATCCTGCACAGTGGATGAAGACTTTCGGTATCGATATTGATTCAAGAGATACCACAGACCTTATTCAGACAGCTAAGAAGGTTACAAAGAAAGAGCTTGATGAAGTATGGGCTATCGTAAAGAAGAGATTCAAAGAGCTTCCGGCAGATGATGAGCAAACAGAGCGCTCATTCAGAATCTATGTAGCACTTAAGAAACTCATCAAGAAGAATAACTGGGATTACTATACAATTCAGTCATTCCCGGGCTTCGGTGATGATTACGGTGCAACATGCTTCGCGCAGTCAATGATCCTTGATGACGGTATTCCGACTTCAACACTCTCTGACTTCAATACTTGCCTTACATCTATCCTGGTTATGTATCTGTCAAATGACAGCATCTACTACGGGGACTTCCAGTGCATCGACAAGAAGAAGGGTGAGATCAAGATCATCGGCGACGGTGCATGCCCGACATGTCTTGCTGATAAGAACGGTGCTGTATTCGCAACACACGGTATCCCGACAGAGGGTGCTGCAGGCGGTATATCTGTAAGCCTTACATGCAAGGCTGGCAAGGGTGTTCTTGCAAGAGTATGCCGTGAGAACGGTGAGTTCGCACTTGTTGTAACCAGAGCAGAAGTTAAGGTTCCGGCTGCTAAGGATCTCAAGAAGAGAAAACTTGAATGCGGTATCCCGTTCTGGCCACACGCATTTGTATATCCGCAGTGTGATATCGAGGAGCTTCTCCAGCATTGGCATAACGAATATGCATGCCTCGGATACGGTGAAGAGCTTTATGAGCGTCTCGTAGCCTTTGGTGAACTCACAGGCATGAAGGTTTACGCTCTGTAATACAGTAAAAAAAGACGGTTCGGATGTTCCGCTTCCACCGTCAGATCCCGCTTCTCAGACACGCTCATCGTGAATCGTCTTCGAATCGGATCTGACGGCGGAAGCAAAAGAACACCTGGAACCGTCTCATCCTATTATATTTTTTACTCTTCAAGCGCCTCCATGATGGCAAGCACATTTTCCGGATCAGTATCCGGCGGAATCTCACATCCGGGAGCAATACAATTGTTATTTACCGCACTAAGCTTTCTGCATTTTCTGACTGCATCCCTGACCTGCTCCGGAGTACCGTCAAGAACCACTGATACCGGATCGAAATTGCCGCAGATACAGATATTCCTCGGAATGATCTCCGCACCCCTTTCCATATCCACCATATAATCAAAATCGATCATATCCGCGCCGCTTTCAACAGTCTGATCTATCACATCCGTGATATTTCCGCAGATATGCAGCTTGACTTTAGCACCCTTTTTATGTACCGCATCTATGATCTTCTTCTGATAAGGAAGTGCAAATTCACGATACAGATCAGGTCCGATAAGCGATGTTGCCGCATCTCCTATCCCCATGATCTCCGCGCCCGCATCTATCTGGGCCTCGGCGAAAAGAATCTCTTCTTCCGCGCATATTTCAAGCATCTCTTTCACAGCTTCCGGTTCATCGAACATTGCCATGAAAAACTGCTCCATATTCATGATATCGCAGCTCTGTGCTACTGCACCCTCGATCCATCCCATAACCGGCACTTCCCCGCAAGCCTTTTCTTTCATAAGACCTACTGCCTGGATTCTGTCATATGTTCTTCTCGAATGATACGGGTCAAACAGCTTCAGTCTGCTGATATCTCTTATATCCTTAATGATTCTTTCCACCGGCTGCGGTGTACTGTAATCATGGATGATTGTCTTACCGCCGAATCCCTCGAACTCCCTCATGGAATCCGAGATGGCACTGAGAACATCAATTCCGAATTTTTCATGACAGTATATAACTGCCTCTGAAAACTTCCTGTAATCAGTCAGAAACTCACCGTATGTGATGCCGATCTGTTTTGCCGCGAACATCATCACTATACTGAAGTTCGGTATCCTGTCGACCTCTTTACCGGCAAATCTGTTCATTACTCTCTCATAACTGTTCATGATAATACCCCGGAATACCCATTCTCACATTTACATCAGATATATATGCATCATCTTGCCATCTTGTATATGTTGATCATATCTTCTTCGTTCAGAACCTTCAGCTGACCGATGGTTCTGGTATTGCCGCGTGAGCAGTTTGACGCTATTTTCTTTATGATGGTATCGGTGACATCAAATCCCAGAAGCTCTGTCATATTGGTCGGCTGTCCCAGCTCACGGAACCAGTCATCTGTAGCCTCTATCGCTTCAAGAGCCACTGTCTCGTCATCTCCGATATAGTCCCATACATTTCTTCCGTATCTTGCGAAACGCGCTACATTGGCATCCATGCAGTACCTCGCCCATGCTGCCCAGACAGCAGTCATTGAGGCGCCGTGTGTCGCATCATAAAGTGCGCTCATAGCCTGTCCCAGCTGATGAGGTGCCCAGTCGCCGCCTCTTCCTCCGTTGGGATTGGTTCCCAGTCCTGTCAGATCATTATGAGATATCGTAGAAGCCCACATGATCTCGCTCATCGCTTCATAATCAGTAGGATCTGCTACTCCCTTAAGTCCGTACCTGATGATATTTCTCATTAGGCCCTCTGCGATCTCATCTGACATATGGTTTCCTGTTATCGCATCAGTAGTGAAATATCTGTCTGCTGTGTGGAAGAAAATGTCTGCAACTCCGCTGCCTATCTGGAATTTCGGCAGAGTAAATGTAAGCTCCGGATTCAGTATAGCAAACTTGCATCTGTTGAATTCTGAATTGGTTCCGCACTTCACCGGAGGATCCAGTTCCATATTGGTCTGCACGCATGAATCACTCATCTCACTTCCCGCTGCTGCGATGGTAAGAATAGCGGCGATAGGAACAGACTTTGTGATCTTAGCCTTCTTTGAGAAATACTCCCATACATCAATTCCCGGCATGGCTACGCCGTAGCCTACTGTCTTTGCAGTATCGATTACACTGCCTCCACCGACAGCAAGGATCAGGTCCGGATTGAAGATATTGGCCTGCCTGATTATCTCTCTTGTTTTTGAGATGATCGGGTTGGGCTGTACACCGCCTGCCTTATCAACTACTATGCCTGCCTCATCAAGACTTTTTTCAACTCTTTCGATAAGACCTGATTTTACAGCTGACTGCCCGCCGTATACGATGAACACTCTCTGATATCCGTAATCATCACATATCTTTCCTATTTCATTTTCACGTCCTCTGCCAAAGAATACCTTGGTAGGCGTGTAGTATATGAAATCTCTCATTTATCTGACCACCTTAATGAAGTTCTTTTTGCCACGTTTAACGAGTTTACCTTCTCCGGCAAAATCATCTGCATCATATGTAACTGAAATATCCGTAATCTTTTCATCATCAACAGTTACGCCGCCCTGCTGAATGTTTCTTCTTGCGTCGCCGCGGCTCTGACAAAGTCCTGCAGCAACGAGTATTCCCATGATATCGATCTTTCCGTCCCTGAGGTCTTCATCCTTAAGCTGATATGTAGGAACATTGGCTGATGCTGCACCGCCTGCAAAGAGTGCTTCAGCGGCTTCCTCAGCCTGTCTGCACTTCTCCTCACCATGAACCATAGTCGTAAGCTCATGTGCAAGTATCTTCTTTGCTTCGTTGAGCTGAGCGCCCTCCCAGCTGTCCATCTCATCGATCTGCTCAACCGGAAGGAAGGTAAGCATTCTGATACATTTGAGTACATCGGCATCGTCAACATTTCTCCAGTACTGATAGAAATCATAAACTGATGTCTTGTTCTCATCCAGCCATACTGCTCCGCCTGCTGTCTTACCCATCTTCTTGCCGTCTGACTTAAGAAGCAGTGTGATGGTCATAGCATGTGCATCCTTGCCGAGCTTCTTTCTTATAAGCTCTGTACCGCCAAGCATATTGGACCACTGATCGTCTCCGCCGAACTGCATATTGCATCCATAATCGAGATACAGTCTGTAGAAATCATAACTCTGGAGAATCATATAGTTGAACTCAAGGAATGAAAGTCCCTTCTCCATACGCTGCTTGTAGCATTCTGCACGAAGCATGTTGTTTACTGAGAAATGCGGACCGATATCGCGGATGAATTCCATATAATTGAGATCTCTGAGCCAGTCAGCATTATTTACCATCATAGCCTTGCCTTCACCGAATTCGATGAAACGACTCATCTGCTTCTTGAAGCATTCGCAGTTATGATCGATAGTATCAACCGTCATCATCTGTCTGAGATCACTTCTTCC
This sequence comes from Lachnospiraceae bacterium, assembly GCA_045616865.1. Taxonomy (GTDB): domain Bacteria; phylum Bacillota; class Clostridia; order Lachnospirales; family Lachnospiraceae; genus Darwinimomas. The sequence continues at coordinate 6,771 of JAZLHO010000027.1, read as the reverse complement.
TGAAGGATCTCCTATCATTCCGGTTCCGCCTCCAACAAGTGCTATAGGCTTGTTCCCGGCCATCTGAAGTCTCTTCATGAGGCAGAGTGCCATAAAATGTCCGACATGAAGACTGTCAGCTGTTGGATCGAAACCGATATAAAACACAGCCTTACCCTCATTTATCATCTTGCTGATTTCAGGCTCGTTTGTTGTCTGTGCGATAAGTCCTCTCGCTTGAAGCTCTTCATAACATGTCATAGTCTTATACCCCTTTGTATTTATTTAAGTAAATTACTTATTACAAACCATATCAGAATAACAATTCCTATTCCTATCCGGTAATAACCGAATATCTTATAATTGTTTTTCTTGATCCATCCAAGCATGAATTTAACTGAATAGATAGATACCAGAAACGCAGTAATACATCCTGCCACCATATACAGGATCTCTGCTCCTGAAAAGCCGCCTGTATACTTCACGATTCGAAGCAGGCTTGCTCCGAGTATGACCGGAATTCCCAGAAAGAATGAGAATTCTGCTGCGATAGGTCTCGAGCAGCCGAGCAGCATGGCACCTATGATGGTTGCCCCGGATCTCGATGTTCCCGGAACCAGTGCGAGAACCTGGAAAAGACCGATATAAAATGCTGTCATATAATCGATTTTTCCGAGTCTTGTAATCACGGGCTGCTTATATTTTTTGATCTCCTCGACCACAATGAATATTATACCGAACAGAATCAAGGTGATAGATATGATCAGTCCGTTCTCCATATGTGCGGATACCCAGTCATCCACCAGAAAGCCCAGCACAGCTGACGGCACAGTGGCGATCGCTATTTTAAGCCATAGGCTCCACGTTGCCTTCTTCTGCTCCGGTTTCTTTTTGAAGTCAAACGGGTTCAGCTTTCTGAAATACAGCACTACAAGTGCAAGTACTGCACCGATCTGAATAACTGTGACGAAAATCGTCTTGAACTCGGGCTTTACATCAAGCTTTATCAGCTCATCAAGTATCATCAGATGTGCCGTAGAGCTGATCGGAAGCCACTCGGTAAAGCCTTCGATAATACCAAATACTATTACTTTTAAAACTTCAATTATACTCATAGATTATTTATTTGCCAGTTGATTGGCTCCACTCCGTTTTTTTTCAGGAACTCATTGGCCTGTGAGAAATGTCTGCATCCGAAGAAGCCTCTGTACGCACTGAGCGGACTCGGATGAGGTGCCTTCAGTACCAGATGCCGCGGATTCGTGATCATCGGGATCTTTGACTGCGCCGGCTTGCCCCAAAGCAGATAAACTACAGGTCTGTCCTGTGCTTCAACAGCTTCTATAATTGCATCAGTAAAGGTTTCCCACCCCTTGCCGCCATGGGAATTAGCCGCATGGGCTCTTACTGTAAGCACCGTGTTGAGCAGCAGCACTCCCTGCCTTGCCCATGACTCCAGAAAACCGTTATTGGGAATATAGCATCCCAGATCGTCCTGAAGCTCCTTGTAAATGTTTTCGAGTGACGGCGGTATCTCTGTGCCGGGTCTCACAGAAAAACTCAGTCCGTGTGCCTGACCCTCATTGTGATACGGATCCTGTCCAAGTATGACGACCTTGACATCTCCGAGAGGAGTCAGATGCAGGGCTGAAAAAATCTCATCTGAAGGAGGGTACACTGTTTTTTTGCTGTACTCAGCCTTCACAAAATTATATAGTTCTCTGTAATAAGGCTTTCTGAATTCCTGTTCAAGCGGAACCAGCCAGTCATTCGTAATCATTCCCATTTGGATAATATTATATCATCTGCAGGACCGTTATATCAAATATTTTCGCATCTCATCAAGTGACGCAAACACAGCATCCGGCTTTACGTCACTCTTTTCTATATCAGCTTCTGTCGCTTCCCCGGTGAGCACCAGCGCGCCCATCGCACCGTTATTTACCCCGACAGCGATATCAGTATATAATCTGTCTCCTACAAACAGTATCTTATCGGCACTGACTCCTGTCAGCCTGCATATCATTTCCACTGTCTCATGCTGCGGTTTTCCCAGATATCCGGGGCGAACGCCTGTAGATGCTGTTATGGCTGCGCAAATCGCGCCTGCATCCGGTACAAAACCATGTGAGGTAGGACAGTTTATATCCGGGTGAGTAGCGATAAAGCATGCACCTTCCCTGATATATATACACGCTCTTTCCAGCTTTTCGTATGTCAGCTCTGTATCAAAGCCAACAAGCACCACCTCCGGTCGTTTGCCCTCTTCCGGTTCAAAAAGCTTTATTCCGCCTGTGATAAGGCTTCGCCTGAGGGCGGCATTTCCCACAAGATATACAGACTGTCCGGGATGGAATTCATGTAAAAATGAAATCGTGACATCTCCAGCAGTGACTATATCCTTTCTTGTGACATCAAAGCCCATGCCCGAAAGCTTCTGGATGTAGTCCTCCGGATTTCTGGATGTGTTGTTTGTAAAGAAAAGGAGCTTTCTCCCCGCTGCCCTTGCTTCGTTAAAGAATTCAAGAGCCCCCGGGATGACGGTATCGCTCAGGTAAGTGGTTCCGTCCATGTCCAGTACGAAAAGCTCTGCCGAGCTTATTATTTTCTCTTTTTCGATCATAGTATGTTTTTATGAATAAGAGGAGCGCCGGCTATGCGCTCCCCTTATTGTTTCCCCTATAAGGGATTGTATTTTAAAAGGATTATTAATCGAATCTTACGCGATCTTTTGTATATGTTGTGTGAAGAAGCTCATGAGCCTTGTGTGATAACGGCTTCTCAAGGAACTCCTTATACAGAGTCTGAATCTGAGCGTTATTATGAGACTGACGGATAACTGATCTCTCATCCTCTGAGTAAAGAGCATTGGCTCTCTTCTGCTGATATGTCTCATAGATATTAATATCCTCATTCGGTAAGAATACGCTTCTTACGTATGGCTGACCGCCGCCGTTGATACATCCGCCCGGACATCCCATGATTTCGATGAATGTGTAAGGTGATTTGCCCTCACGGATCTGATCCATAAGAACCTTTGCATTCTTCATAGCAGATGCTACAGCAACCTTGATATTTACGCCGCCGAGTGTGAACTCTGCTTCACGGATACCCTCGAATCCACGAACCTCATGGAACTCGATTGCGCCGTACTCCTTACCCTCAAGTACGAAGTAAGCTGTACGAAGAGCTGCCTCCATAACACCACCGGTAACACCGAAGATGTGAGCTGCACCTGTTGTATCATGAACGAGATCCTCATCGAAGTCTTCATCAGGAAGCTTTGTGAATTCGATACCTGAACGCTTGATAAGTCTGCCAAGCTCTCTTGTTGTAAGAACAGCATCAACGTCTCTGATTCCGTCCTTTGCAAGCTGAGGTCTCTGCTCCTCAAACTTCTTGGCTGTACATGGCATGATAGATACAACGAACATATCCTTAGGATCTACACCGATCTTTGCTGCGTAGTATGACTTAAGGATAGCACCCATCATCTCGTGAGGAGACTTGCAGCTTGAAAGATGATCTACCTGATCTCCGTAGTAATACTCACAGTAGTTGATCCAGCCAGGTGAGCATGATGTGATCATAGGAAGAACACCCTTGTTGTTAACTCTTTCAAGAAGCTCGTTTGCTTCCTCCATGATTGTAAGGTCTGCTGCGAAATCTGTATCGAAAACCTTCTTGAATCCAAGTCTTCTGAGAGCTGCTGCCATCTTGCCTGTAACAGGTGTTCCTATCGGCATGCCGAACTCTTCGCCAAGTGCTGCACGAACTGCAGGAGCTGTCTGTACTACAACATACTTGCCTGCTGCCATTGCTTCATCGACCTTCTCGATCTCTGACTTCTCCATGAGAGCTCCTGTAGGACATACTGCAACGCACTGTCCGCACTGGATACATGGGCTGTTAAGGAATGAACGGTTCTCAGCCGGAGCAACGATGGCCCTGAAGCCACGGTTCTCAAATCCGAGTACTCCGATTCCATGAGCATTCTTACAACGTGCTACGCAGCGTCCGCAAAGGATACATTTGCTTGTATCACGAACGATAGACGGTGTGACATCATCAAGTGTTGTCTCTGTCTTGGCACCCTCATAGTGATTCTCACGTGCGCCTGTAACATGAGCTACATGAAGAAGCTCACAGCATTCATTCTTTGCACACTCCTGGCAGTTTCTGTTGTGATTTGAAAGAAGTAACTCAACAGATGCTCTACGGGCTGCAACTGCCTTTGGAGATGAAATAGTAATTTCCATACCCTCATTGATCGGGTATACACAAGATGCTACAAGACCTCTTGCACCTGTTGCCTCAACGAGACATACACGGCATGAACCGAGGTTGCACTCACCATGATTGAAAGTACAAAGTGTAGGAATAGTATATCCGCACTGTCTTGCTGCTTCTAATATTGTCAGTCCCTCATCTACCTGATAAGGAATACCTTCGATTTTAATATTAACCTTTGCCATATTAATCACCCTCCTTATTCCTTAACAATAGCAGCGACTTTACAGTTAGCCTGGCAGAGACCGCACTTGATACACTTGTCTGCATTGATCATGTAGCTTGCAAGCTTATGACCAGGTGCTGTGTAATCAGTCTGAGCGATTGCATTAACCGGGCAGTTTCTAGCGCACATGCCGCATCCGATACATTTCTCTTTGTCGATCTTATACTCCATAAGATTCTTGCAAACATGAGCGGGACACTTCTTGTCAACGATATGAGCGATGTACTCATCCTTGAACTGCTTAAGTGTTGAAAGAATCGGGTTGGCTGCTGTCTGTCCGAGAGCGCACAGAGAGTTGTTCTGGCAAACTGATGCGATTTCATTCAGCTTGTCAAGATCCTCCATGGTTCCCTTGCCTTCTGTGATCTTTGTAAGGATCTCAAGCATTCTCTTTGTACCGATACGGCACGGTGAACACTTACCGCAGGACTCATCAACGATGAACTCCATGTAGAACTTGGCAACGTCAACCATACAGTTGTCTTCATCCATTACGATAGCACCGCCTGATCCCATCATAGAACCGCGTGCCTTGAGTGTATCGAAATCGATCTCTGTATCAAGATCCTTTTCTGTCAGACATCCGCCTGAAGGACCACCTGTCTGGATAGCCTTGAATTTCTTGCCGTTCGGGATACCGCCGCCGATATCATAAATGAGTTCTCTGAGAGTTGTTCCCATCGGAACCTCTACAAGACCTACGTTATTGATCTTACCGCCGAGAGCGAATACCTTGGTTCCCTTTGAACCTTCTGTACCATACTTAACAAATTCTGCTGCACCCTCACGAAGGATGAACGGAACTGTTGCAAGTGTCTCAACGTTGTTAACACATGTCGGGCATCCCCAGAGTCCCTTAACTGCCGGGAACGGAGGACGTGGACGAGGCATACCGCGCTGACCTTCGATAGAGTTAAGAAGAGCTGTCTCCTCACCACATACGAATGCGCCTGCACCAAGTCTGATATGTGCACGGAAGCTGAAGTCTGTTCCCATGATATTGTCACCGAGAAGACCTGCTTCTTCGAGTTCCTTGATAGCAAGTTTAAGTCTTGCTACTGCGATAGGATACTCAGCACGAACATAGAAGTAACCGTTCTTAGCACCGATAGCATAAGCTGCGATAGCCATACCCTCGATAACTGCTACAGGGTTACCCTCAAGGATGGAACGATCCATGAATGCACCCGGATCACCCTCATCACCGTTACATACGATGTACTTGTCGCCATCGCCAGGAGCTGCAAAGCTCCACTTTCTTCCTGTCGGGAAGCCTGCGCCGCCGCGTCCGCGGAGTCCTGAATCAAGAACCTCCTTGATAGTAGCTTCACGTCCAAGCTCAAGTGCTCTTGCAAGTCCCTTGAATGCGCCTGCGCCAAGTGCTTCCTTAAGATTCTCAGGATCGATCTGTCCGCAGCCGTGAAGTGCCACACGAACCTGCTTCTTATAGAATGTAATCTCTTCCTGCTTTGCAACCTTCTGCTGTGTTGCCGGATCAACATAAAGTAATCTCTCAACTACTTCTCCGCCGATGATATCCTTCTCGATGATCTCATCTACATCATCGATCGTAACCATACGGTAAAGTGTGTTCTCAGGGAAAATCTTGCAGAACGGTCCCTGTGAGCAGAATCCAAAGCATCCTACCTGGTTAACTGTAACCTTGTCATCAAGGCCTTTTTCTTTAATAATAGCTGCGAATTTCTCGCGGATTGCTGCTGAATCTGATGAAAGGCATCCTGTACCTCCACAGAATACTACATGACGCTTTCCGTCTTCGCCGCTGAACTTAGCATCAAGGCATGCTGTGCAATCAGCCTGAGTCTTCTTTAATTCGTCAAAGCTCTTTATCATTTTGCACCTCCCTTAAGCTCATCGATGATACCCTGTACCTGGTTCACAGCTACCTTAGGATATACCTTTCCGTTAATTGATACTGCAGGTGCGATACCGCAGGCACCAAGGCAACGGAGTGCATCAAGTGTGAATAATCCATCCTCTGTTGTCTCACCGGGAGCAATCTTCAGAATCTCAGAGAACTTATCGATAACCTGCTGAGCACCCTTAACATAGCATGCAGTTCCGAGGCAGCAGCCGATAACATACTTTCCCTTTGGCTGAAGAGAGAAGAATGAATAGAATGTTACTACTCCGTAAATTTCAGCTACGGAGATACCTGTTTTTTCTGAAACCAGTTCCTGAACCTCAAGTGGAATGTAGCCATATTCCTTCTGGATGTCACTAAGGATCATCATAAGAGGTGTCTTCTCATCTTT
>JAZLHO010000026.1:0-36841 GCA_045616865.1 Lachnospiraceae bacterium | reverse complement strand
GTTGAACCGCCAAGGTCAGCATCAAGTACTACAATGTTCTTATTTGTCTTTCCAAGCTCAACCAGTGTTTCACCGTAAGCTGTTCTCATATTTGTATATGCCATGATATTATCCTCCTTACGCTAACTCTTTCATTGCCTGATCAAACTGCTCAGGTGTAAGCTTTCCGTTATGGAAACCAACAACGTTCTCTGCAAAGCTTATTCCTTTGCCCTTAACAGTGTGTGCAAGAATAAGTGTCGGCTGGCCTTTAACTTCATCTGCTTTGTCATAGGCATCGCAGATTTGTTTCATATCATGACCGTCTATTTCAATAATCTTCCATCCAAATGATTCCCATTTAGACTTAAGATCCCCTGAATCCATTCTGTCCTTGATAGGTCCTGTTGCCTGAAGTGTATTGTTATCAAGTATACATACAAGGTTATCTACCTTCTTTGCTGCTGCTAACATAGCTGCTTCCCAGATCTGTCCTTCACCAAGTTCTCCGTCACCTACAAGTGCATATGACTTGGATGTATAACCTGAAAGCTTCTGGCCGATAGCCATACCTACTGCAACTGAAAGACCCTGACCGAGAGATCCTGTTCCGGCTTCAATACCCGGTGTTTTAAGCTTATCCGGATGCCCCTGAAAAATTGTGCATCCTATAGTCTTTGTATTCTTTAACTCATCTTTTGGTACAACTCCAAGTTCTGCAAGTACTGCGTACTGGAGAATAGCGACATGACCCTTGCTGAGGATAAAACGATCTCTTGATTCATCCTTTGGATCATATTTCATTTTGTAGAAGTATAATGCTGTTACCAAATCGGCTGATGACATAGAACCGCCAAGGTGTCCGGGGCACTCGGTTCCTACACATGTAACGACATTACGTCTGACTTGTCTGGCCATTTCTTCGAGTTCTTTAAGCTTCACATCACTCACCATCTTAATCTTCCTCCAAGTATTGTTTTGTATAAAATACAATAGTTTGATATAGCTAATCTGAGATCATTCTAACACAGACAAACTTGTATTACAACTTACATATTATATGTTCACAAAAGGGGTTCCCATCATGATGATGGAAACCCCTGAATTATGCATTGGAAAGCCTGTTTCCTTTATTCAGATACTACAACAACTTTTATCAGATTGTCTTCGTGATTCTTAAGCTTCTCGAAATACACAGGTGCTTCTTCAAGCTTAATCTCTTTTGAAATGAGTGGTGCAACATTAATCTTCCCCTCATTCAAGAATCCCACTACTTCTTTAAATTCCTGATATCCGTACAGGAATGAGCCATAAACAGTAAGTTCTCTTGTTACAACCTCCTGCATGTTCATTTCAATCATCTTACGGTTATTTCCGATCCAGACTGCTTTTCCGCCGAATCTAAGTGATCCCATAACCTGCTGAACTGTTGGAGCTATACCAACTGCTTCGATTGCAACATCGCATCCCTTGCCATCAGTGTTATCAAGCACTACCTGCTTGTAATCATCCTTTGAAGGATTGATTACAATATCCGCACCCATCTTCTTTGCAAGTTCAAGTCGGTTATCATCCATATCTGATACAAACACTTTTGAAGGATTCTGCATCTTAACACATGCGAGTGCAAGAAGTCCTATAGTACCTGTTCCTGCCATGAAAACTGTCTTTCCGGTAAGATCTCCTGCATGACGAACACCTCTATATGCAACTGCTAAAGGCTCCATAAGTGAACCAATAGCATTCGAAACACCCGATCTTACTTCGAAGCAGCATTTAGCCGGTACACAAAGGTACTCTGCAAATGCACCGTTCTCTGCAAGGACTCCGTAAGCTCTCTTATTTAAGCACAAATGTACATCACCCTTTTGACACATTTCGCATTCGCCGCAGAAATAGAGAGGATATACAGCATAAATCTTTCCTATTTGAACATCCTCTGTTACACCTTCACCGATTTCAACAACTTCGCCACAGAACTCATGTCCCATGATCATCGGCTCAATACGGCGCCCTGTGAGACCCTGATATCCTGCAACATCGCTGCCGCATATGCCACAGGCTTTTATTTTGACTTTTACTTCCCCCTTTGCGGGACTTACATCAGAAACATCTGTGTAATTCAGTTTATTAGGTCCTTCGTATACTAATGCCTTCATATCTTCTCCTTCCTTTTTTACGCAGCAGGATCCTGTATGTTGTAATACAAGTTCAAATGTTAGTGTAAACCTTTTGCTTTTTAATGTAAATATCCGTTTTTTGTTTAAGATCTATTAATTGAGGAGCCCTTTGAATTTCATCTATGATAAGCGAAAAACCAGAAAACAAGAGCGGCCTTTCGGCCGCTCTATTCATGTATTGAATTATTCTTCTGTCTTCTCTGTTTCTTCTGCTGCAGGAGCTTCCTCAGCTGCCGGAGCTTCTTCTGCTACAGGAGCCTCTTCCTTAACAGGTTCCGGCTCAAGTGCCTTCATGCTGAGAGAAATCTTCTTATCTTCTTCGTTGAAATCAACGATCTTAGCTTCGATTTCCTGTCCAACCTTAAGTGCGTCTGCAGGCTTATCAACATGCTGATGTGAGATCTGTGATACATGAAGGAGTGCATCAACACCAGGTGCGAGCTCTACGAAAGCACCGAAGTCTGTCATACGTGCAATCTTGCCTGTAACAACTGATCCAACCTGGAACTTCTCTGCTGCATCTGCCCATGGATTCTGATCCGGGAACTTCATTGAAAGAGCGATTTTTGTACCCTGGATGTCCTTGATGAACGCCTTAACTTCTTCACCAACTGTAAACACCTTCTTAGGATTCTCAAGTCTTCCCCAGCTCATCTCTGAGATGTGAAGCAGTCCGTCTGCACCGCCAAGATCGATGAATGCGCCGAAGTCTGTGAGATTCTTAACTGTACCTTCGATGATATCGCCTACATGTATCTTCTCAAAGAGTTCTTTCTGAAGTGCTGACTTCTTGGCAACGATAAGCTGCTTGCGGTCACCGATGATTCTTCTTCTTCTCGGGTTGAACTCTGTAATAACTATGTCGATCTCCTGACCGTCATACTTTGAAAGGTCCTTCTCATATACATCTGATACAAGACTTGCCGGTACGAATACATTTGCTCCGTCAACATCAACTGTGAGACCGCCGTTCATAACTCTGACAACCCTTGCTGTAAGAACTTCCTTGTTCTCACATGCTTCTTCAAGTCTCTTGTTAGCCTTATCTGAAGCGATTCTCTTGTACGAAAGTGCTACCTGGCCTTCACCATCGTTGACTTTAAGAACTTTTGCATCCATTTCATCGCCAACATGTACGAGCTGGCGAAGGTCTGCTGCAGCATCATTGGTATATTCGTTGCGTGCGATGATACCATCTGACTTGTAGCCGATATTCAGAACTATCTTGTCTTCTTTGACATCGATAACTGTACCGCTGACAATCTCTCCTGTATGAATAGTCTTTAATGATTCTTCTAACATTTGTTCAAAACTAAGATCTGACATAAGTTTGAACCTCCTCAATAATATGTTTCGGGGTCGATGCCCCTGCTGTAATACCGACGCTATTCACAGAATGATAATCCTCACAAGTTAGGTCATCCACATCTTGGATCAACACAGTTACATCGCATTTTTCTTTGCATATTTCGTATAACTTACGAGTGTTGGAACTATTCCTGCTACCAATCACGATCATCGCATCAACTCTTCCGGCAATCTCAGCTGCCTCGCGCTGTCGTTCATATGTAGCATTGCAGACAGTATTAAAACATCTTATATCATACTGTAAAATCTTCAATTTATCAATAATTTCATTCAATTTTTCATAGTTAAATGTGGTCTGTGCCACAAGGCTATATGCTTTGTCAAGAGGCAAATTCAATTTTTCAAAACCTTCAAAACTTTCTATGACCACATTTTCGACGCTTCCGCGTCCTGCGATTCCCTGAACCTCCGGATGATCGGGATTTCCCACTATTATGACCCGGCGGCCTTCTGAGTTCTCTCTCGCCACGATCTCATGTATCTTTCTCACAAACGGGCAGGTGGCATCCACCACATTATATCCCAGTTTTTTCAGCTCATCTTCCACATCTGCAGATACTCCGTGCGCCCGGATAACCACAGTATTTCTGCCCAATCCACAGCCTTCGGCCCCAGTATTTCGTACAAAGACTTCCTCTGAAGGACGATTCGCCTTGGCGTGTCCTGAAGAGGAACGTCTTTGGACGAAATACGGATCTGAAATCTGCGATTCGGTCGGGGAAGTCTTTGGACTCAGTACGGCGGCTGTGCGGGCGTCCTCAAGTGAATTTAATACACTCACTCCACCTTCGCTCAGTTTTTCAGTCACGACCTCATTATGAACAATAGGCCCGTAGGTATATACCTTCCCGGGCTTATCCATCTCCGAAGTCACCATATTTACAGCTCTGTTGACTCCGAAACAGAACCCTGCTGTTTTTGCCACGATGATCTCAGGCATCTGCATTCTCCTTAGCTGCTTTCAGGTACATCTTCCTGACCGCATCAAATACCTCCTGCAGACTGAGATCGGAAGTGTCGAGTTCCGCCGCATCATCAGCTTTTTTAAGAGGTGCTACTGCGCGGTGTGAATCTCTGTAATCCCGCTCCCTGATATCTGCGAGTATAGTCTCATATGTTGCATCTCCGAGTTTTCCCGCCGCCGCAAGCTGGTCATAGCGGCGCTGAGCCTGTACCTCAGGTCTTGCCACCATATATACCTTGAGCTGTGCGCCCGGAAGCACTACTGTTCCGATATCACGTCCGTCCATGATGACATCCTGAACCTTCGCCATTTCCCGCTGCAGCTCAAGCAGCTTGGCACGTACCGGCTGATACTGTGATGTTACTGATGCTGCCTTTGATACATCCTCGGTTCTGAGTTTTGCCGTGACATCGGTATCATTGACATACACATGCTGTTCTCCGCCTTCGTATCCTATGGTCTCTTTAACGCCGTCAACTGCAGCGCATATGGATGCCTCATCTTCGATATCTAGTCCTTTCTCGAGGAAATACACTGCCAGTCCTCTGAACATCGCTCCTGTGTCGATGTAGACAAATTTCAGGTCAGAAGCAAGCATCTTTGCTATTGTTGATTTACCGACTCCGCTCGGTCCGTCGATTGCAATACTAAAGCTCATCTTATCCCTCCGATCCGGCCGACCACCCCGTCGACCATGCTATCTGCAGATTGTAGCCGCCTGTCAGCGCGTCTACGTCCAGAACCTCACCTGCGAAATACAGATTTTTCACAAGCTTCGATTCCATGGTTTTTGGATTTATTTCTTTTGTCGATACACCGCCCTGCGTGATGATTGCTTCATTCCATCCTCGTGTGCCGGTGATAGTGAATGTCAGTGACTTAAGTGCTGTAAGCAGCTGTGTTCTCTCCTGCCTCGTGATTTCATTTACCCTTTTATCAGGGGAAATGTGAGACTGACGCACTACTTCGTTTATAAGTCCCGATGGCAGAAGCTCTCCAAGAGAATTCCTGAGAGTCTTGTTTATATTCTTCCCGAAGTCTTTCAGCAGTCTTGCGTCGAGCGTAGCTTCATCGAGTGCCGGCTTCAGATCGATGCTCAGTGTCAGACTGTGCATTCTGAGTTTCCTTGTGATGTATGAGCTGGCTGAAAGCATCAGTGGGCCGCTCACACCGAAGTGAGTGAAAAGCATCTCTCCGAATTCAGAGTAGAGTTCTTTGCTTCCGTCGAGTATCGTGGCACGAACATTTTTAAGTGACAGTCCCATCATGTCGGACACATTTTCCTTCGTTACGAGAGGAACGAGGGCCGGTACTGTATCGACAACCGTATGTCCTGCGTATATGGCCCACCGGAATCCGTCGCCTGTCGATCCTGTGACCGGGTAGCTGAGGGCTCCTGTCGCTATGATAATCCTGTCCGCAAAGTCGGATTCTCCTGAGGCGAGTTTTATGCCTCTGCATACTTTATCCTGAATCAGCAGACCCTTGACCTCTTCATTGAGTTTTATCTGTACATGGCATTCACGAAGTTTTTTTTCAAGTGCTTTTATGACATCGGAGCTGCGATCCGAAACAGGAAATATTCTGTTGCCTCTTTCAACCTTGGTCGGACAGCCCTGGGATTCTATCAGCGAGACTATATCGTCATTGGAAAACCTGCCGAATGCGCTATACATAAACCTGGGATTTGAAACCACATTGTCCATCACGGTTTTCATGTCCGATGCATTGGTCAGATTACACCGGCCTTTTCCGGAGATGAACAGCTTCTTCCCGAGCTTTTCATTTTTCTCATATAGTACTGTCTGATTGCCGCAGTTTGATGCAGCGATGGCGGCGGCCATACCTGCGGGTCCGCCGCCAACGATGATTGTTTTCATATTATACTCCGTCACGTTTCGACAAATATATCATAGATCGCTTTGATAGCTGTCTCAAAATCAGAATCCTGAACACCGATGATTATATTAAGCTCGGATGAACCCTGATCGATCATCTTGATATTGACTCCTGCATGTGCGAGTGCGGAGAAAATCCTACCTGCAGTACCCTGTGTAGCCCTCATACCACGACCTACTACTGCGATAAGCGCGATACCTGTATCTACTACTACCGAGTCTGGTCTGACTGCGCGATGTATTCCTGAGATGATCTGCTGCTCTTTATCCTCGAACTCACTCTGATGAACGAATACCGACATCGTATCGATTCCCGAAGGCATATGTTCGATGCTCAGCCCGTTGTCTGCGAATACTTTAAGAACATTCATACAGAATCCTACGATTGAGTTCATCATAGGCTGATCGACATTGACTGAACAGAATCCCTTCTTGCCTGCGATACCGGTGATCATATATTTGGAGTTCTTGCATGTACTCTCAACGATGAGTGTTCCCGGAGCATCAGGATCATTGGTATTCTTGATGTGAATCGGAATTCCGTCCTTGCGTACCGGGAAGAAAGCATCTTCGTGAAGTACTGATGCGCCCATGTATGACAGCTCTCTGAGCTCCGAATATGTGACAGTCTCGATGACTTTCGGATTCCTGATGATTCTCGGATCTGCAACCATGAAGCCTGATACATCAGTCCAGTTCTCATACATATCTGCTGTAATGGCTTTTGCAACGAGTGAACCTGTGACATCTGAACCGCCGCGGGTAAATGTCTTAACTCCGCCGCTGAGCAGTGATCCGTAAAATCCCGGGATAACTGCCTTTCTTACATTTTCAAGGGTCTTTGCTGTCTCTTCATAGGTTTTCTCATAATTGACTGAACCATCATCCTCAAAGAATATCAGGTCTGCTGAATCAATGAAATCATACTCGAGGTATTCGGCCATCATATGCGCACACAGGTACTCTCCTCTTGATGCAGCATAGTCACGACCTGCGCCTTCTTTTATATCATTCTCGATTTTTTCAAGTTCATAATCCACATTGAATTTAAGGTTGAGATCATCGACGATAGAAGTATATTTCTTTCTTATCGACGCAAATGTCTTCTTGTATGACTTCTCTGCTGTGATCTCATCATAGAGTCTGTACAGAAGATCCGTAATCTTCTCATCCTTTGCATTTGATTTTCCCGGTGCCGACACTACGATATATCTTCTTGATTTATCACTCTTGACGATGTCTGCAACCTTCTTAAACTGTCCTGCATTGGCGACTGAAGAGCCGCCGAATTTTAATACCTTTTTCATAATCAGTCCCTCTTTACTGCCTCATAAATATCCGGAACCTCCGGATTATCATTGCACATTTTTACTGCCTTGATCCATTCCTCTTCATTCATTTCAAAAGGATGATCTGCGATGTATTCTTCATATTTAAGTCCCACTGCCCTGTTCTGACGTTCTCTTGTCATCTTTTCCTTTCTTACAGCAGTGGCCTCCGGATTGTAACCCGATACGCACCGGAAGATGTAATACCTGCCGTTGCACGGAATCACCGGGCTGACCTCTCCGTCATTGAGCCTGAAAATAGCTTCGTCTATCACATCACCCATATCTCCGGTACCGACAGACAATGCTATGTCAGCATTTTCCGAATTCCGTCTTGCTATCGTGAAGAAGTCAACATCCGGATTGTCATTTATCTTGTTAAGCACTTCATATGCTTTTTCCGAGGTGCTCAGTTCGATCCTTTCGACATCCATGACTCTCGCATCACTTTCGCTTACTTCTACATCAGCCTCTTCGATGATGAGTTCACGCAGCTGCCCGATCTTCTTCAGATCCGTAAGCATTTCTCTTACTTCTTCCGGCGTAATCTCATATGAATTGCCTGATGTGGAGAATTCCTCCATAAATGTATCAACGGCTTTATCGATCTCCTTCGTTTCCGTCATTGAAAGCTCGATCTCGCGCCTCTCACACATCTCCGACATGACCTGAACCTTTTCAAGATAGTCATGCACCGTATCTGCAAAGGTATCACTGTATTTCCTGCCGCTGTCTCCGACGATAACATCAAACACCCTGTCGGTATAGACATTCTTCATCTCGCTTCTTCTTCCTGCAAGTGCGAGATACATCTGCCCCGCGGAATAAGAGGTCACCGGTTCCGGCTCCTCGTGCACGGTTCGCTCAGGAAGCTTCACGCATCCGGTGAGCAGCACCGTCATACATAATGCAATTGTAATCAGTCTTTTGTATTTCATCCTATCAGCCAATCGTAAAGCTCCTGGTATTTAAGTGCCGATGCGTCCCACGAGAAATCCTGTCTCATTCCTCGCTCCACTATCATGTTCCATGCGCGCTTCTTTTCATAATAAACACGCTTTGCATATTGTATAGTATAAAGCATCTCATGCGCATTATAATTTGCAAATGAGAAGCCTGTTCCCTTGTTCTCAAATTCATTATACGGCTCGACCGTATCCTTCAGTCCTCCGGTCTCCCTGACTATCGGAACTGATCCGTAGCGAAGTGCCATGAGCTGGCTGAGTCCGCACGGTTCGAAGGACGATGGCATGAGAAATGCGTCCGATGCCGCATAGATCATATGAGAAAGCTCCTCTGAATAGTAAATGTTCGATGAAACTCTCTGCGGATACTTCCATGCAAAATAGTTGAAGGTGTTCTCAAACCCGATCTCACCGGTTCCCAAAACCACGAGCTGCACATCTTCAGCCGTGATTTCCTCTATCACATGCTGTATGAGATCAAAACCCTTCTGTGATGTAAGCCTGGATACTATACCGATCATAAATTTCTTCGGGTCAGGTTCAAGTCCGAGCTGTTTCTGCAATGCGGTCTTGTTCTTCGCCTTATTGGTGCGGAAATTCACATCCGAATAATTTGTCTTTATCAGCTTGTCTGATTCAGGATCGAATATCTCATAATCGATTCCGTTTACTATTCCCCTCAGATCATTTTTTCTCGCGCTGAGTATTCCGTCAAGACCTTCTCCGTAGTACGGTGTCTGGATCTCATTTGCATAGGTATAGCTTACTGTAGTGACAGCATCAGCATATACGATGCCGCCCTTAAGCATGTTGCCGTCTTTATTGTATTCGAGCTTATCCGGTGTGAAATAATAATCCGACAATCCTGAAAGGCGCTGGAAATTCCTGACTCCCCAGCAGCCCTGGAACTTGAGGTTATGTATGGTCATGACTGTCCTGATACCGCGATAGAACTCTCCGCCTGCAAACCTGTCATGAATATAAACCGGGATGAGTCCTGCCTGCCAGTCATGACAGTTGATCACATCAGGTCTGAAGCCGATGACCGGAAGCGCGGACAGCACCGCCTGATCAAAATACATAAACTTCTCGATGTCCCACAGCCAGTCTCCGTATGGTGACGGTCCGTTGAAGTACTCTTCGTTGTCAATGAAGTAATAAGTCACTCCGTCATACTCTGCCTTTAATACTCCTACATAGCGGTCTCTTCCGTTGTAGTTCATATAGAAGTGGGTGACATATTCCATCATGTCTTTTTTATCCTGCTTCATGCACTGATACTTCGGCAGTATCACACGGCAGTCGTAGTATTTCTTATCAAGATATTTCGGCAGTGAACCTGCTACGTCTGCAAGTCCTCCTGTTTTTATAAAGGGAAATGCTTCCGATGCAACCATAAGTATATTTTTCATGTTTCTCCCCTCCGCTGTCAGTTTTCATGGGCGGCTTTATCCTGCGTGCCACTTCATCTCACAGCTTTCTGCCTCGCGCATTGTTTCATCTCACGGGCCGCGTTGAGCACATTTTCGGTAAGCTCATTTCCGCCCATCATACGTGCTATCTCGGCAACTGATTCTTCACCCTCGATGCATCTGATCTCGGTACGTGTCGAGCTTCCGTCTGTTGATTTGCTGATCAGATAATGATTATCCGCCATCGCAGCTATCTGCGGAAGATGCGTGATGCACAGAACCTGATGTCCTCTTCCGATGATGCTCAGCTTATCTCCGACTCTCTGCGCCGTCTTGCCGCTGATGCCGGCGTCAATCTCATCAAATATCAAAGTCTCGATTTCATCGGTGTCTGCCAGCACAGTCTTGAGCGCAAGCATGATTCTCGAAAGCTCGCCTCCGCTTGCCACGTCCTTAAGCGGCATCACCGGCTGACCCGGATTCGTGCTTATCATAAACTGCACGACATCATCACCGCATGCTGTGAACTTATCGGATTTCTTCATTTCGATATCGAACTGAACTCCGAGGAAATTAAGATCCTTCAGTTCCTCCGTGATTCTTACCTTAAGCTCATCTGCTGTCGTACGGCGTATCGCTGTCAGGCGGTCGCAGGAAGCTCTGAGCAGCTCTTCAAGCTCGTTCCTTCTGCGTACCATCCCTTCGCGGAGTCCGTCATAATTCTCAAGATAACTCAGTCTCTCCTGTCTCGTCTCCAGCCCTTTAAGTATCTCCCCGATATCGTCTCCATACTTACCCTGGATACGGTGAATCACATCGAGTCGTTTTTCTATCTCATCAAATCTCTTTTCATCGTAATCAAAACCGTCCAGATAGTTATCTATGCTTCTCTTCGTTTCAAACACGAGTCCTTCTATTTCAGAAAGCCCCCTCCTGATATCTTCGATGTCCTTATCAAACCCGGCGATATCATTTACATTTTTAAGTGCATGTGAAATGAAATCGTTATCCAGCTCTTCACCTGCCGCGGAAAGTCCTGCCGAGATCTTCGAAGAATTCTTCATCCTTCTGAATTCATCCAGCAGCTCCTGCTCCTCACCGGCCTTGAGTTCTGCTGACGATATCTCTTCTATCTCATATCTGAGTATGTCCGCCTCTCTGTCGCGAAGCAGCTTGTCACTTCCTTCGCTAAGCTCCGCGAGAAGTGAAGCGTATTCGTGATACTGATCCGCTATCTCAGTTCTGATTTTTCCCGCCTCTGCAGGTGAAAGCTTGTCGATGAATTCGAGGTGACTTGACGGGCTGAGTAAGGACTGGTGTTCGAACTGTCCGTGCATATCGATGAGAAGTCCGGTCAGTGATCTGAGTTTTCCGGATGTAACTGTCTCATCATTGATTTTTGCTATTGTCCTGGTCGGTGTTATCTTCCTTGAGACGATCAGTACTCCGTCGTCCTCCACTGCTATATCAAGCTCCCTGATCCTGCGTATCTTCTCCGGATCATCCACTGCGAAGAGAAGTTCTATATATGCATACTCCGCTCCGTTACGTATGATGCCTTTACCGGTCTTGGCCCCGAGCGCGACATTTATCGAATCGATCAGTATCGATTTGCCCGCACCGGTCTCTCCGGAAAGAACGATAAGCCCCTTTCCGAATTCCAGATCCGCCTTCTCTATGAGTGCAAGATTTCTTACATGTAATTCCAGTAACATCAGTTAAAAATAAGCTCCTTGATTATCTGCATAAGTTTATGAGTATCATCGACTGTCTTTACTGCTACCATGATGGTATCATCTCCTGCAATCGATCCTACGCAGCCGGGAAATTTCATGGCATCAATCGCTGCTGCGGCTGCCATGGCCATACCGGATACTGTCTTTACGATCAGTATGTTCTGCGCATTGTCCATTGAGATAAATGATTCCCTGAGCACACGAATATATTTCTCTGAATACATTTCATCTGCGTGATTGTTGTTCAGAGCATATTTCTGCTTACCGTTTTTGAGTGATACCTTAACTAACTTCAACTGTCTGATATCTCTTGAGACAGTAGCCTGAGTTACCTTGAAGCCTTCCATTCTGAGATGGTTTGCGAGGTCCTCCTGCGTCTCGATATTCTGTTCACTGATAAGCTCTATTATTCTTTCGTGCCTGTCGGATTTCATTTTCCCTTCCCCTCATTTTTAACCTTTCATATGGTCCATTTTCTTACGAAGATTCTTAATATATGAATCATCCTTCAGTCTGATCATGGGAACCGTATGCCCGGATTTTTCTATCGTGATTGTCGTTTCCGTACCGAAGCGTCCCTTTATCTTACCGTCAAACGCCGCTTCTGCAAATGTCCCGTCTTCTTTTTTTCCGTCAATGACAGAGATTTCGATTTTATTTTCCAGCCCGAGAACCACGCTTCTTGCCATAAATGCATGCGGGCATATCGGAGTAAGGACTATGACATCTGATCCGGCCTGAACAATCGGTCCGCCGGCTGCGAGATTGTATGCTGTCGAGCCGTTCGGAGTAGAGACAATTATACCATCGGCCAGATATTCATTCAATAATTCACCGTTTACCGCAACTCTGATTCTTATTGCCTTTGACGCTCTTCTGGAGATGATGATATCGTTAAATGCTTCCGACATATGTATGCCTTCACTGTCCTTCCATGTTCCCGTCAGCAGACAGTGCTTCTCGATATTATATTCTCCGTTGAGGATTTTTTCGAGCATCGGTATGATCTCTTCCTTCTCGCTTACGCTTGTGAGGTATCCGAGATTTCCAACATTGATTCCTATGATGGGAATTCCCATTCCGGCTGTTCTGTCAGCTGCGCGCATCATCGTGCCGTCTCCGCCCATGATGATGAGACATTCTGTTCCGTCCGGAATCTCGTCTGCGCACAGGTCATTGGTTACGGTGATGTCTCCTCCGTGGTTGATAATATATTCTTCTATGAGTTCACGAACGCCCGGAAGCTTGCCGTGTCTGTTATTCTCCAGCAGATAAAAATGTTTCATGTGATTCCTCCACAAGTTTCTTTATATCCATGCCTGTCATTTCATCGGCCGCATCATTTTTAGTCAAATGATACAGATATTCTATGTTTCCCTCCGGCCCGCGTATCGGTGAATATGTGAGTCCGCGTACCCTGAAGTGATTATCATGCGCATACAGCATGCATGCTTCTATGACTTCTGCGTGAGTGGACTGTTCGCGCACCACTCCTTTTTTTCCGACTTTCTCGCGTCCGGCTTCAAACTGGGGTTTGATAAGTGCGACTACTTCACCGTCCTCAGTAAGCAGGTCATATACTGCCGGAAGTACTTTGGAGAGTGAGATGAAGCTCACGTCGATGGATGAGAGCTGTATGCGGTCTGCGATATCTGCCGGGGTCACATATCGTATATTCGTCTTTTCCATGCAGATGACTCTTTCATCGTTTCTCAGTTTCCAGTCGAGCTGTCCGTGACCGACATCTACTGCATAGACCTTTGCGGCACCGTTCTGCAGCATGCAGTCTGTGAATCCGCCTGTGGATGCACCGACATCCATGCAGATTTTATTATCGCAGCGTACTCCGAATTCTTTGATTGCTTTTTCGAGCTTCAGTCCGCCGCGGCTTACGTACCTGAGGGTATTGCCGCGCACTTCCACTTCGGCATCTTCTTCAAACATGGAACCGGCTTTGTCTTCTTTCTGGCCGTTCACATATACGATGCCGCTCATTATGATTGCTTTTGCTTTTTCTCTGCTCGCCGCCAGTCCTTTGTCGACAAGCATCATGTCAAGTCGCTGTTTCATATTCTGTCTCTTTTTCTCAGTTTGTTTGTGATTCCGTCCGCGGCATTATCCCGTATTTCGTCCGAAGACGTTCCTCTTCAGGACACGCCGGAGGCGAATCGTCCTTCAGCAAGCGATATATCCCGTATTTCGCCCAAAGCAGTTCCTCCTCAGGACACGCCGGGGGCGAATCGTCCTTCAGCAAGTGCATGAGTCCGTATTTCGTCCGAAGACGTTCCTCTTCAGGACACGCCGGAGGCGAATCGTCCTTCAGAGGAAGTCTTCGTACTCAATACTGTATAATGCCGCATCCGGAGGCACAATATGTCTTCGCAAGTGCCTTGGGAGACGTCGGTACTTAGCGAGCCTTCATGGCGAGCTTAGTACCCCGAAGGGGGGAACCGCTACGTCGGACATGGAGGCGCGAGCCGTCACTTGAGAAGACATATTCGTGACGATGGGTGCGGAAATATATCAGTAACGAATCAGCATCGGCAAAGCGCGACGCATCCGGTTATGTAATAATCTCGAGTATGGAATCAGAATCGATCCCAAGCTCGTGACGAAGCAGTGAGACATCACCGTGTTCCACATATCCGTCGGGAATTGCTATGTGTATCACCTCAATGTCAGGATAATGACAGTGGACATAATCGGTAACAGCAAGTCCCATTCCACCGCGAAGCACGTTCTCCTCCATCGTGATGATACGCTTATGCTTTACAGCGATACAATCGATCATATCCGTATCTACCGGTTTGATGAAACGCATATTCACAAGCGAACAACTCTTTCCGTCTGCCTTCAGCTTCTCACGCACATGCTGTCCTGTACTCACCATGCTTCCTGCCGCCAGGATAGCGGTATCATTTTCCTCATACAGCATCTCCGCTTTTCCGAATTCTATCGGAGCAGCAAATTCATTCAGCTCATCATATGCCGTGCCGCGCGGATATCTTACTGCCACCGGGCCCTGATAATCCAGCGCGAATTTCAGGTCTGCCCTGAGCTCCTGCGCATTCTTCGGTGCAAGTATGGTCATATTCGGAATACAGCTCAGATAGCTCAGATCGAATATTCCCTGATGTGTCTCACCGTCCGCACCTACCAGTCCGGCTCTGTCTATCGCAAAGACCACATGCAGGTTCTGAATGCAGACATCGTGAAGTATCTGATCGAAGCCTCTCTGCAGGAAGGATGAGTAAACCGCAACTACAGGTTTAAGTCCTCCCGCTGCCATACCCGCAGCGCTCGTTACTGCATGCGCCTCTGCTATTCCTACATCAAAAAACCTGTTCGGAAACTCTGCCGAGAACCTCGAGAGTCCTGTTCCGTCCGGCATCGCTGCCGTCACAGCAACTATGCTTTTATCCTTTTTGGCAAGCTCGCATATCTCATCAGAAAATATATCGGAGTATTCAGGAGCTGTCTTTGCCTTAATCGGCAGTCCTGTATTGACGTCGAATGCTCCGACTCCATGGAACATCGCCGGATTTTTTTCTGCCGGCATATATCCCTTACCCTTGACTGTCTTCACATGAACGAGGACTGCGTGGTCTACACGCTTTGCCATCTCCAGTGCCCTGCACAGCTTCTTCACATCATGTCCGTCCACAGGTCCGAGATATGTGATTCCCATATCTTCAAAGAACATTCCCGGTACTACCATCTTCTTGATAGAATCCTTGGTCGTCTTGAGTTTGTTTACAAGCTTCTCACCGACCTTCGGAATATTCTGGAGAGAATCTGCCAGGTTCTCTTTGAAGTTTATGTAATTCTCATTGGTTCTGATTCCGTTCAGATAATTTGATAAGCCGCCGACATTTTTTGCGATGCTCATCTCGTTATCATTGAGAATAATTATAAAATTCTTATTCATGCGCGACGCATTATTCAGTGCCTCGAAAGCCATGCCCCCTGTCATCGCGCCATCGCCTATCACGGCTGCCACGGAATGGTTCTCTCCCCTGATATCCCGTGCCTGTGCCATACCAAGCGCGGCTGAAATCGATGTCGATGAATGTCCTGTATTGAATGCATCGCACGGACTTTCACCTGTCTTTGGAAATCCTGCTATGCCTCCGAATTTACGCAAGTCATCGAAAGCATTTTTTCTTCCGCTGAGTATCTTATGGGTGTATGACTGATGTCCCACATCCCATATGATCTTATCCTTCGGCAGATCGAAGGTCAGGAAGATCGCCATAGTCAGCTCTACTGCTCCGAGATTACTGGCGAGGTGTCCTCCGTTTTCCCCGGTCTTCTGAATAAGGAATTCCCTTATCTCCTGCGCGAGCTTCGGATACTCCCTGGGATTGACTTTTTTAATATCTTTGGTGTTATTGATGTGTTCAAGTATCATTAAAACAAAACCGCCTGAAAGTTAATTATCTCTGTTTACCAGTGCCTGCGTGATTCTGATGAGAGTCGCATTGTCACCGCCCATTTCCTCAAGCAGTGCGATGGCTTCTTCTGAACACCGCTCAACCTCTTCATTGGCCTTATCTATTCCGTACAATGTGACAAAGGTTGTCTTGCACTCTTCCTTGTCCGAGTGAACGGGCTTTCCGAGTTTCTCATCAGTTGATATCTCATCAAGCACATCGTCTCTTATCTGGAATGCCATGCCGATATCTGCTGCGATTTTTTCAACCCTTGCGATCTCATCATCAGATGCTCCGGCAAGTATCGCGCCTATCATCATGCTGGCTTCAAGAAGTGCGCCTGTCTTTAATCTGTAAATGAAATCGAGCTGCTCACGATCGAGCGGTTTGCCGGTATTTTCAACATCAACTACCTGTCCGCCTGTCATGCCGTAGATTCCGGATTTAAGTCCCATGCATGCAGTGGCTTTAAGCCCGAGCTGACTGTCCTTCATCTTCAGTGCCGCCTGTGACATCGTCAGGAATGTCTGTATCATCATCGCATCTCCTGCCAGTGTAGCCATATCCACTCCATAGGTCACCCAGGTGGTAGGTTTACCGCGGCGCAGTCTGTCATTATCCATGCACGGAAGATCGTCGTGGATCAGGCTTGCGGTGTGCATGATCTCCATTCCTGCCATAAACTGTGCGACTGTTTCTTCGTCCGGAGTCCTGCCGTATTTTTTGCAGAAGTATACGTATGTTTCGTACATCAGCATCGGACGGATACGCTTTCCGCCAGCATCCACCGCGTCATACATTGCATTGAGCACAGTCGCCTGAAGTCCTTCCTTTGCCGGGATATTCTTCATGACCATGTCGTTGATTTTCTTTACGTCGTAATCAAGTTTCATTTTCTTCTCCTGCGTCAAGTTCGATGATCTTTTTCTCGACCTTGTCTATCCTTGCGTTTACGGCTTGGATAGTCTTCATTCCTTTTTCGTATATTTTAAATGAGTCCTCGAGCGGGATGTCTCCGCTTTCCAGTCTTTCGATGATTCCGTCTACCTCATCAAGCATTTCTTCGATGCTTTTTTTATTTTCACTCATGTTCGACCTCCGTGATCTGTGCTCCGGCTTTGCCGTCTGCAAATCTTATGGTTATCCTCTGTCCTTCACTCAGCTGTGCTGCCTTGCTGATATGATTATCTCCGGCATCACTCAGCCATGCATATCCGGATGATATCTTTTCAAGCGGTGAAAGTCCTTTGAGCCGCTCTGCCATGACTGCAAGAATATGCCGCCTGTCGATTACATTGCCCTTCATGATCTGAGAGAGCTTCATGCGGACTTCCTCGCTGCGTGCCCTGTATGCGTTAAGGCGGGTGACAGGTGAAAGCAGGTTCAGTGAGTACTGAGTACGTTCACTTCGATGACGCAGCTGTTCTATCTGATCTTCCATCGCGCTGTGAAGCTGCTGTTCTTTTCTTTCAAGCAGGCTCTCGCGTGTCCATGTGATAAGGCCTCGTACTGCACGGTTCAGCCTCTCTTCTCTTTCGGCCAGGGAGCTGATAAACTGTGCCATATCTTCTGTTGCTATCTCCGCCGCGGCGCTCGGTGTGGGTGCCCGCATGTCTGCGACGAAATCTGCGATCGTAAAATCCGTCTCATGACCGACTGCACTTATGATTGGTGTGCGGCAGTTGAATATCGCGCGGGCTACGATTTCTTCGTTGAATGCCCAGAGATCCTCGAGACTTCCGCCTCCGCGTCCCGCGATGATGACATCAACTCCGTACTCATCGAGTGTGCGTATGCTTCTGACTATGCTCTGCGCTGCGCCTTCTCCCTGAACCTTCGTCGGGACAAATACGAGCTGTATGTACGGGTTGCGGCGTGTGGTCACATTGATGATATCGTGGACCGCTGCACCTGTAGATGCAGTTGCGATACCGATAGTTCGCGAATGTTTCGGAACGGGCTGCTTGTACTCTTCGGCGAACATTCCCATTTCCTCAAGTTCAGCCTTAAGCTTCATGAATCGCTCATAGAGATCTCCCATGCCGGCCAGCTGTATCTTCTGTGCGTATATCTGATAGCTGCCGCCGCGCTCGTAGACTTCTATGCTTCCCGTAACCACGATTTTCTGTCCGTCCTTTAAAGCAAAAGAGAGACCGCTCCTGCGGCTTGCAAACATAATAGCCGAAAGCGTCCCTCCGGAATCTTTTAAGGTGAAGTATATATGTCCGCTTGAATGATATTTGCAGTTACTAACCTCACCCTGAACACTGATGCGGTTCAGAGCGCTGTCTTTTGCGAACATGTTTTTAATGTACGAATTAACTTGTGTTACGGAATAGATATTTTCTGACATTTATCCACCAGTCAGGTCCCCGGTTCAGTCTACCTTCTTTTCATCTGTCAGCTTGGCCAGGACACCGTTTATGAATGCAGGTGATTCATCTCCTCCGAATTTCTTGGCAACCTCAACCGCTTCGTTGATGGCTACCTTCTCAGGGATGTTTTCATCATACTTCATTTCATAGAGTGCGAGTCTTAGGATCGTGAGTTCGACTCTTCCGATCCTTTTGATAGTCCATCCTTCTGTAGCTGCCGATATCTTCTCATCAAGCTCCGGAATCTTTGAGATGATGTCATCCACACGGTTCTGAAGTTCTTCCTGATCCTTCTCAGCCACCTTGACCTCATGGATCACTTCGGAATTGCCTTCTTCATCTGTGTCGTCCTCCGGAACCGAATCGAAATATAATTTGATCTGTTCGTCAGCTTCATTTACGGGATAAAAATCTGTACAAAAGAGCATCTTAAAACAGTGCTCCCTTAAAGCACGTCGTGTCATAAATTCCCCCTGATAAATTATGGGTATCCGCTGTATGCGAATACCCATTCAGTATACTACATTTTTATGCATTTTTCCAAGATTTTTCGGTCCGGGGCGGGGCGGAACTATATCCTGTCATCATCCGCATATTTCTGCCTCGATGAGTGTCTACTCCACCGGTCCGTCCAGAAACTCATAATACTTTTCATCTATATCATCCTTTGTCTCCGGAGACGCCTTCTTACAGTTTACAAATTCAATATCCACCTCAGGACTTTTTATCTCTACCGGTCTGCCTCTGAAGTCACAGTTTTTGAAGATAATTTTGGAATACAGTCCTTCAACTGATACCTTACCTCCAAAGTCGAAGCCATCAAATACAACTCTGTTATATGGTGCCTTAATATACAAATCTCCCTCACTTATCGTGGCTTCACTCGGTGATGCAAATGTAAATACAGCATCTTTATATGCCTTAGGATATCCGTCTAATTCGCAGATATCTTTGTTCAGTTTTATATATGCTCTGTATATGGAAACCTTGTCTGCTTCATTAGCCTCACTGTCATATACGGCAAGGTTTATTGTTTTTCGTTCTTCAAGCGAATTGAATTCACCGTAGTAATATATACCTGCTGCCTGTCCTTCATATTCCTGTATTGCGGTTGTATATGCTTCCGGTCTCTGGTCTAAAAAGTACTTTGCATCACTGATACTGTGAACCCCAGCATTATAAATAATCGGATCAGGTGTCTCTATACTGACTGCAGAACCGTTCGACTCATTGCATATCACGTTGACTGGCGTTGTAACTATAAACATGAATTTTGAAACCAGATCATCTATGGTACTCTTTCTTCCGTTATTTTCGATACGGCACTTGGCAGACTCAGCAAAACGGCAGAAAACAAACTGAACGATTGTTGATTCACTTCCGCGGTTTATTACATCTCCCTTAAACTCACAGTTTATAAATCTTATCTTTCCGAAATCACCATCAATATATATATCGTCTTCAAATGTTCTGTTGGCAATATCCCAGGGTTCCACTTCTGTACCATATGCTTTCGTATATTTAACAGAACATTCATGACTCTGTATTTCTCCGTCTCCTTCTCTCAGGTTTACGGTAAAAGTCTTCTTGTCCTTCAATGCTTCATGAATTCGATTTTCATATGCCCTTACCGCATCATCTCCGACAAATTCAAGTTTTGGAACCTGAGGAGCTTCCGGCCCTACTGTAAATGTCAATGCACCGGTTAATGATTTTACTGTCTGCACATCTCCGTTTACAGTCAGCTCGATTGAACTTTCATCATCTGCTCCGACTACTATCGCAGGAATGACCGCATCTTTTTCTACATCGATCTCCATATCCTTCTCTGCGGTTATGGATAATTTATCAATACTTGAATTCAGTACGATATGACCGGCATTGGCTTCAAGAGAATCAGCATCAGCATATCCGTAATAGGAGGCATCCGCTACAGCCTTTACGATAATTGAGTCAGCACTTCCATAGTGTCTGATTTCGTCCAGAGGTGCGTTGATGACTATGGTTTTACCGTTCGAGGTGAGTTTGACATTTTGCGCTGTGCCTGTGAGGTTCAGATATTCTGCACTGCCTTCCGTAACCACGAGTGTTCCGACTCCATACTTATATGTTCCGGGAGCTGCAGGAATTTTGATATCAACATTGGCGCTCGGTCTGACCCTTGAAGAAGATGATGACGATGATACAATCCCGGATGTCACAAGACGGCTTGCATATATGATATTGGAATTATCGATTTCAACATTGACTGCTCCGTATTTTTTCTTCAGAGCATCTATGGCCTCTTTATTCATGACAGCACCGTAAGTTGCATTACGGCTTTCATTGATCGTGATGCTGATACCGTCATACACTCCGCTTTTGTTCCTCATCATACCGAAGTTCCCGTTATGACTGGTTTCAATACTGTAGTATGTCCCTGTCTTATCACACACCAGCGGAGCTTCCACCATGAAACCATCAGAACCAAGTATATACCACTTGACATCGACCGGATCAGTGTCATCTCCAAACCATGCATTTTTGATTACGCTTCCGTCATTTTTCTGTACGAACCATCTGCCTGTTTCGTCCTGTTTCCAGTTTACTGAGTATCCTGTTGAAGCCGAAACCGGAAATACAGAAAGAACTATCATAACAACGGTCATAATAAGCGCTGTAATTCTTCTCCTGTCCATAGAATCCCCCCCTATATTCTGTGAGTTTATTGACATAAGTCTACTACGTAAAATACAATGAAAGGGATGCAGGCTGCACACCTTTTTTACATAATTTCGGAATATAATCACTACAGAGATTATGCTATGGACGAAACAGGCAAACAACACAAAACCTCTACTCTCATGAAGAATCTCATCAAGGCAAATAACCTTGATTCTTTTTTGAGTAAGAACAAAGAGGACTTTAATGTCCCCCCCTTTCATGAATATATTCAATCCATCTGTGATAATCGTCACATTTCCGCTGAAAAGATAATCAAATCCGCTGATATAGACCGTACATATGGTCATCAGATTTTCAACGGTACCAGAAATCCATCGAGAGACAATGTATTAAAACTTGCTATTGCTTTAAAATTTGATATTGAACAGACGCAGAGGCTGCTGTGCATTGCCGGAAAATCAGCTTTATATCCGCGTATAGAGCGTGATTCTGTTATTGTTTTTTCTATTTCCAAGGGCTACAATGTACAGCATGTGCAGGAATTGTTATACGAACATAATCTAAGCCTTCTCGGAAAAAGCAAAGCATATGAAGAATTATCCTGACCATCTTACAACCGAATATGAAATGCTTGAGTGTTTAGCTTCTCATGATTATTCAGAAACTATACTTGCCATTCGCAGGTCAGATGAAAAGCTATGCGTTATTAAAGTGTTCTTTTCCGAAAGTCCACTGTATTATTTTGTCGTTCCGGATGAAATCAAAAGGCTTGACCACCCTTTTATCCCGCACCTTTTGGATGAATATAAATCAGAAAATCTGAGATACGAGATTCGTGAATATGTTCCCGGTGTTTCTTTGGATAAACTGATGCAGAACAGAGTCTTGTCAAAGACGGAAAAGGACAGAATATCCCTGCAGCTGTGTGACATACTTCAATATCTCCATACCGGAGCGGTTCCGGTGATCCACAGGGACATAAAACCGCAGAACATCATCATCACTGATTCCGGCAATCTGTATCTGATTGATTTCGGCATCGCGAGAACAAAGCACTCCGTTCCCGAGCCATCAGATACTGTGATCTGTACGACACGGGATTTTTCTGCCCCTGAGCAGTATGGTTTTATGGAGACTGATAACCGTTCTGATATCTATTCATTCGGTCAGGTCCTGCGGTGGCTATATAAGGATGATTCAGATGAATTTGATTCTGTCATAAACAGATGTACAGCTTTTGATCCTGCCGACCGGTATCAGTCCATAGAGGAAGTGCATCGTGCTCTCATATCGCGACATAATCGCAAGAGCATCCTGATTCCCCTGATCATCATGCTTCTCACTATTCTATGCTTTACGGGGACATCATTATTTATCCGTAACCGTCATAATCTGAAGGAACCACTGATTGAGGAAGCTGCAAGGAAGTCTCTGGGAGTCACTACGCTCCATCATCTGAGCAATTATGACCTGCAGAAGGTGGAAACGCTCTATATCGTAGCGGATAAAGCGTATGCCTCCTCAGATGAATTCTATGCTGCAGTCAGCGACTGGTATGCCAATGGCCGGCAGCCATCCGGTAATATAAGCACGCTTGAGGACTGCTCACGTATGAAAAATCTGAAGGAGCTTTGTATCGCAGGTGAACAGATCCGGGATTTATCACCTCTGTCGGCGTGTAAAAAACTTGAAAAAATCGAAGTAAAGCATAATAACATATCCGATATCACGGTGCTGGGAAATATTCCGACTCTGATTTCTGTGGGAATTAACAGTAACCCTGTCACTGACATCTCTCCGCTTGAAAAACTTAAAAACCTGCGCTATCTGGATTTGTGTAATGTAATGATATCCGATCCGTCAGTATTGGAAAGACTGGGCGATTTTGAATATCTTGATATCGACAACGGTACTCAGGCATACAAATATCTGTCGGGAAAAAATATAACTTATCTGCGGCTCGGGAACATTTTCTCCAGAGATCTGTCCTTTCTGAAGGAAATAAAGGGATTAAAAACCGTACAGCTTTATTTTGAAAACAGAGAACGTATAGACAAACTCGGGGATATAGATTTTGAAGTAGTTTATGAAGGTGTAGATATCCCGGTGAAGGATATACCTTATAACAAGATAAAATAAAAACGAGGAGACAGAAAAATGAGAAAACTTATAGCTATTCTGATTGGTGTAACTGTTATTTTTTCAGTTGCGGCATGCAGCTCAGGTTCTTCCAAACCGGTAGAGCAGGCTGCGGAAACAACTGCAGCAGAAACTACTGCTCCTGAACCGGAATCAGAGACGCAGGTCGCTGAGCAGGAAACCCGTGAAGGTGACGGAAGCGATATGACCGAGGCTGAACAGTATGTGTATGAATTAAAGGAAAATGAAAATCTGTTTATAGAAAAGACTGTCTTCAATGAGGATGTCATAATCAAGGGTGATTACGGTCAGATAACCTTTGCCTACTGTGATTTTAATGCAAATATAGTCAATGAGGCAAAAGAAGGAACCAAGGTCTGGATAGGCGAAGGAAATATCTTCAGGAACGGTTGTAAATGCATCTTCCGCAACGGAGTCAAGGAAGCAGATATGGAATATGACACACCGAAATTCATGTCATGGATTCCTGTAGAGGTAGTAAGTGAAGACTGTGTCGGTGCTGCCACTGCTCTGAACGGTGTGGAGGTCAACTACAACGGCGAGGTTTATCACATAGAGGATGCCACACTTTACATGGATGAGGAGCATCCGGAAAACGGTATGGTTCCGTATGAAGGACAGGAAGATGCCAATTTCCTATATGTAGGTAAGTGGTATGAAAACGGTGAGCTGCAGACTCTTGTCTTATGTGAGCATATCCCAATGTAACCGAAAAAAGTGATGTATATGAAAACACAGAGCCGAAGCTCTGTGTTTTCATATGCGAATGATTTCTTCACACTCTGACCGCCCTTCCGAGTGCAAATGACCAGATGATTTTATCCGTCACCCTGCAGTCTCTCATCATCCCGAGCGCACGCGCATAATAATGCATCTGCCCCTCATACCTGTCGATGAGCTCCTGCCCGTCCGACACTCGGTCTGTCTTGTAATCGATCAGCATGCACTCACCGCCGTCCTCCGACATGATAAATGCATCGATGATACCCTGAACCAGCACCGGCTCGTCGGAGTCCGCCGCGCCTATCTCGCGTGCCGGAAGTCCCATGATAAACTGCCTCTCACGGTACAGTCTTCCCTCCTGCTGCGCTTTCAGGAAAATGCTTCCGAGCTCCGAATCCATGAACGCCCTGATATCCTCCTCTCTCACAGCCTCCGGCAGATTTTCAAGTGTCTCCTCCGGTCTTGTATAATCAAGCTTCTCCATCACGGAATGATACATCGTTCCGCGCTCTGCTCCTCCGGTTGAAAGCTTCAGCGAAAACTCCTTCTCCCCGATTTCATTTTCCCCGCTTATCAGATCCTCTCCAAGCTTGTCTATCATCCACTGCTTCTTAAGCTCTGATATGGAAATCTTATTTCTGAGATTTACATCTGCCTGATGCTCATAGGTAAAATCAAACATCTCGCTGAGCCTGTCTCTCGTATCTCTGTCAACTGTCAGGGAATCAAGGTATTTCGCGATCTTCTCCGGCTTTTCCTCACTGCCGCCCCTGACAGCATCATCGGCATCCACGATCGTATACTTAAATGCCACGCCTGAGCGCATGATCCAGTACAGATATCCGTTAGCACTGTTTATCTCCGCAAGCGGCATGTCAGCTCCTGCTGCACATGCAGAATCATATTCCGTGATAAACTTATCGCTGTCATCTATCGATGCCGTAATATACAGCTTCTCCTTCGCACGTGTCATCGCAACATAAAGGATACGCAGCTCTTCACCTATGGTATCTGTTCTTGATTTCATACGCAGTACCATCTGGTGGAAGGTGTTCTGTCTGGTGCGTTCCGTAAGGTCCACATATCTGCAGGCGATTCCGAGATCATCATCTATGAGTATCGCTTCATTGCTGTCCATGACATTGAATTTCTTATTACACTCTGCGATAAAGACGATCGGAAATTCCAGTCCCTTTGACTTATGTATACTCA
The DNA here is from genome assembly GCA_045616865.1 of Lachnospiraceae bacterium. Classification (GTDB taxonomy): domain Bacteria; phylum Bacillota; class Clostridia; order Lachnospirales; family Lachnospiraceae; genus Darwinimomas. The sequence continues at coordinate 11,444 of JAZLHO010000026.1, read as the reverse complement.
TGATACTGACTGCATCATCCCCTGCTCCGGCCACAGATGCCTCTCCGAAATCTGTATCATAGGTCTTCAGATTTTCTATGTATCTGAGGAAATTAAATAATCCCCTGTATCCGGTCTGTGCATACTCCGAAGCCATCTGTCTGAGCTTATCAAGGTTCGCTTTGCGAACCTTTCCTGCCGGCAGACTCATGGCATATTCATAATATCCTGTCTCATCGTATATCCTGGTAATAAGATCCTCGATATTCATATACCGGCTCATCTCCCGGTAACGCGCAAGCATCTGTGTTGCTGTATTGTATTTATACTTTGCTATATCACTGAGCTTTGACGGTTTCTTTCTCAGTACCACCAGCTCATCATCCGTCATTCCTATAACCGGTGAATGCAGGAAAGCCGTCACCTCGATATCCTTTCGCGGATTGTCGATCGCACTGAGCATCGCCAGCATCGTGCGCACTTCAAGAGAATTGAAATATCCTTTATTAGTGTCACAATGTGCCCGTACCCCCGCGTTCAGCAGGGTGTTAAGATATGTCTCGCCTTCCACATTGGATGAACGCAGAAGTATCACGATATCAGAAAGTCTCGCCCTTCTGTATTTTTTACCGTCCCATACATATGCACCGTCATCAGGATCTGTGAGCTCCAGGATTTTTGCAGCGATCATTCTCGCCTGTGCAGCCTGTGGTGTGTCCCCATCTTCAAGCTCTGAAGTATCGACAAGCAGAAGCTCCGTCTGCGGATCTATCGCATGCGAGGCTTCTTCATCTGCAGCGCCAAAGGCTGCACCCGGATACAGCTCTGCCTCCGGTGTGTATGCCACTCCGCCGGTCTCCTTTCGCATGATGACCCTGAACAGCCGGTTTACACTGTCAAGAACCTGCGGTCTGCTTCGGAAATTCCGTGCAAGGCTGATCAGTGTATCGATGCCCTCCGACGACTCATCATACGACGTAAAGGCTTCGTATTTATCAACGAAAATATCAGGTCTTGCCTGACGGAATCTGTAGATGGACTGCTTCACGTCTCCTACCATGAATACATTGCCATCATCGATTTCAGCCACGATTTCTTCCTGAAGTCTGTTGGTATCCTGATACTCATCCACACAGATCTCTCTGAATTTATTCTTATATTCATCAGTCAGCTTCAGTGCCTTAAGTGCCATGTGCTCGACATCCGGAAAATCGACTACATTTTTCTCTCTCTTTTTCTGAGAATATCTCTCGTCGAATTCGCGTGCAAGTGACACGATTACCTGAATATAGGGCAGGGTCGCCCTGTATTCTTCTTCAAGCTCACTGATGCTCTCGCGGGTATAATCGCTTTGCCAGCCTTTGACTGTCTTTTTTATCTCATCTCTGGCTTTCTTCGCCTCGGCTTTTTTTGCCTCGCTTGCTCCCGTCTTTTTTCTTCCGAGAGTCTTGAATTCAAATGCCCTCAGAAGTTCATTCAGCTCTTCATATCCTCCGGCAGTTCCCAGTTTTTCAAGCTGATGTATATCCGATTCGATGGCTTCGATATATTCTGCCGGCCCCTCGCTGCCGGTGCACAGATCGAGTATCCTTTCTGCTGCAGGAATGAGTGAAGCCGCCAGCTGTCTGAGCGATTCGCAGGCATACCGGATTACCTCTGCTGTGACATCGCCGGACAGCTGCATCTCATACCATGCCTGAGGGTCCGGAGTCACCTGTGCAAAGCCGTATACCTTCAGTATTTTCTCTTCCAGTCCGCTGCCTGTATTGCCTTCTCCAAATGCATCCGTAAAGGCAATGAAATCGTCTTCCGCTTTCTCGTAGCATTCTTCCAGCAGTTCTTCCATGACATCAGCCTGCATGAGCGTGAGCTCTGTCTGCTCTGCAACCCTGAAGTTGGGATCGATGCCCAGCTCATCTGTATGATCCTTCACCACATTCATGCAGAAGCTGTCGATCGTCTGAATATTTGCACTGTCAAGGATGGCTATCTGAGAACGGATGCGATACGCAATCTCTGATGTGATATCTTTATCATGCAGCGCACCTTCAAGTCTCCTGCGTATCCTGTCCTTCATCTCTGCTGCCGCGGCACGGGTAAATGTGATGACCAGCATACGATCCACATCCACCGGGTCATCCCGGTCAAGTATGCGGCTGATCAGGCGCTCGACAAGCACGGCAGTCTTGCCGCTGCCGGCTGCGGCTGAAACAAGGAGTCTTCTGCCCCGCGTCTCTATCGCATTTATCTGTTCACTTGTCCATCTATTATCTGCCATGCATCCTCTTCTGAATATTTCTTTTCCATGCTGTATCTGAAGCCGCTTATCTTCGGATCAAATCCGCAGACTGCTCTGAATCTGCAGTTATTGCATTTCACTTTTTTGATATCTCTTACCGACGGCTCAATGCGCACATCGCCTGACGATATCATTTTCCCCATACCTTCTGCTTTTCCTTCCACATAAGGTATGACTGCCTCTATCCGTTCGCGTTCCTTAAGCCCCGAAAATGACATCTCGCTCTTAAGTGCGTCTTCGACTGTTTTTTTCTTCAGCTTACCCCTGTCTATAATCGGGTCCTTGAGTGTATAGTAGAACATCTCCTCCGGAATTATCTGTTTTCCTCTGAACCTGTCGCCCAGAAGTTCACTGACTGCAGCCATATACATAGTGATCTGCATATCGCGTCCGTTGACTATATCGCTTAAGTCCCAGCTCTTGCTTCCGGACTTGTAATCTATGATTCTTACTCCGATGCTGTCATCATTCTCCCGTATATCAGTTCTGTCTATCTTGCCTGTGAGCTTCATGATTCTGCCGTCACCGATATCAAATTCTGCAGCTTCAAGTCTTTCTTTAAGTCCGAAGCTCCATTCAAATGCGTACGGCTCGAAGCCGTCGCCCTGATGTGCAAGCAGTCCCCAGAGAGAACGTGCAACTATCTTCTCTACCCGCTTGACTATATATGCATTGCGCGCTGTATCCGAATATCTGGAGGACTCATCATCAAGCAGCGCTTCCTCTATGCACCTGTGTACCATGGCATCACGCGACTTCTCATCTGCTGCCGCAAGATCGATACCCAGCTTCTTCGCTTGCGAGAATACTTTTTCAAGTGCGGAGTGTGCGATATTTCCGATGTCCACTGCCCTGAATGCAAAAGGTTCTATCTCTTCAAGCTTCAGTCCGTATTTTGCGAAATAGCTGTACGGACACTGTGCAAAGCTTTCAAGCTTGCTGACTGAGCTCATCAGGATGTCACCGTACATGAGGTCTATGCTTTCTTTATCGAGTCTGCGATGTCTGTATGCATATAAAGCTGCCGATGTGATAAGCTGTATCTTCGCTCTGGTTTTTTCATCACCGATCAGATATGCGTATAGGCTTGCGAATTCATCATCCGCCTTCCCGTTTCCGTTGCATCTGATCTCCCTGAGCTTTTCTGCCACGCGGCGGACTGCAGCATTGATATCATAAAGCTCTCTGACATCAAAGGCTTCTCCGATGGTCAGATTATCGTATAATCCCCTGAGGTATCCGATGATATATGACGGCTGAAGTTCATTTCCCTTAAGGTCAAGTCCAGCATAGGTCAGCACAAGTCTGTCCGTCGGTTTTGTAAGCAGTCTGTACAGATAGTATCTCTGTATCATCAGGTCCTCTCTCACTGTAGGTGAAAGTTCAAATCCCGCTGCCTTCAGTTTCTCTTTTTCAGCATCAGTGATGACATTGCCCCGCGATAAAAGCTTCGGTATACTTCCGTCATTGGCACCTGCCACATACAGGACCTTGATGCCGTCAAGCCTTGATCTGGTTATGTCTCCGATGGTCACGCGATCTGTCCCTGACGGTATCATGCCGAGTTTGATCTGCGCTGCCCCTGCCATAAATATATCCGAGAATTCCTTTCCCGTCAGGCATTCACCCGCAAGCAGTCCCGCGACTGCGTCAAGAAGTTCTGTGATTTTTTCATATACGGCTGAGTATTCTCTCTCCCTCGCGCTGTCACCTGTTTCTGTAAAATGTTCCCGTAACCGCTCAAGTTTTTCCTGCACATGATTTACCTCGAGCAGGTTCTTAAGCGCCGTTACGATCTCGCCTGCCTCTGCTTTTTTGTTTCCTGATATCAGTCCCCGAAGCTCCTCAAACGAGTCAAGGAACGCATTCTTAAATTCATTGAGTTTTACTCTGTCGATGTCCTGCAGATCCTTCGGCATATAGTCCCAGCTTGCGCGCATACGGCTGTATCCGCGTCGCCCGCATTCGTACATATAGTTATCCATGACATTTATCATGTCTGACATATCGCCTGACGGACGGCCTGGCATACCGCTTGACAGATTGTCCGGTGCATCTTCTGACGGATTACATGGTGTATCTCCTGACGGATGGCTGTCTGCGCCGCACTCCGGGCACGCCAGTCCGGTCTTCAGATATCTCATCACGCTTTCGTATGAATAATTCGACCCGATGATATCAAGTGCCGCTTCCGTCATCGTGACTACGGGATTATCTGCGATGTCTATTGATTCGTCTACATAAGCCGGAACCTGTGCAAGCTCCATTTCGTGACTGAGAAGACTTCTGTATCGGTTAATATCTGCACATACTACAGCGATATCCTTATATCTGTAGTGCTTTGTTTTAACCAGCCTCTCGATATCATTTACCACAAATGCAGCCTCATCTGATGTGCTGCCCGCGTGCACTATGCGTACTTCATCATCCCTGATATGTCCGACAGCACCGTCATAGCGAAGTATATGATTCTCGAGGAATTTATCTGATGTGAGTGTGATGTCATGACCGTGTGATATCCCGTTTTTCGAGGCAAGATCGATGATGCGGTTCATCATATCCCGGCTCATGGCAAAAAGATCATTGTCTCTGTCACTGCCGATGCTTACGGTTATCACGACTTCATCTGCGCAGCACAGGAAGTTCTCGATTATCCTGTACTGTACCGGTGTGAAGCCTGTGAATCCGTCGAGTATGATATGTGCATTTCTGATAAGCTTCGAACGATGAATATTTTTTGCAAGTATGTCGGGGATCTCCTCGATCGTCACATACCTGTCTCTGATCGTCTCGCGGAAGGCCCTGTAAATGATACAGAGGTCATGCATTTTATTCTGCAGACGGCTGTCAAGTGACGGTATGCTTCTTTCTATATCTTCAGGACTTACGCCATACAGATACAGCTCTGAGATCATGGATTTGAGATTGTCGATAAAGCCGGGCTTGTCAAAGCGCTTTGCCCAGACCTTCAATTCTCTTTCGTGCTCTGCTCCTGTCTTTCGAAGTATCATGGCTTTCGAAATATCATCGATGACATCCGGATTGACTATTCCGAGTTCATTGAAAACCATATATGCCAGACGACTGAAGCCGAGCACATCTATATTGTCGGTGGCATGACGCGGATGCAGGCGCACGATCTCTTTTTCAACAGCTGTGGTGGACTGCTCCGGTACGAGAAGCAAAAAATGACTGCTCTCATCGGCTGTTGCAGCCGAGATGCAGTCAGTAAATGCTTTATACGTTTTTCCGCTTCCCGATCCTCCGAGAATAAATCTGTACAATTCCTATCCTTCCCCTCTTATCCTGCTGTCCAGAAAATCAAGCTCATGCTGAATCGATTCATCCATACCATACTGCTGAGCGAACTCATCAAAAAGCTTTCTTGCTGTAGAATAATCATGCTTATATTCATAGCATACTGCAATATTGTATTTAAGTGATGCGAGCACATCCTCTTCCATGTTATCCGGATGATTCTGCACGAAATCAATGCCTTTGTTGAACCAGTCTACCGCTCCGTCCACGTCTCCCTGTCCGAATGCAAGCGATCCGACTCTGTTGTAAAGTTCTCCTGATGCCGTCGATTCATCGCCAAGCGCTGACTGATATAATTCCACAGCTATGTCAAGGTCTTCTTTTTTACCGGTATGTGAAAGTGCGGTCCCGAGTGCATAGAGTGCTTCGATATTGCCGACACCCGACGGGTCCACCTCACATGAATGTCTGTAAAGCTCAAGTGCTTTCGCAGGACTCTGCCCGCTTCTGACCATGCAGATGATCTCAAGGTTGATGTACTCAGGTCTCTCGCCATCCTCACGGCGAAGCTGTGCGTAGGTATTGGCAGCATTGGCATAATCACCTGCAAGAATCTCTGCCTCTGCACGATATCTCAAAATGTCTATCTCGAGCTTACCGTATTTTCCGTCCTGATATGAAAGTGCTTCATCGAAGCGGGCAACGGCAGCGCTGAAATCTCCCTGCTGCATAAAGCCGATAGCCTGCTCCCGGAGTTCCTTTTCCTTTGCTGTATTCTTTCCGCACGCACTAAGTGCGCATATCATCAGAATGATACACGCGGATAAAACGATCTTCTTTATTGTATTTCCGTTTGTCTTAAAAACCGATATCATCTTATACCCGTACTGCCGAAGCCTCCGCGGTCTGTATCACCCAGCTTACTGACCTCAACGAAATCAAAGGCCGGCTGATGCTCCATGATTCTGAACTGGCAGATTCTGTCATTGACGCTGAGCTTTACATCACGCGTCGCAAGTGCCGGCCAGAACCACTGGTCATTATCTCCGCAATAGCTTTCATCCACTATTCCCATCGAGTTGGTCTGAATGAGTCCGAAATTTTTATAGGTTGAGGATCTCGGAACCACATGTGCCTCATAACCCTCCGGGAGCTGCATGCCTACACCAAGCGGTATTAAACGAAAGTCGCCGGCTTTCAATTCGATGTCCTCAGCGCACCTTAAGTCCATCCAATCGCTTTTGCCGGCGATATATTCGATCTTGTCTATTTTATCTGAAAAATATTTGATCTTGATTTCCATCAATTATTAGCCATCTCCTGTGCAACTGCTTCTACGATTGAATCAGCTGTTTCGAAATGAAGCTGTTCCTGGTAAGGAATCGGTTCTGTACCGAACTTGAATCCGACTTCCTTCTCGACTTCTTCAACGATCTCTGCTTCCTTGTCTGAATCCATAGAAGGAAGGGCTTTCTTTGATCCTACTCCGAATCTTCTGAGGAATTCCTCCGTGGTTGCGAAGAGTGCCGGTTTTCCCGGAGCGTCAAGTCTTCCTGCCTCGTACACAAGTCCGTATTCAAGAAGCTTATTGAGAGCATATTCACACGATACGCCCCTGATGTTATCCATTTCTGTTCTTGTGACAGGCTGCTTATATGCAACAACTGAAAGTGTCTCAAGGATAGCTTCTGTAAGAACCTGCTTCTTCGGTGTCTTGGCTACCTTGATGAGGTTGTCATAGAACTCGGCTCTCGAGCACATTTGCCAGCTCTCTTCGAGTTCAAGTATCTGCATACCTCTCTGCTCATCCTCATATCTCTTCTGAAGACGGAGTGCTGCGGCTCTGGCAACATTCTCCTCACAGTCAAGCGCAGCTGCAAGCTGACGTGTCTCAACTGATTTTCCCATGGTGAAAAGAACTGATTCAACTATTGCTTCCTGTCTTAATTCCTGCTCGTATGTCATGATTCAAAATCCTCCAGTCCTGACAGATCTATCTCTGTCCCGGACTCCATTTCTTTTACTTCTATCTGAATGTCATCGCCCAATGCTTCCTGACTGATCACGAAAAGCCCTATCTTGGTCAGCTCCAGGATACCCAGGAAGGTAACAACCGTTGCAAGTACTGTCGGCTGTTCTTCGAGCAATGCTCTGAATGAAAATGTCTTATGTTGTCTGGAATACCCGATCAGTTCTCTGACTTTGGATTCAAGACTGATCTTCTCGCGCTTTATGGTTCCGAACTTGCTTCGTTCCGGATCCACCCGGTCATCCTTGCGCTTCATGACCTGATTGAATATCTCCTGAAGCTTCGCCAGACTTACATCTGACAGCAGATTATCCAGATCAACCGGCTGCTCGTACTTCGCAACCTCCTTCGGGATAGTAGGTCCCTTATAAAAATGCTTCTGTGCATCCAGCTCCATATCTGCCAGTTCTGATGCCAGCATTTTCATCTTCCTGTGCTCGATGAGTCGTTCGACGAGCTCTGCTCTCGGATCGACTTCCTCACCTGTCTCAGGATCGACCTCCTTCGGAAGGAGCATCTTCGCCTTGATCTCGAGGAGAGTTGCCGCCATGACCATAAACTCACTGGTCTTGTTCAGATCCTGCTGCGGCATATGATTCATGTAATCCAGATACTGCTCTGTGATCTGAGCGATAGGAATATCGTAAATATTGATCTTATCCTTATCAATAAGATGCAAAAGCAGGTCCAGAGGCCCCTCGAAAGTCTCAAGTTTGTACGAAATAGTCTCATTCATAACGAGTACATTATAACAAACCGAAACTTCTAAGTAAACAAAAAAAGCGCATATTTTGCGCTATTTTTTGATATCAACCACAACAACTTGTGGTTTATTGTTTATTCTCAGATTGATGCTGTGGGTACCGAGCCCGCTCGAGATAATCATAAAAGTACGGTCAAAACGCTTGAGTCCCACCACATTGGTGTTAAAAAACTGATATTGCGGGGTCATAAGCCCCACATCTCCGGGTAAACGTATGGTTCCGCCATGAAAATGCCCCGAAAGCACCAGATCTGCATGCATGGATGCATAACTTTTAAGGAACAGCGGAGAATGCGGCATCAGTATATTGAAGCGTTTCGTATCCGGACGCCCTACCTTTGAAAGCATCTTTTCAGGGTCAGGATTCTGCGGAATCACCGGAAGGTACTGTCCTTTTTCAAGGTTCAGCCCGGTGATGGATATATTGTATTTCCAGTTCACGGTCTCATCCCTGAGATATCTGACTCCGGTTTTTCTCAGCGACTCTATGAAGCTGTCGTCGGGAAGTCTCTGCTCATGATTGCCTTCTGAATAGAATACCGGGTATTTTTTCACCAGTTCGGCGCAAAGTCTGCGGGTGACTCCGGTGCGTATATTTTCCGGATGTTTTTTATCGGCGATGATCATATCTCCGCCGATGAGTACTGCATCCGGGTCTGCCTTGTATATCATTTCAAGAAGTCTGGAATTGTCTTTTCCGAATTCTCTTTCATGAAGATCCGACAGAAATACCAGTCTTACATTATCAGCGGCCTTGCCTCCGCCGTCGATATCATATCTGGCATATTCAAGTGTCCTTCTCTCATAGGCTGAAAGTGTCAGCACGGAACCGACTGCAACTGAACCGGCAAATCCGATATTAAGCGGAAGTGCCAGTTTTTTTACCACGCTTTTATCAACGCTGTTTTTTACAGCACGTGACAGTTCTTTAGTAAGTGTTTTTCCAATGCTTTTTTTAATTCCCATATTCTGTGTTGTGCCGTGTCCGGTTAAGACATTTTGTGCCTCAGGGTACTGCATCAAGTAGTATTGAGGACGAAGACTTCCTCCGAAGGATGATTCGCCTCCGGCGTGTCCTGAGGAGGAACGTCTTTGGACGAAATAATATATTATTGCGGCGCGATGAGTTCAACGACTTCTGCGGGCACTATGGCTCCGCGCTGTGCCATGGTCTTAAATCCGTACTCAAAAAGTGCCTTCGTATCATCGTAATGTGCGAGATACTTTTTATTCTTCATAGTTACTGCGACAAGACGCACTCCGTCCTTCTCTGCCATAGTGGTAAGGGTATTGCCCGCCTTGGATGTATAACCCGTCTTGCCCGCGATTGCATACTCATAATATTTCTCATGATTCGGCATAAGAATCTTATTGTTTATGGAAACAAGCAGTCCGCTCTTGTCGAGCTTTGACGGCGGCAGCCGGTATAGTGATGTCGTGTCAATCTTTCTGAGTTCATCATATTTGAATGCGGCCGCTGTGATGAGTGCCATATCATAAGCAGTCGTCATATGATTTGCGTCATTGAGTCCGTTCGGATTTACGAAGGTAGTGTTCCTGCATCCGAGCTCCTTCGCGCGACGGTTCATCATATCAGCAAATGCAGGAACTGACCCTGCGATATGCTCTGCCAGTGCGTTTGCAACTTCGTTGGCTGATTTCAGCATCAGCGCATACAGGCAATCGCGAACTGTCATCTTATCTCCCTCAGACATACGCGCTGTTGTTGCTCCGCTCTCCAGATTGGTCGTTGCTGCTTTTGAAAATGTGACCATCTCATCCATCTTGCAGTTCTCCATGACAAGGAGAGCTGTCATGACTTTAGTGATGGATGCCGGATAGTATCGGGTATTCTCATCCTTGCCCCAAAGCACTTCTCCGGTGTCGGCATTGATAACTATACCTGTTGCGGAATTCAGTGATGGTTCCGGAATCGTTTCAGAGGCTGAGGATGCATCCGTTACCGCTTCAGATGCGCCTGTTGTCGCTGCGGGTGCCGATGTATCCGTCTCGGCAAAGCAGACTATCGTCACTGCAAAAATATTAAGTATGATTGCTGCAAGCAGTGCAGCGGTCTTAAGCATTTTTCCTGTCTTCATCAATATACTGCCTCTAATCCGTTATTGGTTCCGTATTTATCATAAAGCATGTCTATCTCGCCTGTGATTCCCTGCGCGATAAAGCAGTGGCCGTCACCGTATTTGCCATATAGCTTCATAAGCTCAATCATCGCTTCTTTCGGTATCTTGATACATCCGGATGATGTGCTCTCTGTTGTTCCCTGACAATGGATGAAAAGTGCGCTGCCTTTTTCAACAACTGCATTTTTATTATAGCCTGCATCAAGCACATAGTCATAGTATCCGGCATAATTGCTTTCGGATACGCGCTCACCTTTTATCTGACCGGACGGGTCGCTGATGAGTTTATTGGTATCGTCAGCCCACACATGGTTTGAATCTACCTTTATATAGTTTTTCGGAAATCCCTCCATCGGATCTTTCTGTCCGAACGGTGTATTGAGCATCCAGACTCCGACCGGTGTCGTTCCGTCATTTCTCACACGATTTTTGCTCATGCCTTCGCGTCCGATATTTCCTTTGACGGATAATACCGTCTGCCAGGTCTGATCGTCTTCGGTTTGCGCTGCTTCGGTTTGCGCGGCTTCGGGGTTCTCGACATCGGTTTTCTCGAACACAGTTACCCTGCATGTCTTATCTGCATTGCCTTCTACGACAACCAGTACATCGGCTTCTTCCGGAAGTTTAAACTGATTCGGATCATATGCAATCGAAAAGCCCGGTCCCAGCAGGGATGCGGTCAGCATTAACGCGGATATGGTTTTTATTATATTTGCAAGAAGCATTATTTGTCCTCCATCACGCATCTATTATATCATCCATGGCGAATCTTCCATGAACTTTTCTCTTACGATTTTATTATTCCCGGCAGGCCGTATCCCGGTCAAAGACGTTCCTCCTCAGGACACGCCGGAGGCGAATCGTCCTTCAGAGGATGCTCAGGTCCGTATCCCTGTCAAAGACGTTCCTCCTCAGGACACGCCGGAGGCGAATCGTCCTTCAGAGGATGCTCAGGTCCGTATCCCGGTCAAAGAC
>JAZLHO010000025.1:0-5935 GCA_045616865.1 Lachnospiraceae bacterium | reverse complement strand
TCCGGGCTATCGCCCTACTTCCTCATCTACACTAGCGTTCCTGATGCCACCGTAAAACTGTGTGCAAGCACCCGTTTTCCGCTGTCATCGGAACTGGGCTTTACTGCTGATAATTACCATTATCGTCAGTACTCCCCTGTTTACGTTTCATATGATACTCTTGTGGTGAGAAAAATGATATATATTTTATCTATCGTGTTTCTTACGGAATTCTTACACATGATTTCGGGATAGAATCACCATTTGTTTCTTTTTCACCAAAAATCTCTTCCGTAAGAAAAAATATACAATAATTTATATTCTTTACTACTATATTTTTTATAGAAAGAGTGTTATACTCATATAAAATTGTACATTATAATGTACATGGTACATTATTTCGACACAATATATTGTTTTCAGGAGGAATATGATGAAAAGAACTCATCTGCTTCGTGGATTCGCTGTTGCTGTGGTAAGCGGTATATTAGCGGTATCGGCAGCATTTTGCTCATTTGCTACTACAGGATGGGTAAAGCAGGACAAGTCATATGTATATTATGATGCTGACGGAAGCATACATAAGGGCTGGATTCAGACTACCGACGGCTACTATTATATGGATGAGAATACCGGTAAGATGACTCTCGGCTGGAAGAAGATCGGTGACAGCTGGTACTATTTCAAGGATAACGGTATCATGAATGTCGGCTGGATCAAGGTTGAGAATGACTGGTATTACTGCCTTGATAACGGTGTACTGGTTCAGAGCAGCTGGATGAAGATAGGCGATAATTACTATTATATGCGCAGCAATGGCGCTATGCAGACCGAATGGAGACAGATGGATAATAAGTGGTATTTCTTCAAGGCTGACGGACGCTGCGCTATCGACCAGTGGTATAAATATAAGAATCAGTGGTATTACTTCGGAGTTGACGGTGCGGTGCTTACGGGCTGGCAGCTGATCAAGGGTGAGTATTACTACTTCGATGCTAATGGTGTCATGAAGACCGGATGGCTCTCTGACGGAACCAATAACTACTATATGGATCCTGAGACCGGCAAGATGGCTGTGAACGGATGGAAGCTGATAGATAATGTGTATTATCTGTTTGACAATTCAGGTCATATGACTCAGAAGTCAGCTACTAAGCCTTCTGACTTCGATACATACAAAGCTAATTCATCTCCTGCAGTTTCCGGCGGTATCAGCGGCAGCATGACAACCAACAATACTTCCGCACCGGGTGGGGCAAGCGCAGCAACATCAGGCGGTTCAGGCATCGTCTCAGGTCCCGTAGCAGGAGTTTCAGGAACAACTGGCGGCGGTACTGCAGCAGATGCCACACCTGCTTATGTCAATAACGGTCCTGCAGTAAACGGTGCAGGAACAGGAAGCAGTGCCGGATCATCAAGCGGATCTTCGGCAACTGTAATCTCAAATCCGGGAACACCTGAAAATCCTTCAACCTCGTCAAACGGGCTTGTGGTCGGAAAGACAAACGGACCTGGCTGAAAACAGTCAATACAGGTTAAAAAAAAGACATATCTGAATTAATGGCACATCACCTCTCACGATTTCAGGTATGTCTTTTTTACTGTTTTTTACAAAGAAAAAAGCCCCGACCCAGCTGCTCGCAGTCAGCCAAACCAGAACTTTACATGCACCTTCAGGGGCTCGAACCCTGGACACCCTGATTAAGAGTCAGGTGCTCTACCAACTGAGCTAAAGGTGCATCGCTTCGCGACCTTAGTATAATATCGCAAAGTAGTTTGATTGTCAACACAAAATTTATTTTATCGGGATGCTGGTTATCGGGTTGCCGGCTGTTGTTGTTCTAATAGCAGTTCCTGTCGCTCGCAGAAATCACCGGCTGGCGATAAGCTTGAATATCGGATTCCCCTTTGATGAAAACTTCTCTTCGTATTCCGTCATCACATTCGGTACATCCTCGGAATGCAGATTGCGGGTCACATAGTCAAGTTTCCATCCCGCTGCCGGGATAGCCTCCAGTGAATAATCAAACAGCGCCTCATTATCCGTCTTAAACTCCACTGTCCCGTCCTTAGCAAGTATCCTGTCATAGAGCTTCATAAACCTTGGGGATGTCAGCCGTCTGTGCTCATGTCTTGCCTTCGGCCACGGATCAGAAAAATTCAGGTATATCTTATCCACCTCTCCTGCTTCAAATACATCATCAAGCTTCTCCGCATCCATACAGACGAAATTCAGATTATCGCTCTGTATGCCCGCTTCCTCATCCTTCTCCTTGCGCTCTATGGCCTTCTGAATCACACTTTCGTATCTCTCGATTCCAAGATAATATATCTCCGGATACAGCTTCGCCATCTCGCGGATAAAACGGCCCTTGCCCATTCCTATTTCAACGTATATCGGGTGCTTCCATCGTCCCTTCATAGCCTCCGGCTCTGAGATCGTAAGCCTGTGATTATTCACAAACTCCTCGCACCCTTTGATATGTCTCAGTCTCATCCCTTTCTCCTCCAGACCGACGGAGCAAACAGGATAAGAAGCGGATACAGTTCCAGTCTTCCTGCAAGCATGTCTATGATGAGAACCAGCTTTGAAAGCACACTGTATGACGCATAGTTTCCGGTAGGTCCTACCATGTTAAGACCCGGTCCTATATTGTTAAATGTAGCCGTGACCGCTGTGAAATTCGTAGTGAAATCAAAATTATCCAGCGATATGATAAGTATCGATACGATAAATATAGCGGCATATGCAAGAAGATATACGCTTACTCCTCTGCATGTCTGATCCTCTACCGGCTTTCCATCCATCTTGACTATATTCACTGAACGCGGATGGATATACTTCTGTATCTCAGTCTTGACACTCTTAAGCATGATGATGATACGGCTGACCTTGATGCCGCCGCCTGTACTTCCGGCACACGCACCGCAGAACATAAGCGCGACAAGTATAGTCTTCGACAGCTCCGGCCAGAGATTAAAGTCCGTAGTTGCAAATCCTGTTGTGGTAATGATAGATCCTACCTGGAACAATGCTTTATTAAGCGCATCGCCTATTCCATCGCACATATGCAGTATATTGGCAGTGATGATGATAATAGCTGCGGCGATGATACCAAAATACACTCTCACCTCTTCCATCTTAAAAGCAAGCTTTTTATTTTTCTTACTTGTCAGGAAGAAGTATGCATTAAAGTTGACTCCGAAGAGAATCATAAAAACTGCTGTGATGACCTGTATCGGAACTGAATAGCTTGCAAAGCTGTCATTCTTTATTCCGAAGCCACCGGTACCTGCAGTTCCGAAGCCTGTACACAATGCATCGAAAAGAGGCATTCCGGCTATAAGCAGAAGGATTATCTGCAATACAGTAAGCGCAAAATAAAGAATATAAAGAATCTTCGCGGTATCCTTCAGTCTCGGAACCAGCTTGCCGACTGAAGGTCCCGGACTTTCCGCACGCATCAGATGCATATTGTGTCCGCCGCTACCCGGAAGAATCGCCAGTATAAATACGAATACTCCCATGCCGCCTACCCAGTGTGTGAAGCTTCGCCAGATAAGAGAAGTATGGCTCAGTGCCTCGACATCAGTCAGTATGCTTGCACCGGTAGTCGTAAATCCGGATACCGTTTCAAAAAAAGCATCGATGTAATGCGGTATATCCCCGCACAGAGTAAACGGAAGCGCTCCCACCAGTGACATGACTATCCAGCTAAGCCCTACCATGATGAAGCCTTCCTTTGCAAAGAAATGGGTATCCCTGCTGCGGATCGACAGGAGCTGTCCCAGACCGAAGCTGCACACTGCAACTACGAAAAACCATATTCCCTGGCGCTCTGCATATATAAGCGCAGTAATACACGGAACCAGTAAAAATACTGCTTCAAATCTGAGTATTATTCCAAGTGTTCTTCTTATCGCTGTGTAATTCATATATCAAGTATATCCTTAATATCTGTGATACCTGTCTCTGTAGTTATGATGACTACATGATCCCCGACTCTGAATAAGGTACGTCCGTTCGGATAGATGATCTCGTTCTTTCTGCTGATTGCCGCAACCAGGATTCCTCTCTTGATAGGCATATCTGCAAGGCTCATCTCCAGCACAGGCGCATCCTCTCTTATGATGAATTCAAGTGCTTCGACCTTGTTCTTTACTATCTTGTACAATGTCTCAACATTGCTTCCCATACCGTTCTGCATAGCACGAACATAACGTATGATGGATTCTGCCGTCATGTATTTCGGATAGATCATAGTTCCCATGTTCAGCTTTCCTATCATGGAAACAAATGAGATATGATTTGACTTCGTAACAAGCTTGGCCTTACTGTTGTGAGCACGCGCTGAAAGTGAGAAGAAAATATTTGCCTCATCAAAGCCGGTTAAAGAGATAAATGCGTCCACATCCTTCACTCCCTCTTCGATCAGAAGCTCCTGATTGGTTGCATCCCCGCAGATAACTGTCGCATCAAGCTCGGCCATCTTCTCACAGCGTTCCTTATCCTTGTCGATGACCTTGACCTTCATGCCAAGCATCGTAAGTATCCTGGTAAGATAATACGATATGGTTCCTCCGCCGATTATCATGACATTCTGGATCTTCTGGGAATCCATGTCGATAGCCTTGAAGAAATTCCTGCTGTCCTGAGGTGAAGCGACAAAATTCACTATATCATTACCCTGAAGCACGAATGAACCGTTCGGAATGAATACATCATCTCCACGCTCAACAGCGCATATGATGATATCTGACTGAACCTTCCTGCGCACATCAATAAGGCTCATTCCGTCGAGCACATTTCCCTCAGGAATGATGACCTCCATAAGTTCGATACGCCCTCTGGCAAATGACTCGATATTGATTGCATTCGGTGTACGAAGTATTCTCGAGATTTCACGGGCTGCCGCCTGCTCCGGATTGATAGCCATGGAAAGACCCAGCTCATCCTTGATAAATGAAATCTCCGAGTGATATATCGGATTACGGACTCTCGCTATGGTCTTGCAGTTGCCGACCTTTTTCGCAACCAGACAGCAGAGCATGTTCGTCTCATCTGAATCTGTGACCGCGATCAGCAGATCCGCTGCCTCGACACCCGCCTCCTTCTGGATCGATATGCTCGCCGCATTTCCTACCACACCCATGACATCATAGGTATTGGCCATGTTGTTGAGTACTTCTATACTTCGGTCGATGATAGCTATCTCATGACCCTCAGCGCTCAGCTGTTCAACTATGGTCGTGCCGACCTTGCCACAACCTGCAATAATTATCTTCATTCTTCTACCTCATCAGCTGACTTTCTGTAAAGTCCTCCCGCTATAGCGATAAGTGCAAATATCACCGGTATATCCATCGGAACCATGATGTTGACCCAGCATTCGAACAGATGGCATATACATACTATGGCAACTGCCGCAAGCACCGGATAGCACTTCTTCAGCACACGCCTTGCCGCCTGAATCGACGGTGCGATGAATATTCCGAGATATGATATGAATCCGACAGGTCCTACGCTGACAAACATCTGGAGCAGTTCATTGTGCGGTGAATCATACATAAGTCCTGACTCCTGTGCAATCTCTCTGAAATACTGATTGTAAAGATAAATACTGATCGTCTCCGGGCCGCATCCGAACAGCTTTTTGAGGAACGGGAATTCATTATAGAGCTCCATGATTTTTTCCCATACCAATCCTCTCCAGGTTCCCCATGAATGACCGAATACCAGATACTCCCTCGCAGGTTCAAGAACAGACGGAAGATACGGGTCCGGTTTATTTGCAAGTATAAACATTACTGCCATACCTCCAAATAAAGCGATAACCACGATAAGCCATACTGTCGAAACCACCTTCGGAAGCGGAGTCTTGATTGACACCTTCTTAACTGCCAGGTCATATACATATACCAGAATCACGATTATCCAGAGTGCTATCATCAGATA
>JAZLHO010000024.1:0-2484 GCA_045616865.1 Lachnospiraceae bacterium | reverse complement strand
GACATAACCCATTTACGAAGCAATCGCTTTTCGTAAGCGGTCATTGAAACCTCTCGCTCGTAGCGTTCAAGTTCCATTGCATTTTCATATGCTATGTCATCTGCTGTAAAGACGTAAGCTTCGGGATCTTTCTCAAAAGCTCCATAGTCAAAGCAGTAGTCTGTAGGGTATAAATTACGTACATTGAAAACTTTATTTTTAGCCATTACTTGCCTCCTGATTACTGATTCTTGCCAATGTTTCGTTGATGCTTGATTCCCGTAAACGATTATTGATTCCTGGGAAAAGGATAAGCTCAACATGATGAGTGAGTCTTCCTATGAGCGCAGTTGTCATACGCTGGTCGTACAGAACGTTAACCCACTGGGAGAATTCAAGGTTTGTATTCAGTATTACCGATTTTTGCTCATGTATTTCTGACAAATAATCAAAAAGTAACTGAGCTCCGGTTCTGTCATACGGAACGTAACCGAATTCATCCAAAATAAGTATCTGGGCACTATTCAGCTTCTTCTTTAAAGCTGACAGATTCCCTTTGCTCTGACTCTCGGAAAACTGGTTAATCAGGCCTGCGGTTCTGAAGAATTTTACAGGGACTTCCTGCTTGCAAGCAGACAGCCCAATCAGAATCGATAACATCGTCTTTCCGGTTCCGGTACTGCCATACATAATGACATTTTTACCAGAATGATAGAAATCAAGTTCAAGAAGGCTGTTAAGATTTACTCCTTCGGGGAAATCAATTTCATCGGCACGGAATTCTTCGACAGTATATCGCTTTGGAAAACCGGCAGTATTGGTATATGTACTGATTCTTTTCGCCGTACGGTATTCAATTTCCTTACTCAGAAGGTTAAGTAAGTATTCCTGTGGTGTTTCGCCTTTCATGGTCATCGCCTGTGCTGAAAAGTTGTTTGAAATACGTAACTGTTTACAACACTCGGCTATTTCTTTTTCTATATCAGCCATTGGAAATGCCCCCTTTCACCAGAGCACTGTCCAGTAGCGACAAGTCATTATTGAACGGAATTACTTTGCATAGCGGAATGTTCTCGTCGTTTTCAAGCGGTGGAAGCAGTGGAACATCTGTGTATATCCTCCGATATAGGCTTTCTAAGCTGTCCGGATCATTGGCTTTTAATCTAATTGCTTCATCAACCGTGTGAACTGCACTGTCAAATCCGGTTCTGGCTGTAAGCTCTGTCAGTACCTTGAGAATTCGTCCGCGTTCCTTGTTTTCGCACATATTCATGTATACCTGCATGGATGTTGGCATCATGTCATAGATACCGCTGTTACGAAGGGAGCGGGGCTTACGTGCAATATATGAAAGATATGGTATCCAATCCATTCTTTCGGGTTCTTTACCGTAAAGACGCTTGTGATGTACCACCTCATGCATGTCCTCATCAAAAACGATGACTTCTTTGGAAGTGATCTTGAGGTTTACGCATGAATCACAAAACGCCGGTGAGGCTGAGTACCTGTGGACTCCGTTATCAAGTGTAAACTTCCCGTATTTGTCAGTTCTGGCGGTCGTGTATAACGCCGTATCAAATGGAACTGACGGAAGGGGAATCAGTCTTGATTTATCCTCTGCGAATATCTCACTTATAAAACGATTATCGTTATCGTCATAATGCTCGCGTTTCATATCTGCATCGCACTTAGTGAGCAGCACCTTGTTTTCGGCAGATAAATCGTCAAAACGTGGCACAGGAACAAGCTCATTGCGTCGAAGATACCCGACTTTGTTTTCGACATTTCCCTTCTCCCAACCGGATTCGGGATTCATGAATACAGGTTTGAAGCGATAGTGCTCGCAGAAATATTGAAAACGCTCAGTAATATTTCTGCCACCACCCTTAATAATTTCGGTGACTATGGTCTTTGTGTTATCAAACCATATCTCGGAAGGAACACCGCCGATATGTTCAAATATAGCGACAAGCCCTTCCAGAAGGCACTCCATGTTTTCACCGTAATTAAGTTGAAGATATCCGCCATTACTGTAGGGAAAACTTAATACAAGGTATTTGGCTTCGTGGTGAAGTTTTTCGTTTTCGTAGAAATCGGCAGTTCCGAAATCAGCCTGGGCTTCACCGGGGCGATGTTCAAGAGGGATGTATCCATCCTGCTTCTTAAGGCGTAACTCCTCCTTGCACTTTTTGACATACATAGCGACCAGCCTATAGCTACAGTCAAAGCCGTCGATTTCCTTCCGCAATCTGTGAAATACCCTCTTGGCGGTGTGTCTCTGCTTGCGTGGTGCAACCTTATCTGCTTCGAGCCATTCATCGATTGTTGGCTTGAACGGATTGAGTTTTGATTCGTGTTCCTCCTCTGATGCTGGCTTGGGTATAGAAAGATTAAAGTCTTCCTTATCCACGTACTTTCTTACGGTCTTACGATCCAGACCGGTTTCAGATGCAATTTCGGTGATGTTCTTATCTTGTTGATAGAACATCTCTCTGATAAGATGTA
>JAZLHO010000023.1:0-16511 GCA_045616865.1 Lachnospiraceae bacterium | reverse complement strand
AAATACAATATAGTAAAAACATTTAATCCGGATCGTATCTGGGATGACAGTCTGGCTGCAATGCGAAAAAAGCTGGAGGGCTATGAGGATTTTGTAGAAACCGTACCATCAATAGATTACGCGCGTCTGGATGATCCTGATTTTCCGGATTATGTAGACAAATGTTTTAAGCTGTATAAGGATCAGGGTGTTAAGGCCATCAAGCTTTGGAAGGATATGACCCTGATGATCAAAGATAAATACGGACGCTATGTAAGACTTGATGATGAGAGATACGATCCGATATTTGCTTATGCGGGAAAGTACGATTTACCGCTTATCATACATGTAGGAGACCCGCATTGTCTGTTTACTCCCGTTGATGGAAAAAACGAGTATTATTTCCTCATGAAGGATCATCCGGAATGGTCATATATAGGAGACGAGTATTTTAATTTTGACCAGCACATGGAAATGCAGGAAAATGTGATCGCCCGCCATCCTGAGACTACATTTGTAGTGGCACATATAGGATCATGCGGAGAGGATCTCTCAATTGTAGATACCATGATGGGCAAATATCCGAATATGTATATAGATCTTGCAGCAAGGCTCTCAGAAATAGGACGGCAGCCGTACACTGCAAGAAAAATATTCCTTAAGTATCCTGACAGGATTATGTTCGGAACAGATTTTCAGGCAGATTATAATCCGGGAATATTCTACCCTCCATATTTCAGATTCCTTGAAACTATGGATGAATATTTTGATTATATGGGAGAACCCTATAACAAAATCTATGGAATCTGGAAAATCTACGGAATCGGACTTCCGGATGACGTGCTTAAGAAAGTGTATAATGAGAACGCAAAGCGTGTATTTAAAATATAATATCTGAGCTAATCAAAAAACACTTTGTTATGTTTTCTTCATTGAAAAGTAATATGTCTCAGCATGAAATATGCTATAATTACTTCTGTAGTTATCAATTGACTCTTTTATGGAGGGGAAAATGCAGCAAATCAATATTCTTGTTGTAGATGATGAAAAAGAAATAGCAGATCTTGTCGAGATCTATATGGTAAGCGACGGATACAAGGTTTTCAAAGCATACAATGCACAGGAGGGACTGGAGATTCTTGACAGTGAGGATATCCATTTAGTACTTCTTGATATCATGATGCCGGGAATGGACGGACTCGAGATGTGTGAGAAGATCCGTGAGACTAAAAATGTTCCGATTATCATGCTTAGTGCAAAAAGCGCAGATATTGATAAAATCAAAGGACTGGGACAGGGAGCAGATGATTATGTCACCAAGCCGTTTAATCCGCTTGAACTGGCGGCAAGAGTCAAATCACAGCTAAGGAGATATACACAGCTCAATCCAAACTCAGTTGAAAATGCAGAGCAAAATGAAATAACTATCCGTGGGCTGACAATAAACAAGGAGAATCACAAGGTTATCATATATGGAGAGGAAGTCAAGCTTACTCCTATAGAATTTGACATCCTGTTCCTGCTTGCAAGCAATCCCGGAAAGGTATTTTCAACAGACGAGATTTTTGAAAAGGTTTGGAACGAAAAGGTGTATGAAGCCAATAATACTGTCATGGTACATATTCGACGACTTCGTGCTAAAATGGACGAAGATAACAGACCTGAAAAAATCATTACTACCGTGTGGGGTGTAGGATATAAGATTGAAAAATAAGGTCATACTAAATATTATCTACAGTGCAGTAATCACCTGCATAGCCGAGGCGGTTCTGGTATTTGCAGCTGAGCACACAATTATGCAGAATACAGTGTCTTCACAGACTATTGTTGTTCTGCTTTTTGTGTTATCGGGAATTATACTGTTTTCGGTGTGCTTCTGGCTGTTTCAGAGAAAATCCTATGACTATATAAGTAAGCTTCAGAATGCAATCAGAGATATATCGCGAGGCAAGCTGGATACCCGGATGGATGTCGAGGGAGATAATGAGTTTTCAGAGATAGCCATGAACATAAATAATATGGCAGGAGATATACAGTCATTGATGGATAAGGAGCGTGAATCCGAACGCAGCAAGAATGAGCTGATAACAAATATTGCCCATGACCTTCGTACACCGCTTACATCTATCATTGGCTACCTGGAGCTTCTGAAACTGAAACCGGATATTCCGGATGAGCAGAGAATGCAGTATGTGGATATAGCATATACAAAATCAAAGAAACTTCAGAAACTGATAGAAGATTTATTCGGTTTTACAAAGCTGAATTATGGAAAAATCTCGATGAAGGTCGTTCGGCTTGATATCGTAAAATTGCTCAGCCAGCTTGTCGATGAGTTTTATCCAAGCTTTAACGAAAAGGGACTTCAATGGAGTCTTACAAGTAATGTACAGTCCGCGGAAATAAGCGCAGACGGAGAACTGATAGCAAGACTTTTTGATAATCTTATCAATAATGCTATAAAATACGGTGCAGATGGAAAACGTATAGATATCAAACTTACTGCATCAGCTGATACCGTTACTGTAGCTGTTATCAATTATGGAAAAGTAATTCCAGCGGCTGAGATCCCGTATCTGTTTGAAAAGTTTTACCGGGTGGAACAATCAAGAAACAAGCAGACCGGTGGAACCGGACTGGGACTGGCGATCGCCAAAGGTATAGTTGATATGCATGACGGGCAGATACACGTAGAAAGTGATCTGAATGGCACGAGATTTATAGTCACTCTAAAAGTGGATTTTGATAAAGACAGAGAGCATTTTGAAAGTACAAATTAAAAAGATCATATTTTTGTTCATCATAATGGCAACAGTATTACTGTTGCCAATTATTGCGTTTGCAGATGAGTCTGCACAAATAAGAACAGAAATAGACTTCGGAATAGAGAACAGTGCAAAAGCGGGAAGATATCTTCCGGTTCATATCAGGTATGAAAATACAGGCAAGTCAGATTTTGATGGTAATGTTTCTGTTTTTACGAGAGAGTCTGATGATAAGATATCTGAATACCGCTATGAGGTTGCGATAAAGGCCGGGGATGTACATGAAAAGGTTTATTATATTCCGGTTGGCATAAGAGCAACAGGAATTTTTATCAAACTGAATGATAATTCCGGAAATACCATAATCGAAAGAGACATTAATCTGGGGATAGATGTAAATAATGCAAAACTCTTTTTTGGTATTTTGTCAGACACACCGGAGAAGCTTCAGTATCTGGATGATATATCAGTCAATTACGGACTTATAAGAACCAAAACTTTTGATCTTGATGCGGATAGTTTTGCATCAGACCCTAAGGGGCTGAACATGCTGGATGCAATCGTAATCACTAATTATACGATAAGAAATCTGGATGCATATCAGTCACACGCGTTGATGGAATGGGTACGCAGCGGTGGTACGCTGATACTCGGCACGGGAGAAAGAGTAGATGATACACTTGGCAGATATGCACCGGAGCTTCTCGATGATATGTATGAGAGTCCGGAATTGTGTGAGATACAGCTCATGGGCGGTCCTTTGTCGGAAAATTCTGAAGAGGCGACAGCAGAACTGTATTGTGTAGATGTGGCAATACATGGAGGCGATGTGATCTCACAGAACACCGGCGCACCTTTGCTTACTTCAGTCAATAAGGAAAACGGAAATATAGTTGTAGCTGCATATGATCTTGCGGATGTATCTGAGTTTGCCGCAGGTCATTCCGCGTATGCTTCGGATCTGATCACGAGATGTATAGGAAGTGAAAAACTGAATGCACTGGTAAATGAACTGTATGGCAGTGATAATTCGGAGTACGAAAGCATTTCTTCACTTGTAAGCTCAGGTGATATGGACAGGACTCCGCCTCTTGGCGTGTATGCTTTATCGATAATGGCATTTATTCTGCTTGCAGGTCCGGGATTGTATATGTTCCTCAGGTCAAGAGATATTTCCATGTTCTACAGACTTGGAGTTCTGATTCTGTCAGTAGGTTTTACGTTTATTATCTTTCTGATGGGAAACAGAACAAGGTTTAAGGACACATTTTACAATTATGCAAAGATAATTGATATAGATGAAGATACGGTTAAGGAAACATCATTTCTTAATCTGCGAAATCCTTATAATAAGAGTTACGGGGTCAACATCATACCGGGATATACCACATATCCGGTAAAAACGAAGGCTGCGGTCAGCAGAATATCAGAGGATTGGTCAAAGGGATTTGATGTCAACACGGTTATTGCTGATTCATCATCAGGAACAGATGTCGGAATCAGTGAAGCGGGAGCATTTACACCGCAGTATTTCAAGCTTGAGAAGACCGGGGAGAATGTTGACGGAGAGGGAGTATATGGATATGTCAGCCTTTTCGGAAATGAGCTCGACGGATATCTGATGAATGCGTGTGAATATGATCTTAAGGATGCAGCACTGATGTTCTTTGGCAAGATGGTTATACTTGGGGATATTTCCGCAGGAGAAACAGTTGGGCTTTCGGAGCTTAAGGTGCTTAGTGTTCCTCTGTCTGAAAGCAGTGAGGTTGCCGCAATTGTAACCGAGGACAAAGAAAAAATCAGTACGATGGCATTTTACCGTGATTATAATATGAAAGGATATACGGCTGATGCCAGACTTGTCGCGTTCAGAGATGACGGAGACGGAGCAGGAATCATAACTGATGCCGACCTTAACGGAAGAGGTTTGACTTTGATTTTATCGCTTGTTCCTGTGGACAGCAGAAGTGACGATAAGCTTTTCAGATCCGTGCTTGTGAAGAATCCTACTGTTATCAGTGGTACATATGATATTAAAAAGAACATGATGAAGGTGACAGAGTCTTGTATCATTGAATATATGCTCGGTTCAGATATTGAACTTGAAAGTCTGATAATCGAATGGCCTGATGCAAATATCTTCAGAAATGCCTTCAATGGCAGGGTATCATTCTATAATTATATGACCGGAGATTATGACAGCATCGATACGACAAGGAATGTATTTTTGATGGACGAGCTTGAATATTATCTGTCGCCTTCGGATACGATCACTATCAGATATGATTATTCCGGAGACAGCAGAGAATATGCAAGTCTGCCGATGATAAGTGTAGTTGGAACGGACAGATAAATGCCTGAAATAAAAAATCTGAAAAAAGCATATGGTAATTATCATGCACTCAACGGACTGGACATGTCCATTCCTGAGGGCAGCCTTTTTGGTCTGGTAGGACCGAATGGCGCGGGAAAGACAACGACTATTAAAATCATGTCGGGACTGTTAATGCCGGATGAGGGTGAAGTGCTGATAGGCGGGTACGATGCGGTCAGAAATCCTGAGAAAGTAAAGGAACTGATCGGATATGTACCTGACAGTTTCGGAATATATGATAACCTGACAGTAAAGGAGTATATGGAATTCTTTGCCGCGGCCTATGGCCTTGAAGGACTTACAGCAAGAAAACGATGTACCAATCTTCTGGGTCAGGTGGGACTTGACGACAAACTGGATTTCCATGTCAACTCACTTTCCCGTGGAATGCAGCAGAGGCTATGCCTGGCAAGAGCACTGATACATGATCCGCAGTTTCTCATAATGGATGAGCCTGCGAGCGGGTTAGACCCACGCACAAGATATGAGTTTAAGGAGCTTATACGGGAGCTTCATGATGCAGGCAAGACTGTTCTTGTCAGTTCACATATTCTGTCAGAACTCTCCCAGATGTGCACGGATATAGGAATCATGGAAAACGGGAAGATGGTTCTGTGTGGAGATATGGAAGATATCATGACAAGAATCGAAGGCTCCAATCCTATTCGTATCACAGTGATGAACGGAATGAGAGATGCAGTTGCCATAATGAAACGTAATCCTAATGTTAAGACGATATCTCAGAACGGACATCAGTTCCTGCTGAATTTTGACGGAACGAGAGAGGATGAGGCGGCTCTTCTGGAACAGCTTATTGCTGCAGATATTCCGGTTAGAGAGTTTGTACGTGAACCGGGAAGCCTTGAAACTTATTTTATGCAGATAACAGATCATGTAGAAGAAAAGGTGATAATGGAAAATGACTACTAATCCGGTATTCAGCCGTGAAATGAAAATCAGTTCGAGAAGTATCAAGCTCCCATTGATTCTGGCGGCATTCAATATCATACTTGCAGTTTTTGCTCTGGCCAGCATGGCGGCGACTCTTAATCAGGCGCGAAGTGATGCTATGATAGATTATGCTGCTTTCCTGACTATTTTTAAATATGTTGCCACCATTGAATTTGCGCTTGTTCTGTTTATCATGCCTGCACTGACTGCAGGGAACATCAGCGGCGAACGTGAAAAAAGAACTTTGGAGCTGATGCTGACTACAAAGCTGACACCCGGAAGAATAGTAATCGGTAAACTGCTCACCAGTATGTATAATGTAATAGTGGTTTTGGTTTCATCACTTCCTGTTCTTGCCCTTGTATTTGTATATGGTGGAGTCACCCTGGGGGATTTTGCGGTACTTATGGTTTCGTTTGTGACGGTAGCACTGGTTACTGCAGCAATAGGAACCTTTGCATCATCGTTCTGCGCCAGAAGTTCGATATCAACAGCAATAGCTTATTCTTTTGTGCTGCTGCTTGTTGGAGGAACTCTTGGAGTATGCATACTGGCATATAATCTGGGAGACAGCACGGGCGGATGGTTTTATATACTGCTTGGAAATCCGGCTGTAACTTTTTATTCTGCGATAAGCAGTATGACAGGAAACAGAACAGCAGTTGCAGATATGGCAGCTCAGCTGGGAACAACAGTAAAAATGACATCAGGTTTATGGTTTGCAGCAGGGACGGTTGAACAGATTTTAGCGGGAGTGCTGCTTACATTTTTTTCAATACGCAATCTGTATCCAAGAAAAAAGGCATAATATACACTCTTTGAAAAAGATGAGGGGTATGCTAAAATAAAAATATGTATCAGGCACTTTACAGGAAATGGCGCCCGAAGACTTTTGATGAAGTTAAAGGTCAGGATGCGGTCGTTACCACACTTAAAAACCAGATAATTTCAGAGAGGATAGGTCATGCCTATCTCTTTTGTGGTACAAGGGGAACAGGAAAGACCAGTGTGGCTAAAATTCTGGCCCGGGCAGTAAACTGTGAGGCAGCGGCAGGCAACGGGGGCAATCCGTGTAATGTTTGTGATACATGCACAGGAATACTGAACGAGTCATCTATGAATGTCATGGAAATCGACGCGGCATCAAACAACGGTGTAGATAACATCCGTGATATAAGAGAACAGGTTCAGTATCCGCCGACGCAGGGCAGATATAAGGTTTTTATCATCGATGAAGTACATATGCTGTCTACAGGTGCATTTAATGCACTGCTCAAGACACTTGAAGAACCCCCGGAATATGTAATATTTATACTGGCAACAACCGAAGTTCATAAGATTCCGGTAACTGTTCTGTCCAGGTGTCAGAGATATGATTTCAAGAGGATATCTGTTGCGACAATAGTCGTCAGACTTAAGGAACTGACTGATGCTGAAGGCATACATATAGAGGAACGTGCACTTGAATATATCGCTAAGGCAGCTGACGGAGCGATGAGAGATGCTCTCAGTCTGCTTGATGAGTGTGTTGCTTTTCATCCGGATGAGAACATCACATACGATCAGGTGCTGACTGTACTGGGAGCAGCGGATACGGGAACATTTGCAAAGCTCTTTAAGGCCGTGGCTGCAGCGGATACAGCGGGTGCATTAAAAATCGTAGAGTCTGCTGTGAATGAAGGAAAAGAATTGTCTCAGTTTACGACGGATTTTCTATGGTTTATGAGAAATCTGCTTGTCATGAAGACTACAGATGATGTATACGGTCTTATCGATACATCAAAAGAAAATATAGAAACGATGAAAGCCTGCGCTGCATCTGCAACAAAGGAAAGCATCATGAGATATATCAGGCAGATAGCTGAACTGATAAACCGGATGAGATTTTCATCACAAAAAAGGGTGCTTTTGGAATTAGCGGTTATCAGATTGATGTCTCCTCAGGCAGAAGAGGATATGGAAGGTGTGCTCGCAAGGTTATCCGAGATTGAAGACCGGATCAGAAACGGCAATCTGGTACAGGCAGCCGGTGAGCAGGTGACATCGGTAGAAAAAGGAAGCTATAAGGCGGAAGAAAGACCGGCAGTAAGGCTTGAAAAAGCCAGATACGATGACTTGATGAATCTTAAGGCCAGATGGGATGAGATGATCAATTCTCTGTCAGGACTTAACAAGGCTTTATTGCATGGTACCACTGTTGAGACAGATGACGGAGATGTTATGGTAATAGTATTTGATAAATCCGACGTCTACAATATGTCACATAGAGACAGTGCTGTTGAAGAAATCAAAAAAACTGTTGCTGAGAAATTCGGGAAAGAGTTTATATTCAGGGCAAAGCTGAAAAAGAGCGGAGAACCGGATACGAGGTATGTGACCGAGGAGGAACTCAGCAAACTGATAAATATGGAAATAGAAATAGAGGGATAACAGAATGGCAAAACATGGCGGTTATATGGGCGGAATGCCCAATATGAACAACCTTATGAAGCAGGCGCAGAGGATGCAGGCTCAGATGCAGCAGCAGGCGGCAGAACTTGAATCAAAGGAATTCAAGGGCACTGCGGGAGGCGGTGCTGTAAGCATTACAGTCAGCGGAAAGAGGGAAATCACTGCTGTCGAGATTTCAAAGGATGCGGTAGATCCTGATGATGTTGAGATGCTTCAGGATATGATCATGGCAGCGACCAATGAAGCTCTTCGTCAGGTTGATAATGAGAGCTCCAGGATGATGGGCGGTTTAAATGGATTATTATAGTAGTCATATCAATAAGCTGATAGAATCACTTTCATCACTGCCGGGGATAGGCAGTAAGTCTGCTCAACGCCTTGCATTTCATATTATCAATATGCCTGATGAACAGGTCAGTGCATTGACGAAGTCCATCAGTGATGCAAAACAGAATGTTCATTATTGCAGGGAATGCTTCACGCTTACTGATGAGGATTTGTGCCCGATATGCGGAAGTGAAAAAAGGAATCACCGTGTCATCATGGTTGTGGAGAATACAAGAGATCTTGCAGCATATGAAAAGACAGGAAAATTTGATGGAGTTTATCATGTATTACATGGAGCGATATCTCCTATGCTGGGGATAGGACCATCAGATATCAGGATAAAGGAACTGATTATCAGACTGCAGAAGGATGTGGACGAGGTAATAATCGCAACCAACGCGAGTCTGGAGGGAGAGACTACGGCTATGTATATTGCAAAGCTGGTCAAACCTACCGGAATCAAAGTCAGCAGGATAGCAAGCGGGGTGCCCGTTGGCGGAGATCTGGAAAATATAGATGAAGTTACGCTTTTGCGTGCATTAGAGGGGAGAACTGAACTCTGATGGATAAATATGAGTTTAATATAAAGGTCGAACAGATCAAAAAAGAAGTTAAGAACGGGAATTACAAAGAAGCTATGACGATTGCCGACGATATAGACTGGCGACGTGTCAACAGTGTTAACCTGCTGTCCATAGTTTCTGATATTTACGAGAAAAACAGAGATTATACTGAGGCTAAAGAAATCCTGAGGCTTGCATATGAAAAAGCTCCTATAGGAAGGAGACTGTTATATAAACTGGCAGTACTTTCACTTAAAGAGGGAAATGTGCAGGAGGCCGAATCATATTATAATGATTTTTATGATCTTGCGCCGGATGATTCCAGGCAGTATATTCTTCGGTATATGATACTTAAAGCAAAAGGAGCTTCAAGGAGTCAGTTGATCAATTCTCTGGAGCAGTACAATAACGAAGAACTCGACGAGCACTGGATGTATGAGCTTGCCGAACTGTATTTTGAAGAAGGACAGATAGAGAACAGTGCGGCACTGTGTGATAAGATAATGCTTATGTTCGGAATAGGAGCATATGTTGATATGGCAATAGATCTGAAAGCAAACAGAATCGGTCAGCCACTTACAGAATACCAACAAAGTCTTCTTATCAATCGGGATAAATATGAAAAATCGATAAACACAGCAGAATCTGATGAAGATGAGGATTATGACCCTGACAAGGATACATACCAGACTGATGAGGATGCCGGTAAAACTGAAAGTGAAGAAACCGGAAGCCGGGAAACAGAAAATGATAAAGCAGAGGATGATGATATGACAGTCTATACAGTTAATTTTATTGTAGAAAGAAGATCAGATGAGGATGGACTTGCGGCAGCGGTTAAGCTTCTCAAGCTTATGCATGAGCATACCGGTTCAAAGAACAAGGTTGCGAAGATTAAAGCCGGTAAACTTAATGAAATAGGTATGAAGGTTTCAAGAGAGAAGCTTGTCGATAAGGATCTGGTCGTAGAACAGGCAGGAGATCTTACATTTGACACTATCGAGGGTATCATCAATCTGATCAAGGATGAGCCTGAAAGCAGAGTAGTGATTCTTATAGACAATCCTATGCAGATCAGAAAGCTTTTAAGTGCATATCCTGAACTTACAAATCTGTTCCATGTTGATAAGGAAGAACGTGAAAAAAAGAAAACTGTTTCTATAAAAGATGTACCGGCAAAAGAAGCATCGGTAAAGGCATCTGTAAATGAAGAAAAAAAGGCTGATGTGTCGAAGACTGCAGAGGATACCGTCGATGTAAAGACAAGCAAGGAAATAGCAATAGAAAAAAAGATGAACGAGGAAGAAATGGACATTGATGATTTTGCCAGCTACGCAGAGAAATATGCAGAAAGCATAGACTGTTCCATTTCGGGGAAAAGCAAGCTTGCTCTTTACGAGCGCATCGAAATCATGGAAGAAGACGGAATACCGCTCACAAGAGAAAATGCGATAGCTCTTATTGAGGAGGCGGCCGATGCTGCTGAAAAGCCTTCATTCGGACAAAAACTTTCCGGTATGTTCCAGCAGAAATATGATAAGGAAGACAGACTTATTTTAAGAGAAGAGCACTTTATAAGAAGATAAAGATGCAAATAGCATGGTATATATGTCAGGGTCGGCCTACAGCTTAAAAACGGTATTTAACCAATAGCATTTTTAGAGGCAAAGACCTTGACAAGGTATACCGCTAAATGGTATTATAGACAAGCTTTGATTTGACGAGGCGCCATGGTCAAGTGGTTAAGACATCGCCCTTTCACGCCGGTAACACGAGTTCAAATCTCGTTGGCGTCATCGCGGTTGACAGAGTCGATCGCAAATTCCGAGGAGGAATTTCGGAGGATTAGCTCAGTTGGTTAGAGCAACCGGCTCATAACCGGTCGGTCCCGGGTTCGAGTCCCCGATCCTCCATATGACATTTTCTGTATCGAAAATGCTAAAATTTTTACCGAGAGGGAGCATTGACGGAACGGAAGTGGAGCCTAATGCTCAAGCTCAGGCGACATAGCCAAGTGGTAAGGCGTGGGTCTGCAACACCCTGATCACCGGTTCAAATCCGGTTGTCGCCTCTCAAAATGCCCGTAGTTACGGGCTTTTTTGATGCTTAAATCCGTGTAAATCGAAAAGTTACACGGATTTTTTCTACATTCCGAGAATCAGTTGATCTTCATCAATATCGACAACCGGATTCGTTATATGCAGAAAACCTTTTATCTTTTCTTTGCTTTCTCTGGATATACCATGATTATTAAGATAATGGTCGGTCATTGTCGGAGATGTGTGTCCCATAAGAGATTGCATATCCCTGTGGGAGACGCCTGCTTCGTGATACAGTCTGTCACAGTTGGTAAATCTGATCATATGGCTGGATCTGTATTGGATGCCGAGACTTTCACATGCTTTTTTGAGATGCCGGTTGAAGGTGACTGTCCTTAGAGGCTTACCATTGCTCATAAATAAATATTCCCAATCAGGATGTTCATTGTGAACTTTTTGGGCTATTCTTATAGCCTCATCTATAAGCGGGTAATCACGAAACCCTTCATTAGCAGCTCCTTTGATGACAGTTTCAACTATCATTTCAGATCCATAACTGACAGAACCGTCTTCGTTGATAGTTGAATCCATATCGCTTGTAACAGAACGGCGTATCTTCAGAAGATCTCTGCAGATATCATCATGCTTCAGACTCTTAAGCTCGCCTATCCTCGCACATAAACAGAAATCAAAACGTATGGCTATGTCGTAGATATTGTCTGACGGAGCCAGATAATCGCATATTGCATATATTTCTTCTTCTGTATAGTTATCTTTTCTTTCAACAGGCTTGAAGCGTTTCTTTAGTGAAAGACAGCTGATATTCTGTAAAGGATTATACTCAATGTATCCTTTTTCCAGACAGTGCTGCAGCAGACCGTTTAGAACACCCTTTGCCGAGTTAAACCTTGTCTTTGATATCTCATGGTTTGCAGTCATACGAAGGAATACATCTCTGATATCCGTCGACTTGATATCACAGGGGCGTTTATTTCCTATTTCACTTTGTCGAAAGAAACGATTGTATTCGATTGAATCTTCTTTTACTGTTTTGCTCTTAGTTCCTACACTGATTCTCCAGGCACAGTAGGAATAGTCAAAAATATCATTGAGAGTCCGATCGCTGATTTTGAAGAATGCAGAATATAGCTGATTGATAAGAGCATCTGTATTAGCTGCTAAGAATTGGTCTTTAACACCATATTGGCGGCAAAGCTTTGCACCGACATGAATGTAAACCTGTTTACCATTGGTTCTGTATTTAATTTTTTCTAAGTCTAATCCAATCTCCTTTAATTTTTCTTCTTTTATCATTCGCTGCTTTATGGCAACCTCAGATAAAGAGATTCTACCTTCAGAAATGAAATTATTCAATATTTCCTGGGCATAGCCAGAATACATCAGAAGGTCACCATGACCGCTTCCTGCAGTCATGGCACCTAAGGGATGATTCAGTTTTCCATTACTATTATTGATAATAGTCACCTCAATGGAAAATGATTTGTGACGGACGTGATGGATGTGACGGCTTTTATGACACCTGATGTCTGATGCTGATCACACGTGCATCATTCCGCCTTTGTTTTGAAACAGTGAAACCGACTTTTATAAAGTTGGCATTGCTTCCATTTATATAACGACCGAAATCCTCCGGGGTTATATCATAACCGAGAACTTTGGCAGCTTCTGAAAGTTCAGTGGCGCTGCCGGTCCATTCATCATAATCCTTCATCAGATAAAGGATTGTCTTTACCACCGGGTGGTTCAGGAAAGCCTTCATTTCTACTTCAGCAACTTCACCGTCACAGCACCAGCGAAGCTGGTTATCATCGAAATGCATGCACCATTCGATAGTTTCAATGTCATTACCGGTGATAAGAAGAGTTGCTTTCTTATCATTTCTTTTGTCCTTCGATAGCATAAAAATGGTAGTGACTGCTCCTGTGATACCGATGGATCCGGATACATTATTCACAGCGTCATTATCATCACGCATCTTGCGGGTGTGGTGGACAGCAAGGATGGATATCCGGAGCCTGTTTGCAATATCATTTAGCAGGCCGATGGTGTTGTAATCACCGGCATAAGAGAAGTCGTGGCCACAGGAGGGACTGATAAGCTGAAGCACATCGACGATGACAAGACGTGTATTTGGATAACGTAGGAGAAGGTTTTCCAATGCCTCCTCAAATCCTTCTCCAAGTCTTGGTACATTGGACTGCCCTGTAACTATATGCAGTCCTCTGATATCTGTAGTTGAATACATTGCCCGAAGCCGGCTTAGAGGCCTTGTCGCATTACTCTCCAAATCAAAGTAAATGCAGTCGCCTTTGACTGTTTCATAACCGAAAAAATCAGTTCCGCTGCATATGGATACTGCCATCTGCATAGCGAAGAATGATTTGTGAAACTTAGGCGGCGCAGCAAGAAGACTGACGCCTTCCGGCAGCATTCCTTTGATGGTCCACGATATTTCCGGGAGAGGGCGGTCCTCATAATCAGACGGTTCGACGACGTCGAGTGTGTCAAGCACATCTTCATTTATGTCGAGCTGCCTCAGTTTTAAAAGTGCATGGACCTGCAGTTCTGTCAGTCCCATTTCTTTGAGCTTTTCTTTAATAGGCATATCGGGTTTATAGTTGGCATCGATGAATCTTACGATTGCGAGCTCTATAGCTCCGATTTCGTTGTTATTTACCGAAGATAACAGCTTCTCTTTGAACTCAAGATACTGTTCTTCAGTCATGATTTCGGAATTATTCATACGTTTTTCCTTTCAGATGATTATTTTAATATTATTCAAGATAATGCAGCGCCATTACGTCCACTCGTCCATGACCGAGCGCCTCTGATACTGCCAGCATCGCTTTCCGGTCATATACCCGCCCATATTTATCAGATCGGCAGATATAACGATCAGATTCGGGGATCCCTTTAATATCCCTTGCCAGCTTCGAATAATACTCCTGGGCGAAATGCCTGCGACACCGATGCTCAGGGAACCTGACCGGGAGACGCGAGAATACTTTCTCATGCTCAGCACCCTGTCCGATGAATGTTCTGATAAATTCCCTGTACCTTGGCATGATCTTTACATCCCTGGTCTTTCCGCCTTTGTCTTTTTCGAAGTGGACATATACCTCACCATCCTTTTCATAAATGTCTCTGTATTCAAGCTTCAGCATCGCAGAACGTCTAGCGCCCGTAGCACATCCGAAGTTCAGTTCGCGGGTATATTTCTTTTCATTGAAGTTTTTCACATCTGATATTTCCCCGCGGTTTTTCGTGATATCGACACGTCTGCGTCTAGGCGTGACGTAATCCACCTTGAAGCCATGTTCCCTAGCATCATAGAGCTTCTGTATGGCGTACTTGACTGTATTGATAGACCAGGCACTCTTACCGGGAGAGTACTGGTCTAGATATTCAGTTATGTACGGTTTACAGTCATCTACGGTTCGGCAGCCATGAGTAACCTTGCCCCAGTTACAGAATGCAGTGCATTTGTTCACATAGTTGTTATATGTGCCTACGGAGTAGATTCCATTTGGATGGAACCTGTTTCCAGGCTTTTTGTCGGCATGTTTGGATCTGCCGAAGCAGGTGATACTGCCGAGCTGCTGTTTGACCTGATAGGCCATGCTTTTGTTCTTGCTCATTTTTCTCCTAAGATGGTTTTGTTGAGGTTGGATCCATCAGGATCCCTTAGAGCGTTATCGTAGCCCCAATACGCCGCATTGCAGTCAGAACGCATTATCCAAGTCCAGGCCGCCTACAAGGCTTCTCAGCTGACGTATAAGAGCGTTGGCGGCATATGCCGCAAGGAGCCCAATTCCTTTATCAGCCGAGCGCTGGAGCGCTCAATAATGTTATTCCGGTGTCCAAACTGGTTATTTATCGGGATTCGCCCTTTATAAAAAGGGCTCATGCCCTGTAAATAACCAGTTTGAAAGTCCGTATCTTCAGCCGAGGTGATGGCCTTGGATACATGTGGATTCCTGCCTTCATGGAATCCGGTATACGTTTTGCCGTATGGCAGATTGGCATGTCCATCTGCGCTGTCATGTGTTCTTCCTCCTTTCGTCTTTCATATTTGTCATAAGTATGAAAGAAAAGTCGTATCATAAAATCCACCCTTCGGACGTGCATTATGATCCGCTGCTACTATAAGTATGAAAGATAGTTTCCACTGAGGGGACAAAATGCAGCCACCATGAAAATGCAGGAGTAAAAAAAACCGTCATATCCGTCACATCCGTCACCGGAGCAGGGTGAAGTATCGGATTGCCTGCCTTGAAATGAGTGGGGGGGTGAAGTATAATAATACATAGATTTTACAGACAGTTTTCAATATATCGCACATAAGATAAGTTGTGAAAATACAACAAGGATAAGAAGGAGCTACATACGGATGAGAACACGAGTTAAACAGAGTATAGCGATACTCATTACGGCGATAATGGTACTTGCAACGGCCTTTCAGTCATTTGCAGCACCGCTTAGCTATGCAAAACCCGCAGCTACAGAGACTGGAACCGAAAAGGTTACCGGCACCTGGAGCAAGGATGCGGCAGGCAACTGGAACTTCAGTTCACAAGATGGAGCTGCAAAAGACGGGTGGTATTATTTGAATACCACCAATAAGGCGACAGATTACAACTGGTTCCATTTTACAAATGGTGTGATGAACACAGGCTGGGTACAGGATAAGAAAGATCCGTCTGTATGGTATTATACGGGAGTCACGAAAGACAGCAGTGAAGGCGGTCTTGTGAAAGGCTGGGTAACAGATCCACGTGACGGAAGGAAATATTACATGGATCCTTCAACCGGTACCATGTGCTATGGCTGGAAGCAGCTTGACGGCGTATGGTATTACTTCGGAGAGAAGCAGTATGAGAATGCGTCACATCCGTATGGGGCTATGTATGTAAATGAAAAGACACCGGACGGATACTATGTAGGATCAAACGGGGCATGGAGACAGAATACAAGCAGCGAAAGCAGCAGCCATAAACCAACCCCGGCTACAACCTATACAGTAACCTTTAATATGAACGGC
>JAZLHO010000022.1:0-6751 GCA_045616865.1 Lachnospiraceae bacterium | reverse complement strand
GGAGTTTCCGCCTCTCAAACACGGCTACAACAATGTGCCGCCATTCCGCTGTAAACCCGCGGTCAGCCTGAAACCGCAAAATCGGAATAACCGTTTTCGCAGAATTCTACTTACAGTTATCGCCTACCAGAGTGTGCCGTTTGACACCATGCCGGTCCGTAGAATCCGAATACTCCGCCGTCTTTCTTCATATCAGCGAACCATCCCTCTTCCCAGTCACGTGTGTCATGATGATATCCGTTGTCCATAAGCTTCTTTGAAAGATCAAGGAACTCTTCTCTCTTCGGGTCAATGTTAAGCTTTCCGTCTACGATCCAACGTGTCGGTGAACTGTTCTCAACTGCATGCCACATATCTCCATCACCGGAGATGATAGCATAACCCTTACCCTTAAGTGTCTCAGCTGCCTCGAAGAACTTATCCCAGTTTCCTGAACCTGCGCCGATAACCTTTGCGATTTCAGCCGGATCATCTGTTCCGAAAACTTCCTTAGCGATTGAACGACGATATATGAATGCACCGCCTGTTGACTGATATCCAAGACCTACAAGCTTGCCGTCTGCAGGACGTGTTCCGATATCGATTGTGTACTGAGCAATGTCAGCTTCCTTTGTAGCTGATGCTACGTCGATTCCGAGATCATCATATGCTGCTGCGAAGCCTGCCGCATCACCTTGTGAGTACTTAAGAATGAAAGCTGCCTCTGCTGCGTAGATGTCAGGAGCCTCTGCTCCGCCTGCTGCAAGTGCTGCATCAAGTGCCGGCTGATATAAACCGTCTGTTGTAGCGATGATAGTTTCTTTGATTTCATACTTTGAACCGAAATCTGGATTCAGTTCGCAGTATCTCTTAAGCATGTTAGGAACCTCGTCCGTAAATGCCATAACATTGATAACGGTCTTTCCGCTATCTGATGTTGCTGCTTCTCCTGATGCTGCAGGAGCTGCCTCTCCTGATGCTGCTCCTGATGCTGCAGGTGCTGCACTGCCGCCACATGCGCACAATGACAGAACCATTACAAGAGCAATCATAACTGCTAAAAGTTTCTTCATAATGTTACCTCCATTTTGTATTTGTAATTATATTTTTTTGCGGATCCATCCGCATAATTACCTAACCTAAAACAACTTCTACACAGACATCTTTGTCTTCATTCAAAACCGCATCCGGCGCATATTCCTTCCCGTCAACGAGGATCTTCTTTACTCCGCTTTCTGCATGATTCGGGTTTTGAATATGAATATCATACATATGTCCGCGGAATCTTCTGCGAATCTTTATATCGTCCCATTCTTTCGGAATGCACGGATCGATGCGAAGTCCCGAAAGTCCTGGCTTGATACCAAGAATATATCTGCTTATTGAAGAAAATGTCCATGCTGCAGTACCGGTCAGCCAGCTGTTTTTAGCCTCTCCGAAGCTCGGGGCATCTATACCGGCTATCATCTGACTGTATACATAAGGTTCTGTCCTGTGTATATCACTGATATCCTCAATATATGCCGGACAGGTTTTCTTATATAACTCAAATGCCCTGTCTCCGTGTCCCAAAACAGTCTCCGCGCAGACTATCCATGGATTGTTGTGGCAGAATATTCCGGCATTTTCCTTATATCCCGGAGGATAACTCGAGATTTCTCCGAGCTCCAGATGGTATTTATGATAAGCCGGCTGAAGAAGTACGATTCCGTATTTTGTCTCAAGTCTTTCTTTGACACTTTCGAGTGCCCTGGTGGCCTCACCGGTCTTTATTCCTATTTCTGCCATGACACACATGCCCTGAGGCTCGATGAAAATCTGTCCCTCTTCGCACACATGGCTTCCTACCGGATTGCCATATGCATCATATGCCCTTAAGAACCATTCTCCGTCCCATCCGTGTTTAAGTATAGCCTGTCTCATTTCATCGACATGACGCATGGACTCTTCGGCCTCTGCATCCTCCCCGATGGCTTTACATATTTTGGCATATGCCGTACCGTAGAGAACAAACATACCGCCAATGAATATGCTCTCGGCAACCGGTCCCTCGGAAGGCCCCGTGATCTGAAAACTTTCTCCCGGTTTAGATGAAAAGCAATTCAGATTCAGACAATCATTCCAGTCTGCTCTGCCGATAAGCGGCAAACCGTGCGGACCGAGATGTGTTACGGTGTAATTAAAGCTTCGCCGCAAATGCTCCATAAGGGGAGCCGCATCCTCGGGCTTATTGTCAAAATCGACCTGTTCATCCAGTATGCCGAAATCGCCTGTCTCGCTGATATATGCATCTGCCGCAGCGATAAGCCACAACGGATCATCGTTGAATCCTGAACCGATATCTGAGTTTCCTTTTTTTGTCAGCGGCTGATACTGATGATAAGCGCTTCCGTCCTTCATCTGCGTCGCTGCGATATCCAGTATCCTCTCTCTTGCTTTCTCGGGAATCATATGTACAAATCCGAAAAGATCCTGACAGGAATCTCTGAATCCCATACCGCGTCCACGTCCGCTCTCAAAGTAGCTGGCACTGCGGCTTAAATTAAATGTGACCATGCACTGATACTGATTCCAGATGTTGACCATACGGTCTGCTTTTTCGTCACCTGTCTTTACGCAGTATCTTCCGAGAAGTTCATCCCAATAATCTTTAAGTTCCGACAATACAATATCAAACTTTTCTTCACTGTCGTAGCGATGCTTCATTTCGATCGCTCCGGTTTTGTTAAGTACATCCGGTGCAGTGAATTTCTCATCTTCCGGATTCTCTGCATATCCCAAACCGAAGATCAGTGTCTTGCTTTCTCCGGCTTTCAGCGTAAGTTTGTACTCCACCGCAGCTACAGGCTGCCATCCGTGCGCGATACTGTTTTTACAGCCGCCGTCACGAATCGCTTCGGGATCTGCGGGGCTTCCGTATACTCCGATAAAAGAATCCCTGGATGTATCAAAAGCAGTCCACGGCTCACAGGCCCAAAGAAATGAATAGTGATTTCTTCTTTCTCTGTATTCTGTCTTGTGATAGATTACA
This sequence comes from Lachnospiraceae bacterium, assembly GCA_045616865.1. Taxonomy (GTDB): domain Bacteria; phylum Bacillota; class Clostridia; order Lachnospirales; family Lachnospiraceae; genus Darwinimomas. Next base: position 3,741 of record JAZLHO010000022.1, on the reverse strand, counting down.
TAATCCTCTGCCTCTACTTCACCTGTGGAAAAGTTTCTCTGGAAATTTGATGAATCATCCATCTCATCCCACAGACAGAACTCTGTATAAAAATACAAGTCTATTTCTTTATCTTTGCTGCTGTCATTGCTGACGCAAAGTTTCATCAACAGACAGCTATCCTCTTTCGGGACGAACATAGTCTGTTCCGCTTTCAGTTGATTTTTAACACCGGTGATTATGGAGTAACCCAATCCATGTCTGCAACTGTAATCATCAAGCTCTGTTTTTACCGGCTGCCATCCCGGATTCCACAACTGATCTCCGTCTTTGAGATAAAAATGAAAACCCTCGGAATCAAGCGGGCAGTTGTTATATCTGTACCTTGTGATTCTGCGCATTTTGGCATCTTTATAAAAGGAATACCCTCCCGCAGTATTGGAAAAAAGTGTAAAAAAAGCACCGCAACCAAGATAATTAATCCATGGTAACGGTGTACGTGGCGTGCTTATTACGTATTCTCTTTTATCGTCATCAAAATAGCCGAACTTCATAATCTTGTCCTTTTACGAAAACGATTAAGTTGTTTATTTAATTTTAAATTAAACGTTTCCGTGGGTCAATCGATTTGTGAAATTTCGGCATTTTCTATTATTTTATTCTGTTTTTTTGTATATTTTGCACAGCTTACTCGGTGATTGACATTAAAGTCGTACCCTTTATCAATTCTCCTTCAACCACATAGTGCCCGGTTCTTTCTGTTTCAGGATCCTCTATGATTTCAATAAGCTTTTCTGCTGCTTTTTTTCCGATCATGTCAGAGTTTTGTTTCCATGTCGTCAGTCCCAGAACTTTGGAAGCGATAAGTCCGTCATATCCTATTACCGATACATCTTCCGGAACTCTGAATCCGTTGTCCAAAAGTTCATTAAGCCCACCCAATGCCGCAAAATCATCGGGGAACAAAATACAAGTAGGCATGTCATTAAGTTCGTATAATTTTCTCGTGTTCTCGGCACAGACTTCCGGCTCATGATAAGGACTCTGTATCACATATTCCATCGGAATATCGAGATCAAGTTCTCTGCAGGTTTTATAAAATCCCTCCAGTCTGGCATCGGTAACGGGAACACTGTCTCCGTACATATAGGCGATTTTTCGATGTCCCAATTCATAGGCATATTTGACAAGCTCAGATATACCTCTCGTATTATCCGAAAGAACCGTGTAAACATCCTTATTCTCATAATCCACTGTGACGATAGGAATATTAGAAGCGATAAGCTCCTTTACTTCAGGAAGATTATAATCAACACAGGCTATCATGACACCATCAACGCCACGATGATGACAATGCCTTAAGTAACTTCCATGTTCGTTATCAGTACTGTGATGTATGAAAGTGATGTCATATCCCTTTTGCTCTGCATATGATTTAAAAGACTCAAGGATATATGAATAAAACTCATGACGCAGTCCGCTGTGCTGCTCATCTACGAACAAAACCCCTATATTGTAGCTTCGATTAGTCTTGAGTGCCTTTGCAAATGCATTGGAAAAGTAACCCATCTCATCGGCCACCTGACGTATCCTCTCTTTTGTGTCAGCACTGATATCTTTTTTGTCATTAAGCGCTTTGCTGACAGTTGCCACTGAAACTCCGCATCTTGTTGCAATATCTTTTATTGATACCATGTTCTCCCCTAAAACCTTATATTCTTCTCCAGTAACGGTCTGTCGATGATTCCGAAATCCATCTGCTTATAACTCCATGCCGCTCTTCCGATTCCGTGATACTCAAACGCTGCCTGTATATCGTTGTGCCATCTGAGAGCCGATTCTTCATCGGTCCTGTCGATTGCACCGTACTCGCCACAATAAAGAGGTAATCCCTTTTCTTCGGCAAGAGCCGCTGCCGGCGCAAACCTTTGTATGAAATAATCCACATCAAAGTCCGGATGCCCCGAAGGATCGTCCAGTGGCAAAAGTCCCGGATGTTCTCTCTGAATCTCCAGATACTTCTCTTTGCTGCATGGATATTCAAGTTCATAATCAGGTCTGATGCACGGCATCCAGTATGCTTTTTGATGAGTAAATGCTATCGGATCATAGCAGTGGAAATTAAGCACCAGATTTTTATCATCCGGAAGCTCAAGCGCGGGCAGTGCCTCGACTGCATTATTATAATAACTTCCTACCAGAACCTTTGTTTCCGGAGCATGCTTACGTATGACTTTCAATACCGTTGCGACCATCTGATTCCATGCGGGTATATATTCCGGATCTGTGATCTCATTAAGCAGTTCAAATGCTATGTGATCCGGACGGTTTCCGTATCTTACTGCAAATGATTCCCATAAGTCATAAAATCTCTGCTGATACTTCTCGCTTTGGAAAAGCCCGCTCTCACCGAAAGCAGGTTCATAAGAAAAACCGGCAGCCTGATGAAGATCGATTATCACATTGATCCCATATTTATCGCACCATTCGATTCCCCGATTCAGTACTTCGTATCCTATGCCCTCTGTTCCGTTTTCTTCCTCAAAGAGATTATAATCTACCGGTATCCTTACATGATCGATGTCCCACCCTGAGATTCTCCGGACGTCCTCTTCCGTAATAAATGTTGCAAGATGCTCGGGATCATAGTGACCGTGGGACATCCAACCACCGAGATTGACACCTTTCATAAATCCTTTAAAATCTTTTTTCATCTGTATCATCCTATCATATAGTTATCTTTGCAAAACATGAGCCGCAGCTTATTAAGCATGCGGCTTGAGTGTAATCATATCTCTGTATATCAGAACAGGTTCTTCTCCGTTGCCTTGTCAAATACATTGACAAGCTCAGGTCTGAATGTGAAACCGATTTCCTTATGAGTGCCATGCAATGCAGCAACATCGACATCAGTTGTCGGAACAACGATTACAACATCCTTACCGTCTGCGTCAACATGGAGATGAAGTTCTGAACCCATAAGCTCGGATACATCAACCTTACCCTTGATACCATCATCTGCAAGTGTTACATGAACCGGTCTTACACCAACAACAACATCCTCCGGAATCTTATCCATTGCTTTAAGCTTATCCTGCTTATCTGCCGGAAGTTCGATATCCTTACCCTGAACAGTAACTACATACTTTTCGCCCTTCTTTCCAAGCTTTGCATCAAAGAAGTTCATCTGTGGTGTTCCGATGAATCCCGCTACGAAGAGGTTATACGGATGATTGAATACCTCCTGCGGTGTTCCGATCTGCTGGATGAAACCGTCCTTCATGATGACGATTCTGTCACCGAGTGTCATAGCCTCAACCTGATCATGTGTTACATATACAAATGTTGTCTTTATTTTTTCACGAAGCTTTAATATCTCCGCTCTCATCTGGTTACGTAATTTTGCATCAAGATTTGAAAGCGGCTCGTCCATAAGAAGTATCTTAGGATTACGTACTATTGCACGGCCGATAGCAACACGCTGTCTCTGACCGCCTGATAAAGCCTTCGGCTTTCTCTCGAGATACTGGGTGATGTCAAGGATGGCAGCTGCCTCTCTGACCTTCTTGTCGATCTCATCCTTTGGTGTCTTCTTCAGCTTAAGTGAGAAAGCCATATTGTCATAAACCGTCATATGAGGATACAGAGCATAGTTCTGGAAAACCATGGCAATATCTCTGTCCTTGGGAGCAATATCATTGACTACCTTGCCGTCGATATAAAGCTCACCTGCTGAGATCTCCTCAAGTCCTGCGATCATAC
>JAZLHO010000021.1:0-6163 GCA_045616865.1 Lachnospiraceae bacterium | reverse complement strand
AGTCTGCCCTGCTCGCGGAGAGCCTGAACCTTTGTAGGAAGTCCCCAGATGTTGATGAAGCCTGCTGACTGTGCCTGATCGAAGTCGCTCTCGCCGAAGGTTACGATATTCTCTGAGTAGAGTGAATATGGTGATGTTGTTCCTGCAGGAATGATGTTGCCCTTGTAGAGTTTAAGCTTAACCGATCCTGTTACGAACTTGTTGCTTTCATTTGCAAATGCTGTAAGTGCTTCCTGAAGCGGTGAGTACCACTTGCCGTTGTAGATAAGATCTGCATAATCTATTGCAAGCTTCTGCTTCTCGTGAAGTACTTCTTTATCTACTGTAAGCATCTCGAGGTGCTCATGTGCGAAGTAAAGGATTGTTCCGCCGGGAGTCTCATATACGCCGCGGTCCTTCATACCTATCAGACGGTTTTCTACGATATCGATGATACCGATTCCGTTTGCTCCGCCGATTACATTTAACTTCTCGATGATCTTAGATGCCTTCATCTTTTCGCCGTCAAGTGCTACAGGTGCGCCCGCCTCGAAATCGATAGTTACATATGTCGGTTCATCCGGTGCCTGTTCCGGAGCAACTCCCATCTCGAGGAATCCCTTCTTTGCGTACTGTGGCTCGTTTGCCGGATCTTCAAGGTCAAGACCTTCATGGCTTAAGTGCCAGAGATTCTTATCCTTTGAATAGTTTGTCTCACGGTTGATCTTAAGCGGAACATTGTGTGCCTCTGCATAGTCTATCTCTTCATCACGGCTCTTGATGTCCCACTCACGCCACGGGGCGATGATCGGGATATCCGGTGCGAAGCGTTTGATTGCAAGCTCGAAACGAACCTGATCATTGCCTTTGCCTGTTGCTCCGTGTGCGATTGCATCAGCTCCCTCGGCGATCGCTATCTCTGCAAGCTTCTTTCCGATGACCGGACGTGCAAATGCTGTTCCGAGAAGGTATGTCTCGTATTTTGCATCCATCTTGATTGATGGGATGATGATATCGTCAACCATCTCGTCTACGAGGTCTGCAACGATAAGCTTGCTTGCGCCGGTCTTGATGGCTTTTTCCTCGAGGCCCTCGAGCTCATCTGCCTGACCTACGTTGCCAGCTACTGCAATTACTTCGCAGTTGTTATAATTTTCTTTCAGCCACGGAATGATAATTGAGGTATCAAGTCCGCCTGAGTATGCGAGTACAACTTTTTTAATTTTTGATTTGTCCATTGTTCTATCTTCTTTCTTTTTATTTAATCCATAATATAAAATCACAACACCTTCGACAGGAAATCCTGAAGTCGCAGGCTCTGGGGATTTCCGAATATCTGCTCCGGAGTTCCTTCTTCCACTAACTTGCCATCTGCCATAAACAGTACTCTGTCGGCAACTTCACGTGCAAATCCCATCTCATGTGTTACGACTACCATCGTCATCCCTGCCTTGGCAAGTTCTTTCATTACATCCAGAACTTCACCAACCATTTCCGGATCAAGAGCTGATGTAGGTTCATCAAAAAGCATTACCTCCGGTTCCATTGCGAGTGCACGGACGATTGCGACACGCTGTTTCTGTCCACCCGATAACTGGCTTGGATACGCATCTGCTCTGTCATCAAGTCCTACTCTGTCCAGAAGCTCATGTGCTTTAGCCTGTGCTTCCTGCTCGCTCATCTTTTTAAGCTGAACCGGTGCAAGAGTCATATTTTTGATGATTGTCATATGCGGGAACAGATTGAAATGCTGGAACACCATTCCCATTTTTTGTCTGTGCTTATCGATATTGATCTTCTCAGAAGTAAGATCTGTTCCATCGAAGATGATCTTTCCGGCGGTCGGGAATTCAAGCATATTCAGGCTTCTCAGGAAAGTTGATTTGCCGCTTCCCGAGGGTCCTATAACTACAACTACCTCTCCCTTTTTAATTTCTGCAGTAACACCATCAAGTGCCTTGATTTTTCCATTCTTGAAATACACCTTAAGATCTTCAGTGCTTATCACGGTTGTGCTGTTTGTCTGATTCAACATCCGGATTCAACCTCCTTTCCATAAGTGCTACAAGTTTGGTAAGTCCAAGTACCAGTACCAGATAAATAGCTGCAATTCCGAGGAATGGCATAAATGCCTGGTATGTTCTTCCCTGCACATTCATAGCCCACTTAGTGATATCCTTCATACCGATGATATTGACGATCGAAGTCTCCTTCAGCAATGCGATAAACTCATTACCCAATGCAGGAAGGATATTCTTGATAGCCTGCGGTATGACGATATGAGACATGGTCTGAACATATGACAGTCCAAGGCTTCGTCCTGCTTCCGTCTGTCCTTTATCGACTGACATGATTCCGCTTCGTATGATTTCGGCAACATACGCACCGGAGTTGATACCGAATGTAAGCGTTGCCACAAGTGTTGTATTCGTTGATGATGCCAGAATGACGAAATACATGATAAGAAGCTGAACCATAACCGGTGTTCCTCTGATGATTGTCAGATATACCTGACAGATCGCATTGAGGATATTGAGCGGGGTATTCTTCTTATGCTGCATTTCAAGCTGATCGTGTGAAGACCTTACAACAGCAACCAGAACACCGAGAACCACTCCGAGTATAAGTGCCAGGAATGTGATCTTCAGTGTTACACCCAGTCCGCTGAGCAGTGCTTTCCAACGTTCGGCATCTATGAATGTCTGTTGAAAATCCGCTAAAAACTTTTCCATAAATATGCTCCTAACTCATATAAATACAATATATTAAAACATCGAACAAGGGACGGTTGGTTCCGCCCCTTTTTTTATATTCTGTTTATGCACAACAGTAATACCATTAATCTGCCTTGATGTATTTATCAATAATCTTCTGAACTGTTCCGTCAGCAATCTTTGCATCAAGTATCTTGTTCATAGCATCAAGGAGTTCCTTATTGTCTTTTGAAACTGCTCCTGCATAGTCTTCTTCAACATATGTTGTATCAAGAACCAGAAGGCCTTCGTTCTTCTCTGCAAGTGCTTTTGCCGGGTTGTTATCGATAACTACACAGTCAACATTTCCTGCAAGAAGTGCCTGAACTGCCATAGCACCGTTTGAATAAGCTGTTACATTCTCTGCGCCGAAATCATCTTCGCAGTAGATATGTCCTGTAGTTGACTCCTGAACGCCGATCTTGTGACCTGCCAGGTCATCAACTGACTTGATGTCGCTTCCTTCAGGAACGATGATAGACTGAACTCCCTTAGCATATGTTGATGTGAAGTTTACATTCTGAAGACGCTCTTCTGTAACTGTCATGCCTGCAAGACCTATATCAACCTTACCTGTCTGTACTGCTGTAAGAATCGATGCAAACTCCATATCCTGGATCTCAAGTTCAAGTCCGAGCTCGCTTGCAATCATCCCTGCGATTTCTGCATCGATACCTACGATTGTCTTACCATCTTCATCACTTACGAACTCATATGGAGGGAATGCTGCATTTGTTGCCATGATAAGCTTTCCTGCCTGAACTGTCTTAACTGCTGCCTCTGTTGCTGCAGCTGCTTCCTCCTTCTTTCCTCCGCATGCTGCAAGTGAAAGAACCATAACTGCTGCAAGTGTGATTGCTAAAATCTTTTTCATAATACTTCCTCCTGAAACTTATGTCTCATATATCTTGTGTTATCTGAAACCATTTTTATATACTGGTTTTCTTTCGATGCCGTAATGATACTCTCTAAATATTCACATGTCAATACATTTTTGCATATTTTTTAAATATTTTGCTGTTTTTCTGCATATTTATGTATATTTATGCATTTTCCGGTGAATATTCACTTATTATTGATTGTTCACAAAAGTTTTTTGTGTTTTTTGTTAATTATGACAGCCATTCCTTGTATTGTGTCTGATGAAATTTTCTATTATATAAATATGATCGGGCATTTCGAAGAAACGCCCGATCCGCCATACGATAATTCCGATATTCTGTTAAGTATGACCCTTTTTAACATAATTTGTCAAAAACAGTATTGCAGGGTTTAAAATGATATTGAAAACCAGCTCTGCGATAAAATTAAACAGAACCGCAACCGTCAGGAACAGCTTCTGAGCCTCGTTGTCATAGAGAAACGTACTTCCTATGACATATATTCCTGTGTTGACCACAGGTGCCACAATTGCTGCAAGCAATACAGCCAAATTGTTATTCTTCTTTGAGAATATCTTATAGACAATTCCTGCTGCCGCGCCGCATGCAACACCTTTGACGATAACCATGAGAACTGTTCCCACTCCATTTTCCGCCATAAAAGGTGCCGCCTGTCCGCTCAGGATTACTGTTCCGGCAAAAACCAGTCCAAGCCACGCCCCCGCAGACGGTCCATATAATATTGCTCCTATGACGATCGGAACCAATACAGTTGAAAGTGTAGCGATTCCGAAGATTGGAAGTTGCAGCCACAACTGCAGGATAATGACGATAGCCGTCAATATACCCATCATCACGAGCGATGTAATACTTTTCTTATCTGATTTCATTTCATTTCTCTTTTTTCCGATATGCAAAATGAATTACTTATTATACTTCTCTTCGATTGCGGTGATTTTATCAACGCGGCGTGCATGACGTCCGCCTTCAAACTCTGCCGAGAAGAAGGAATCAAGAATATCCTTTGCCAGCTCTACACCCACGATTCTCTCGCCAAGAGAGATTATATTTGCATTATTATGCTGAACTATAAGACGTGCTGTTGCTGTGTCTGAGCATACTCCGCAGCGGATTCCCGGAACCTTGTTTGCTGCAAGTGAGATACCTACTCCTGTTCCGCAAATCAGCACTCCCTTATCAATCTTTCCTGCTGTAAGCGCCTCTGCCACTGTCTGTCCAAAATCCGGATAGTCATCCTTTGCCTGTGGGTCTGTTGAACCGTAATCGATTACCTCGTATCCCTTCCCCTCAAGATATTCCTTAAGAATGTTCTTGAAATTAACTGCTGCATGATCATTACCGATACCGACTCTCATGATATATCTCCTCTGTTTTTTATTGTATACCGTTCCTGTCAGAAACGATATGAGCTGATCCGAAGGACCAGCTCATGACTTATCCGATCCAATCCACCGGATCGACTGTTTTAAGTTCTTTTTACTCAACTACATATGGCATAAGACCGATATGTCTTGCACGCTTGATTGCTGTAGTGATATCGCGCTGATGCTTTGCGCATGTTCCTGTTACTCTGCGAGGAAGGATCTTTCCGCGCTCTGAAACATATTTTCTAAGTGTTGCGATATCCTTGTAATCTATAGTCTTATCCTCTGTACAGAAGATGCATACTTTCTTTCTTCTTGCATGCATGCCCATGCCCGGTTTTCTTCTTGGAGCATCTGCCTTGTTTTCTTTATTAAAAGCCATTTTTTCGTCCCCTTTTGTTATTAGTTGAATGGAAGTCCTTCGTCCTCCACTCCGTCTGGAATGTTCATGAATCCGTCACTTGCAGCCTGAGCCGGTGCCGGACGGGAATATCCTGTTCCGCCATCGCCTGAATTCTTGCTGTCAGCGAATTCCTGATCATCCACGATTACATCTGTGGTATAAACCTTCTGTCCGTCCTTGTTTGTATAGCTTCCTGTCTGGAGTCTGCCTGAAACAAGTACTCTCATCCCTTGCTTAAAATACTTCTCTGCGAATTCAGCACCCTTATCGAATACTACGCAGTTGATGAAATCTGCCGTCTGTTCTGTTCCGTCAGCTGCACGTGATCTGCCTCTGCGGTCTACTGCAAGCGTATATCTTGCAATTGCCATCTGGCGCTCACCTGTACTGTATCTTAAATCGGGATCCCTTGTCAGTCTACCCATCAAAATAACTCTGTTCATAAACTCTCTCTTTCCGAGTTAAGCTTCCTGCTTAACGACAAGATATCTGACAACCTGCTCCATAATGCGTACGTTGTCTTCGAGTTCATTAGGGCAGTTCGGATCATCTGACTCGAATGCGATGAAATAATAGAAACCCTCGTTCTGCTTCTGAATCGGGTATGCAAATCTCTTTTTGCCCCAATCATCAACATTAGTTACAGTGCCACCAAATCTTGTGATGTAACCCTGTACCTTTTCGAGAGCCGCTGCCTTAGCATCTTCTTCGAGCTGTCCGTTAATTACAAGTGCCAACTCATATTTGCTCGTCATCTGTTAC
>JAZLHO010000020.1:0-20573 GCA_045616865.1 Lachnospiraceae bacterium | reverse complement strand
ATAGAATGTTACTACTCCGTAAATTTCAGCTACGGAGATACCTGTTTTTTCTGAAACCAGTTCCTGAACCTCAAGTGGAATGTAGCCATATTCCTTCTGGATGTCACTAAGGATCATCATAAGAGGTGTCTTCTCATCTTTGTATCTTTCGCAGATAGAGATGATCTGGGCTTCAGCCGCTTCACTTAAACGAGCCATTAATAATCCTCCTTATTTTCATGTGCCGCAAAGCCGACACGTAGATGATTTTATTATACATCCGCCAGTATGGATTTACAATGTATAAATGTTTGTACATACCCCATCTCCACCTGTACTTTCAGGTATTCTTCGGCCATTCCGTCAGGAAAACCCGGGGCTTCTCCCGCACTGTCACCGTCCTCTACCATGATGCGTCCGCGTGAATTTATCCAGGGAAAATTCCTATAGGCATCATATACACTTCCGGAATAAATCACATCCGCTTCATGCTTGCGGATATACCTGAAAATATTGTCGCCGCCACCCGAGGAAATCACATGTGCAGTCATCCTGTCCTCGCGATAATTCCCGTCAGGAACATATACAATACTGCATTCCCTCATTCCGTATATCTTCTCCATCCTGCGCGCCAGTGCCTCGGTTTTCCGAAAATCAAATCCGCATATTATGATCTTATTCACCCTTGCCGGCATACTCTATCGCCCTCCCTTCGCATTTTTCGGCACACAAACCGCAGCCTGTGCATGCCTTTTCATCTATAAACATTCTCAGGCCCTTCCTCCATATCGCCGGGCACCCCGTCAGCCTGCTGCATTTCCCGCATCCGTCGCATCTTTCCGTCACTATCCGGCACACACTTTTTTCATGTGCAATGTTCCCGTCCCGCAAGCATTTCGCTTCCATATACGAAACCTCCGCTGCTCCCGCGTACTCCGCGTTCTCTCTGTTCGTAAACACAACCTCACTCACTGCAGGATGATTCACTAATCTGACATCCGGATTACTGATGCCTGTCACCACATGTGCCATTCTTCTGCTGCAGAAAAAATCCTCACTGTAAGAGGAGTACCTCCCTGATGCAAGAGCTTCAGCCACATATCTTCTATAGATACATCCGGGACACATAGTCTCATCACCGTATCCGTATCCGGATTCGGAAATTCTGACTCTCAGTGCAGTATTACCATCCTCATCATAAATGACCTCATCAGTACTGCGGCAGACATCCGGATAATCTCTGATAAAATCATCTATCGCTTTTTCGATCTCCTCCTCAAAGCTGCTGAAACTGTTTTTGATCACGACTCTTCTGCTCTTCTCTCCGTCTACCGGTACATGCATAAGCGATCGTCCCTTTTCAATGACAAGTGTACGCCTGCGTCTTAATGGCAGAGAATACATCTTACTGCTTCGAAGCAGATCCATATTCCAGACCACAATAGTATCTGTCCTATTCGTCTTATGTATCTTATTTAAAGCAAGGTCAGTCAGATCACCCGGCACTGCTATCACCAGTCGCTCATCTGCACATGTATGTTCATACTTCGCGATGATCTTTTCTGCTCTCTGCCTTCGCATAGACAGCCTTCCGCCTGCAGCTCCTCTGCCATATATAGACTTCACATCCACCCACATACTGCTGATCAGCATTCTCTGGGAGACATACAATACCGCCGGCTTTCCGGCAAGTCTCGAATATTCCGCCGCATTACAGAGCATTTCCGGAATCATCTTCAGATCATATGCTATGCTGTAATCCACACCATAAAGCGAAATGATCTTCATGTATTTATACTTTTCTTCCCCGATGATGATAAAAATCAATGTGCCTGATACTGAATACTCCTCAAGCAGCGGCGCAAGTTTATATACCGCATCTTCACGTATCAGGCATGCAGCATTCTCACCTTTCTGTGAAAAAAAAGAAGCACTGTCGATCGCCTCTTCAGTTCTCTTCAGTGTTTCTATACTTGTCTTATGTGTCTTTTGCTGTCCCAGGATATCGCTCATCCTGCTGTCCCATTCGCGCAGACTTATCATTACTCTCGTGATACCCGCCTGCATCAGTCCGTTCCCTACCGCCTCAAATCCATTAACCCTTTGTTTCATTTTTCTTCCTCCTCTTTTGATTATTCAGAAAAAAAACTACTATTGCTCTCTTGCTTTTACTCTCTTGCTTTTACTCTCTTACTATCGCCTTTCTCATACATATAAAATAAACTATTGCCGTGATCACAAAATAAAACCATGTGGTCGGGTTAGAGAACCATGTGGTGAAAAATGCAAGCATCATGTAGATCGCGAACTGTGAAAAAAACATGGCTGCCATAGGATCGTCTCTCTCCATAGTCAGACTCTCGATAACAAATGCTGCAGCTCCGACAAGCCCTGATCCTATAAAGACACCTGTCATTCCGAAATCATAATACATATCATAGAACATAGTCAGAGTTGTCAGCTCCTCCTTCGTCAGGAAAAGCGGAAATGATACCAGCTGAGGACACACGAATTTAAGTCCTGTAAGTGCCCACACGGGGAACATCATCTTAAGCCCCATCGTATGTGCCGGAAGCTCTCTGACCATGCAATCGAAATTATCATAGTTATTTGCGATATAAATATATATTCTGCTTATATCCACAGGAAGCGCTATCTTCATCTCAAATATAGAATTCAGATAGTCTGCGTCATGACTTCTTGCAACACTCAGCAGGGCAAATGCTGCCGCTCCGACAACTACTGCCGCAAGCACGAGCTTTACAGATATATTTCTTCTGATCACGATATAGGTAAATGCTGTCATGACCACTGCAAAAATAAACTGAAAACGTGACACGCACAGAAGCGGAATCGCAAATGCCGCAAGCATACATATCACCATCAGTGCCGATTCTGATTTTTTCTTTGCATCATTCTTTAATAACCATATGACCGCAAGTGCCGGTACCAGTACACATGATACAGTAAAATAATGAACTCCTGAGATATGGAAATACGAATAAGCATGCGGTACTCCCCTGACAAAAAGCGGAATGTATCCAAGTACGACCGCCTCGAAAACAAAGCATGCAATGGATATTCCGGTAAGCGCTATGGTACATATCATAAGGTTTTTACAGTCAAGTACACGCGCAGACCTTTCTGTTTTTTTGTTTATCTTCAGCCTTGTCTGTATCCTGCTTCGGTTAATCAGAATAAGCTCATATACAAGGTAGAACACGATAAATGCAAAGAAAAAACACAGCCACGTAACAGGTGCCCAATCCGTCTCAAGATATGAAAGCTTTAAGCAGGCTATACCTTCGCCTCCGAGAAATCCCAAAGCGAAAAGACCTCTGAGATTAATGATATTCTTCGTCCTAAGATAATCCATGGCATAGAGTGCAAGCGCCATCAATACAAGAATTATGCCGGACAAATAATAATGCCCGGCTGATGCTGACATATATGATGCAAGATATGCAATTATATATGCTATTATCATCAATTTTCTGAAGATACCTCAGTATCGTTATCTGCTGCTTCCGTTACTGCTTCTGTCGATGCCTCTGTTTCGGTCTCACCTTCGGATTCCGTTTCCGCCTCATCAACCGGATCATCAGAAGCTATTATTTCGTCATTCTCATCAAAAATCTCATCCGCTTCTGTTCCTGATGCTTCTGTCTCCTTCACTACCGGCTCGCCTGTGATTTTAACAGTCACCGGAGAATATGATTTAACCACATATCCGGCCGGAAGTGTGAATGTGATCTCTGTCGGATATACGCCCTCTTCAGTGATTCCTTCAACATCTATGCTTCCAAGTATCTCATGAGGATCAAGCGCATCAAGATCGCTCCTTATTCCTCCAAGCACCACACCGATAGTGATCGGTTCGATCAGGTACTCGAGACCCTCCACCGCATTATTTACTGCTATCTGAGTACTGTTTATAGAAAAATGCTTATCCTGCTGGCCTTCGATCTTCATTACAACATTGGATACTGAATCACCGACTATTCTGACATTTCCGGGAACATACCTTGCAAGATCGACCTGTACTTCCTTATTGACGGAGGTGCCGCCCAGATCAAGTGCTGATGACGGAACCACTATACTGTTGACCTCTGCAAGTTCAGCCTTGGAGCCTCTTATGACTACATCCTTGATGCTTCCGTCCACGCCTATGAAGCTGTATCCCTGTGCCGGACTTCCACCCACCTCATACTGTACCGGAACTGATTTTCCGATAAGTGTTGTGAGACTGTAATCTATCGCAGAATGGTTCACTGTAACATCAGTGTTATCAATATCTATGGTTCTTCCTGATGCATCAAAGAACAATGGAATAGCTGTTCCGTTTACATCCTCATTTACTCCTTCGACATTGATGATAATCCTTACAGATTTAATCTGACTTACCTGAGATGCCGGTCCGCTTACAGTGACTGTCTCGGGTGACAGATTGACTGATCCAATCGCATATCCGTCCTTCGGAGTTCCTTCAAATTCGTATTCAACAGTCTTAACTGACTGAATCACATCCTCGATCTTCACCCTGAGTACACTGGGCTTTGCAGATGCCTCCAGAATCAGATCCTTGTTATTGACAACTTCAACATTGACCGGAACTGCTCCGGTGATATCATACAGTTCCTTCATGTCAACATACACTCTGAAATCTGATGATTTGATTTTATATTCATCTCGTGTTCTGACACTGTAAGAAACCGTGACTGTGGTATTTCCGGCAAGCTCATAAGTTTTGCCGGCATTCAGAATCACGTCTTCATTTTCCACATCGACTTGTACAGTCTTGCTTGCCTTGATTTCCGGATTAGATATATTGACAACAATCATCCAAACCAGAACCGCAACGATAAGCGATACTATCTTTAGTCCTATGTTTTTTGTCAGAATATTTTTCATTTGTTCTTTTTGATTTTTATTTTGCTCAGGAAACCTGAATTCTTTTTTTCTTTCTTTCCTACGGTGTCTGTCAGTTTATATAATTCTTCTCTCAGTCTGTCAGGATCACTCATGACATTCAGTATGCCCCTTGAGGAAACTGAAACCTTACCTGTCTCCTCGGAAACCACCACTGTCAGAGAATCTGTGACCTCACCGATTCCGAGAGCTGCTCTGTGTCTGGTTCCATATGACTTACTGATGCTCATATTATCTGATAGCGGCAGGTAGCATGTAGCTGCTGTGATCAGATTACCTCTTACTACTGCAGCACCGTCATGAAGCGGAGTGGTATGTTCAAAAATATTGATGAGAAGCTGGCTGGATACTATACCGTCTATCGCTATACCTGTTCTCTCAATATCCTCAAGAGTATCAGTGTTTTCGATGACGATGAGCGCACCCGTCCTCGTCTTACCGAGTTCAAATGCAGCCTTTACGATTTCATTTGCCGTCTTCTCCGTAAATCCTGTCTGGCGTTCTTCCTGCGAAGGAATAAACTTATGAAGCAGATTCCCGCTTCCGAGCTGTTCAAGTGCCTTGCGAAGCTCCGGCTGAAAGATAATGATAACCGCAACAGCTGCTACAGTTGCAATCTTTCCGAATATCCAAAGCAAGGTATCAAGCCGAAGCAGAACGCACAGTATGATAAATGCAAGTATGACTGCAATTCCCTTAAGCAGTGCCCAGGCTTTTGAATCCTTGATCCATGCCAGAATCACATAAATAAGAAATGCGATCACAATGATCTCAAATATATTCGCAAAAGAAATCCTTGGAAAAAGAGATGCGCAAGAATTCACATATTCAATTATTGTGTCCATATGCTCTCCTTTCTTTTAGAAATCTATCGGAATATCTCTCTTTTTGACTTCCGTTTTATCAGATGTCCTGCCGGTACGTTTTGCAGGCTTTCTTCCTGCCTTAACTCCATCAAATGTTTCAGCTGAAAGTCTCGGTACTGCAGTGACATAATAATAGTAATCGTCATCAGAAAACTGAAGACGCTGTGTTCCCTTATAATCTACATCATAAGTAAAAATGATAAATATGCATGCAGCAAAGCAGGATACTATGATCATGATGATCGACATATCAAGCTTCATGGCAATATCTGCAAATACCATAATGAGAGTTCCCAGTCCTGCTGCGACAAACCATGAAAATTTAAACGGCAGTCTCCTGATAACATAAACCATCGCAATGACTGCTGCAAATACTGCAACAAGCATCCACATCTCTTTATTCTTTACTACGGTATCAATTATCGAAAGGAACTTTCCCGGCATGCTCAGAATGTCGATTTTATCATCCAGAGCGATGACTGCCGGATTCCCTTTTACGAATACCAAAAGATAGTAAACCACTATTCCGCAGCTGACCGGAATTATGGAAATGATACCTCCGGCCAGTCCCACCATAAGCGGAATGATGAACGGAACCTTAAGTGCAAACATAATCGGTGTCAGTATAAGCACTACCGGGTCACCCGGATGAAAACTGTAATACATCAGTGCAATGATAATAAGAAACAAGCCCAATATCACTGCTATCTCAAAAGATGCCTTGTATACATTTGCGAGCACACACAGTGAAAGCACTGCAGCCATGAGCCCGAAAGGAAGCAGTGAACATACCAGTGCGATAATCACAAGCAGAAATGGATTCTCAAACAGGCTGACATAACACATCCTGTCACTGATAAGCTTCAGTGCGATGAAAGCAATGGCAAACTTAACTAAGGTTACGATAATGATATCGAACTTTCCGTAAAATGCCTTCATCCAGTCTTTGATTTTTATCAGGACTTCCATCTGTTCTCTTCCTGCCTTAGCTTTCTGAATAAAACTTTCTTCCGAATCTTCTGAGTTCTGATGAATTGAATCTGATACTGCGTTTTCCCCGCGAGTACTGAATGATATTCACTATCACTATGATCAGCTCATAAACCAGAAGTCCGGCTACATAATATCCGATAAACGGTCTGAACATTTCAAGTATTTTAAGGACATTTGTCTGACCCATGATATCATCAAATTTGCAGAAAACCACGATCACCAAAACCAGAAGAAAGCATATCGTATAGGCTGCAAACCCACCCAGCATATGCCTTTCCACATAATCGAATCCGAAGTAGGAATTGATGATATAGTTCTTCTTCCCCTCCTCCTGCTCATATCTGGCAAGCTCGATCATATCTCTGATTTTTTCTTCATCCGCCTTATTTTTCATAGTAATCGCAACAGTATCACATACCATATGTAGTGTAACATAAAAATTATCAATGTACCATAGACAGTAGGGAATTTAATGAAATTGACTGAATTACAGTGTTATCTGCATCCGCATATCAAAAAACCGCTGTGAATCAGCGGCTTTTCTCTCTCATTATGTAGTTGATTCCGCTTCTTGCAGCGGTTTCCGTCGGAACTATCCATTCGATTTTAGTTCTTCCCAGCATCTTCTGCACTATCGGCTCCAGAAGCCCGCGAAAATATGGACTTTTGTTTACGCCCCCGGCATAAACTATCTTCAGTGTATCCCCTTTGAAATTCATCTTTGTAAATGTAGTTCTGATATAGCCTGCGATATGGAAAGCCGCTTCAAGCACTATTTCCTGACAGGTGGCATCTCCGGCCTCCGCAAGCTTTATCGCATCAAATGCTGCCGATGCGACAGTCGGTACATCCAGCTCATTTAATGTCCACTGAAGCGGTGCATCATCAGTCCTGAACCTTTTTACAATTCCTATCACCGGGTCATCGTCTCCCAGTCCCTCATCAAGTCTCTGTATCGCTTCCTTGATTATCTCACCGCCTATCCAGGTTCCGCATCCGAGATCAGAATATGGCATACCCCACCCTGCGGTACGGTAAGGTTTTCCGTCACAGATACCGTAGGTTATACCTCCGGTTCCGCATACAACCGCTATGCCGTCACCGTCAACCAGTCCTCGGAGAGTGTACTCGCAGTCGTTGCAGATGATGACCTTTTCAGGATTTATTCCCGTTCCGAATATCAGTTCACGGTAATACTCCATGTCCTTTTCAGAATCAACACCCGACAGTCCGAACACCACGCCTCCGAGATCATCGAATGTGATATTTCCATCCTTCAGTGTCTTCATGAACTGACTGGCAATATCCATTTTCCCTTCACGGTTGTCATCATTTTTATAATTTGAACCGCTGTAAAATGCAGATGAATACTCTCCCGTCTGCCTGTTATAAATACAGAATTCGGTTTTTGTTCCTCCGCCGTCGACGGAAATAAAAATCTCTCTGCTCATATCAGCTCCCGTTTTTACAATTACAGCTGTACCTTAACTGCTGTTCTCTCACTGCTGCTCTTATAACATGCATCGATGACTCTCTGATCCTTCACGCACTCCATCGGGTCGATGTAATCAGTACTTCCGTTCAGTATGGCATCACTAAATGCCGTCAGATTGCAGGTATACATATTTCCGAATTCTGACTTTATTTCCTTTCCTATACGATTGCCTTCGACGGGCTCCATGAAGAAATCATCCTCACCTTCCTTAAGAGCAAGCTCCCAGAGTGAGCCTTCATCGATCTGACCTATCATCTTATCCCCGAGCAGTCTTCCCTTGGTTCCGTACAGATTCATCGTCCATTTGCCTGCTGTATCAGGAATGTTGAAATGAGTAAATACCACTAACTGTGCACCATTCTCCATCCTCATCGTAATCGTCGATGAATCCTCCACGGTATATGCCTGATCCTTAAATGAAATCGTCTCATTGAGTGCGATTACATCCGTAACCTCCATGTCCGTGATATAGCGGAACAGATCTATAAGATGAATTCCCATATCCATGAGCGGACCGCCTCCGGCACGCTCCTTTGTGGTCATCCAGCCTGAGTTCGGAACCCAACATGAGAATCTGGCATCGCCTGATACGAATTGTCCTATCTCTCCTGATGCAAGTGCCTTCTTCATGTTATTAACATGCGTTCCGTATCTCATCATAAGGTCTACTGAAAGAAGAACTCCCTTCTCCTTACAGTATTCCACAACGCCAAGTGCCTCATCTGCATCCAGTCCGAGCGGCTTTTCGCAAAGCACATTCTTGCCGTAGTCTGCAGCAAGCTTTGTCAGAGGTGCATGTGTAAATACAGGGGTGGCGATATAAACTGCATCCAGCTCATCATTCTCAAGCAGCTCCTCAGCCTTGTCATATGCTTTCTGCGCACCGAACTGCTCTTTGACCTCCTCTGCAATTGTTCTGTTCAGATCCATTACAGAAACAAGCTCTGCATTTTCCGTTAAAAGCATACCCGGTATCGTTCTGATACGTGCTATTCCACCGCATCCGATTACTCCCCATCTAACCTTCTTTGCCATATCATACTCCTTTTAGAAATGATGATCTCTATCGCCGCTGACCCTGATCAGTCAATCTCAAACTTATATCCCATGCCCCAGATGGTCCTGATATATTCACCCTTGTCCCCGAGCTTTGCGCGAAGCTTTTTAACATGGGTATCTATCGTTCTGGCATCTCCGAAATAATCATAGTTCCATACACTTGTAAGTATACTCTCCCTGCTCAGTGCCTTGCCCTGATTCTCGATAAAATACTGAAGCAGGTCATACTCCTTCACACTGAGTTCGACAGGCTTTCCGTCTGCTGTCACTGTATGCGCACTCTTATCCATAATGATACCGCCGGCCTCTATGGTTTCTCCGGCTGCATCATTGAATCTTCTGAGTATCGCTTCAACCCTTGCTACAAGTATCTTGGGGCTGAACGGCTTTCCGATATATTCATCTGCTTCAAGCCCGAAGCCTCTGAGTTCATCCTCCTCATCAGTCCTTGCAGTAAGCATTATTACCGGGACTCTGGAATACTTACGGATAGTTTTAAGTGTTTCATACCCGTCCATCACCGGCATCATAACATCAAGTATGATAAGATCGATATTCTTATCCTCAAGGAACTTCTCCACCGCCTCCTGACCGTTACCGGCCTCAAGCACCGCATATCCCTTGATTGCAAGAAAATCCTTAACGAGCTTTCTCACACGCTCTTCATCATCTACTACAAGTATTCTGGAATTATTCATAATTACTCCTCAACAGGTGTGCATGCAATATTCAGATCAATAAGCTGCTGATCATCAACAAGATCAGGAGTATTGGTCATCAGACATACCGCATCCTTGTTCTTCGGGAATGCAATAACATCCCTGATAGAATCCTGTCCGAGCATAAGCATGACAACACGGTCAAGTCCGTATGCAAGGCCTGCATGAGGCGGTACTCCGTACTTGAAAGCTTCAAGCAGATATCCGAATCTTGCATTTACTATATCCTTTGAAAGTCCGAGAACCTCGAACATCTTCTCCTGAATATCATTCTGATGGATTCTTACAGAACCTCCGCCGATCTCAACTCCGTTCAGTACGATATCATATGCCTTGGCGCGTACTCTGCCCGGGTCGGAATCTATATACTGCCAGTCCTCATCCATAGGCATAGTAAACGGATGATGCATAGCCTTGAATCTGTTCTCTTCCTCCGACCACTCAAGAAGCGGGAACTCAGTAACCCAGAGGAATCTGAAATCGTCCTTCCTGAGAAGTCCGAGATCCTCAGCAAGCTTGCATCTGAGCGCTCCGAGCACGCTGCATACCAATGCCTTCTTATCTGCTGCGAAGAAAAGCATATCTCCCGGCTTGCCTTCGAGTTTCCTGACAATCGCATCAAGTTCTTCCGGCTTCATGAATTTTGCAAATGATGACTTGAAGCTTCCGTCCTCTTCGATAGCAAGATAAGCAAGACCCTTTGCTCCGTATCCCTTGGCAAAGTCTACATAAGCATCAATCTTCTTGCGCGGCATTCCTGCCTGACCGCTGGCATTGATTCCCTTTACTGATCCGCCGTTTTCAAGCGCACCCTTAAATACTGCAAATTCGCATTCCTTAACTTCTTCAGCGATGTCCTTAAGTTCCATTCCGAATCTGAGATCAGGCTTATCTGAACCGAATCTGTCCATAGCTTCAGCCCATGTCATTCTCTGGATCGGAAGCTGTACATCTACATCAAGCACATCCTTGAAGAGCTTCTGAAGAAGGCCTTCATTGACAGCGATGACATCATCAACATCGACAAATGAAAGCTCCATATCGATCTGTGTAAATTCAGGCTGGCGGTCTGCTCTTAAATCCTCATCTCTGTAGCAGCGTGCAAGCTGGAAATATCTGTCATATCCCGAGCACATAAGCAGCTGTTTGAAGAGCTGAGGTGACTGTGGAAGTGCATAGAACTTACCCGGCCATACACGGCTTGGAACGAGATAATCACGTGCACCCTCAGGTGATGACTTAACAAGTGTAGGTGTCTCGATCTCCAGAAAACCATTGTCCTGCATATAGTTTCGGACAACATTGCAGATTCTGCTTCTTACTATGATATTTCTCTGAAGGTCAGGACGTCTCAGATCCAGAAATCTGTATTTAAGTCTCAGATCTTCCTTTGTCTTTGATTCTGATTCGATCTGGAATGGAGGAACCTCTGACTCTGAAAGGATACGAAGCTCCTTTGCGCGTACTTCAAAAGCTCCTGTTGTAAGATCTTCATTGGCTGCTCCCGATCTGTTCTCAAGTTTTCCTACAACTGCGATACAGAATTCAGAACGAAGCTTTCCTGCCTTTTCAAAAACCTCAGCTCCGCAGTCAGCCTCTTCAAATATGATCTGAAGTATTCCTGTTCTGTCACGAAGATCAGTAAATATGATTCCACCTTTATTACGGCTCTTCTGAACCCAACCCATTACTGTTACTGTGCTTCCGATCTCTGCGCCTACGACCTCCGCGCATCTGTGAGATCTCTTTAATCCTACCATCGACTCTGCCATAGCTTTACCTCTTCATCTCCTCGTTATAGAATTCTTTAAACTCAGTATAACCTTCTGCCGTAAGCTGTTCCTTCTGGAACTTTTTATTCTTATTCATCCTGGCTACGAGTACTGTATAACCTTTATCTCTTGCTTCACCGGCCTCACGGATGATCTCCGCGAGTCTTTCCGCCTTCATTCCTTTTTCATACAGGAATGCTGTCCTGGCATGTTCTGTCGGAACCTTGAATCCTGCATCCATCAGAATGGTTATGATTCTTTCAAATCCGATAGAAAATCCGCATGCCGGTGTATCCTGCCCTGTGAATCTGCCTATCATCTTGTCATATCGTCCGCCTCCGGCAACCGAACCTCCGAAGCCCTCCATCGATACTTCAAATATCGTTCCGGTATAATATCCCATGCCTCTGACAAGTGTCGGATCATAGGCCAGATCAAAATCAACCGTCTTACATGCACCTACTGCATCTGATATTTCCTTCAGGCTCTGTGCTGCTTCCGGAGCGATTACGCTGAGATCCACCTTACCCGCTACACAGTCCATATACTTATCGATAGATTCCTGAGAGAATCCCGCCTCAAGGAGCTCTGATCTGACACCCTCCTCACCGATCTTATCCATCTTATCGAGTATTACAAAAACCGTATCTGTGGAATCCTCAGGAAAGCCGGCATAATCAGCCATTCCCTTAAGTATCCTTCTGTCATTGATCCTTACTTCGAATTTCTTTCCGGGACAGATAAGAGAAAGTGCCCTGGTAGTTGCAAGTATCAGTTCTATCTCTGCGATATTGCCCGGCTCACCCAGTATATCTATGTCGCACTGTGTGAACTGTCGGAAGCGTCCCTTCTGCGGTCTGTCCGCCCTCCACACGCTTCCTATCTGAAGTGCCTTGAACGGACTTGGAAGATTTGCATTATTATTAGCATAGTATCTTGAAAGAGGAAGTGTAAGATCATATCTGAGTCCGCTGTCTGCAAGGTCCGCTTCAGACTGTGCAGTCTCAAGATTAAGCTTCTCACCTCTCTTCATGATTTTGAATATGAGCTTCTCATTATCGCCGCCCTGTTTTGAGAGAAGATTCTCTATATGCTCTACACAGGGAGTTTCCATGCATGAGAATCCGAAACTCTTATAGGTCGTCTTGATGATATTCATCAGATAATCCCTGAGCTCCATCTCCTCAGGAAGTATGTCCTTCATTCCGTTTACCGGCTTTTTAATAAGTGCCATCGTTTATCTCTCTCTTTCTCGCGATCATCTCATCGATCCTGTCGATGTAGACCTGCGGGTCTTTTACATTTTCGATTCTTTTTACTCCGCCGGTTCCTGAGTCAACCGGTATCTTGGTCGTGGTTCCGGCTCCGCATCCGACTATAGTCTGCTTCTCTTCCATAATGAGAATATTGTATATACCCTCTTTTCCTTCGCGGGCATATCCTACATTTTCAAAATTACCTGCCATATTCTTCTGGCGGTACAGATAATACGGCAAGAGGTTCATATTCTCACATCGGTTCTTCGTAAGCTCTGTCATCCTGCACATCGTGTCAAATGAAGCCGACTCATAGTGATCCTTCTCTTCGGACAGCCTTGCCGCTCTTTTAAGTGCGAGTGAATGAACTGTGATATCATCCGGCTTTAACGCCTCAAGTTCGTCCATCGTATGCTCTACATCCCCGACAGTTTCACCGGGCAGTCCGATGATGATGTCCATATTGATATTGTCAAATCCAAGCGACCGTGCAAGCCTGAATTTCTCTTTGACTTCCTCCACGCTATGTCTTCGGCCGATAAGATCAAGTGTCTTCTGATTCATCGACTGCGGATTGACTGATATACGTGTCACTCCGCATTTTTTAAGTGCTCTGAGTTTTTCTTCCGTGATACTGTCGGGTCGTCCGGCTTCTACGGTAAGCTCAAGCAGATGATTCATATCATTGCACTCACGTATGCGTGTCAGTATATATTCAAGTTCTTCTGCTTCAAGCGATGTCGGTGTTCCTCCTCCCATGTATACCGTCTGGAGTTTTCTTCCCGACATCATCTGTGATACAGCCTCTATCTCTCTGATGAGTGCGTCTATATATGTCTGTTTTTTATCCTTCCATAAAGAAACCGGATAAGCTGTAAATGAGCAGTACAGGCATCTGGTAGGACAAAACGGTATACCCACATACAGGCTCCATCCGTTTTCCGGATCTGTATTCTTCAGCACTCTCTGCTCCCGTGCTGCAGTCTCAAAGCACAGCTTTATCTTCTCGTCACTTGTGAGAAATGTTTTTTTGAAATCAATTCCCTGCATGGCGAGCTTCGTAGGTCTGATACCTGTAAGCGTTCCCCATGGAAGAGTTTTTCCTTCATGCTCTGAAAGTGCCAGATACAGTCCGCGCTTGACATCACATTTCTCGTCAAATCTGTCTGTTGATCTGCTGCAGTTAAATGTGCTCTTACCGCCATCGTCACCGAAGCTCACTTCAAAACTATATCGTCCTTCATCTGCATATGCGCTGACTGCAACATCCGCACCGTCAGGATAAAAAGCCATCAGCAGCTCCCGCACATCCGCTTCAAACGGAACATCATTGAGATCGATAGTCCACATCATCCTGTAGCCCTCTCGATATCCTTGACTCCGTCTACCTGATTCAGCTTCTCCACAATCGTCTTGATTTCCGCAGTACCGACGGTTTCAAATGAAAGGTCAATAGTAACGTTTTCATTCTTGGAAACGTGCGTCTCAAGAGATTTGATATCTATTCCCTTTTCGGTGATTATTCTTGTTATATCTACCAGAAGTCCTATTCTGTTTGATGCATACAGTCTGAGAGTTGCTCTGTATTTCGCATTTGCATGTGTCTCATCACTCTGCCACTCAGCCGGAATGAGACGGGCTCTTTCCTCTGGAGGCATACTGATGACATTGACACAGTCTGTCCTGTGGATGGTTACTCCTCGTCCCCTTGTGACAAATCCGACTATCTCATCACCCGGTACAGGATTGCAGCAATGGGAAAAACGCACAGCAAGATCATGAACACCTCTGACAGTGATTCCCTTGTCGGTATTACTGATCCTTACCTTTACATCCTTATCTGCCGCAGATTCATTCAGTACTTCGAGTACCTGTTCGTCAGTCTCTTCCTTCTTGACGATCTTTTTGTACTCATCAACCATACGGTTGATGATCTGACCCTCCTTGAGTCCGCCATGCCCGATGGTTGCCAGGGCTGACTCCCAGTTTCTGATCGAATATCTGCTTAATACCTTATCGACTATTTCAGGTCTGTTGATCTCATCAAAATCAATCTGCTTTGTCTTACAGTATTTCTCAACCTTTTCTTTTCCGACTGCAATATTTTCTTCCTTCAGTAATGCTTTGAACCACTGATTGATCTTGTTCCTTGCACCCGTTGATTTAACTATATTAAGCCAGTCCATACTCGGCCCGCGTGAATTCTGTGATGTGATAATCCCAACACGGTCGCCGTTATGAAGCTTATAATCTATATTGACCATCTGGTCATTGACTCTTGCACCTACCATACGGTTTCCTACCGCCGAATGAACTGCATATGCAAAATCAATCGGTGTCGATCCCGCCGGAAGATTCTTGACCTGTCCATCCGGTGTGAAGCAATAAACCGTCTCCGAAAACAGATTAAGATCTGATTTAAGAAGCGTCAGAAATTCTTCGTTGTCGGAGTTCTCTGACTGCAGCTCCATGATCTGATGCAGCCAGTTCATCTTCTCTGTTTCATTGGTTGATTTGGAGGTTTCTGAATTTCCCTTCTCCTTATACTGCCAATGCGCCGCGATACCGAACTCGGCAGTCTTATGCATTTCATACGTTCTTATCTGTATCTCAAAGGGAGTTCCGTCCTGCCCTATGACTGTCGTATGAAGAGACTGATACATATTCGGTTTCGGCATTGCAATATAATCCTTGAACCTTCCGGGTATCGGTTTGTAATGTTCATGTATTATTCCAAGTGCCGCATAACAGTCTTTTATAGAATCGACTATAATCCTTACTGCGAAGATATCGTATATCTGATCCAGCGTTTTATTCTGTCTCTTCATCTTGTTATAGATAGAAAACAGATGCTTTACTCTTCCGTTAATCGTTGCTTCGATCCCTGCGTCATCCATATGCTGACGGACTTCGTTTATGATCGACTGCATAAACGGATCGAGGTTGCTGTTCTTCTCGACCAGCTTCTGTTTCAGATCAAAGTAATCCTGGGGTTCCAGATATCTCAGTGAGATATCATCCAGTTCGTCCTTTACCCTGCTTATACCAAGTCTCTGCGCAATAGGCGAATAGATATCCAGAGTCTCTCTTGATTTTTCCCTTTGCTTTTCCTGACTCTGATACCTGAGTGTACGCATGTTGTGCAGTCTGTCGGCGAGCTTGACTATGATGACTCTGATGTCATGCGACATGGCCATAAACATCTTTCTGAGATTCTCAGCCTGCTCCTCATTTTTATCCTTGCCGCTTATATCAAGAGCTGTCAGCTTGGTTACCCCGTCTACCAGTTCGGCAACATCTCTGCCGAAGATTCTCATAAGCTGTTCCTTGTTGAGTATAGTATCCTCGACGATGTCATGCAGGAGACCGGCGATGATGGTATCAAGATCCAGTCCCAGATCAGCCAGTATGATAGCAACACAAACCGGGTGAATGATATAAGGTTCACCCGATTTGCGTTTCTGATCCATATGAGCATTTTTTGCCGTCATGTAAGCTCTGTGAAGGAGCTCCAGATCACCGTTGTTTGCTGAATTTTTACGTACTATCTTAACCAGCTCCGCATACAGCATATCTGGATCTGTAAAATCATTCGGGCGCTCTATTTCATTATCTACTTTTTTGATTTCTGTATTATCCAATACTACCTGTTCAAAATCACTTAACTACGATGTTCAGTATTTTACCCGGAACATAAATTTCCTTAACTATGTTTCCGCTCAGTTTTCCTGCTGCTTCGAGAGCTGCCTTGCCCTGTGCGATGATGTCTTCCTTTGCTGCATCCTGTGAGATGCTTAATGTGAGTTTAGTCTTACCGTTTACCTGAACCGGTATTTCTATCTCATCATCTTTTGCTGCATTCTCATCATACTCAGGCCACTGTGCATGGAATACACTGTCTTCTCCTCCGAGTATCTCCCACATCTCTTCACCGATATGCGGTGCAAACGGTGCCAGAAGAACAGTCAATGTTCTCATAGTATCAAGATCGATTCCGCCTTCTTTCTTTGCGATATCGATAAACTTGTTTGTATACTCCATGAAGCCTGCGATGACTGTATTCAGCGAGAACTGCTCGAATCTGAATTCGATATCCTGCACAAGCTTGTGGCGAAGCTTGATCATCTCCGATGTTGCCTTGACATCAGCTGCTACAGAATCCTGAACAAGGTTCCATACCTTATTAAGGAATCTTGCCACTCCCTCGATGCCTCTGTCATCCCACTCTGCATCAAGCTCAGGCGGTCCTACGAAGAGCTCATAAAGTCTGAGCGCATCACATCCGTAATCTCTCACAAGATCATCAGGACTTACTACATTGCCCTTTGACTTGCTCATCTTGATTCCGTTCTTACCTGTGATCATTCCCTGATTGAAGAGCTTTGTAAAAGGCTCCTTGAAAGGAACAACTCCGATATCGTACAGGAACTTGGTCCAGAATCTGGAATAGAGAAGATGCAGAACTGCGTGTTCTACTCCGCCGATATACATATCTACAGGAAGATACTTCTCAGCCTTTTCCTTAGATACAAGCTCCTTGTCATTCTTATTATCCACATAGCGCAGGAAATACCATGATGAACCTGCCCACTGCGGCATCGTATTGGTCTCACGCTTTGCATCTGCTCCGCACTGCGGACACTTGCAGTTTACCCACTCATCGATGGCAGCAAGCGGTGATTCTCCTGTACCTGTCGGCTGATACTTCTCAACCTCAGGAAGTCTCAGAGGAAGCTGATCCTCCGGAACTGCAACATTGCCGCACTTCGGACAATGAACGATCGGAATCGGCTCTCCCCAGTATCTCTGACGTGAGAATACCCAGTCACGAAGCTTATACTGTACCTTCTTTCTTCCGTATCCCATATCCTCGATGATCTGAGGTCCGTTCTTCTTCATTTCTGCTGACTGCTTTCCGTTCCAGTCACCCGAATTGATGAGTATACCCTGCGGTGCCTCATACGAATGCTCTGATACATCTACATCGCCGCCGTCAGGTGAGATTACAGGAATGATATCGAAACCGAACTTCTTTGCGAACTCCCAGTCACGCTGATCATGTGCCGGAACGCCCATGACAGCACCTGTACCATAATCAGCAAGTACATAATCAGCTACCCATACAGGCATAGCCTTCTTTGTAAGCGGATTGATAACGTATGACCCCGTAGGAACACCTGTCTTCTCCTTGTCCTGCATACGGTCAACATTGGACTTCATGGAAGCTTCATAGATATATTTCTCAACAGCTTCTCTGTTCTCAGGTGTGGCAAGCTTAAGTGCCAGCTCATGCTCAGGAGCCACAACCATGAAGGTCGTTCCGTAAAGTGTATCGGGACGTGTTGTATAAACAGTGATCGTATCCTGTCCGTCGATAGGTGTCTGAAGCTTGAAGTCTACTTCTGCACCGTAGCTTTTTCCGATCCACTCTGTCTGCATCTTGATAACCTTCTCAGGCCAGTCAAGTGTCTGGAGATCCTCAAGAAGTCTGTCTGCATAAGCAGTGATTTTAAGCATCCACTGACGGAGATTCTTCTTGGTTACAGGGCTTCCGCAGCGCTCACACACACCGTCGCGGACCTCCTCATTTGCAAGTCCGGTCTTACATGAAGGACACCAGTTAATCGGGAATTCCTTCTCATATGCGAGTCCGTGCTTGAACATCTGAACAAAGATCCACTGTGTCCATTTATAATAATCCGGGTCGGTAGTATTCACTTCCATATCCCAGTCATAAACAGCGGCGATCTGTTTGATCTGACGTCTGATATTATTGACATTGGCCTCCGTTGAGATAGACGGATGCACACCGTTCTTTATCGCATAGTTCTCTGCAGGAAGACCGAATGCGTCCCAGCCCATAGGATGGATAACATAATGTCCCTTAAGTATCTGATATCTCGACCATACATCAGAAATAACGTAGCCTCTCCAGTGGCCTACGTGCAGTCCTGAACCTGACGGATACGGGAACATATCCAGACAGTAATACTTCGGCTTTACGCCGTCTTCAACGTTGATTGGATTCTCCTGCCATCTCTGTGTCCATTTCTGCTCTACTGCAGCATGGTTGTACCTAATCTTCTCTGCCATAACTAACCCCTTCAATCATTTTCTTAAATACTATTTTTACACACCACATAAACAGGTCTTTTGAAAAAGACCCGATTTTTACTGATTAATTATATATCACACTGCCTCAAGTTTCAATATCGAGCCGTTTTCAGCAGCATATTCGCGCGGCCGAAGCCGCTATCTTATTTTGCATAAAAAGTACTGATTCCCAGCGCAAGCCCTGATGCAAGCTTTTTCAGTGTCTCATCGCTGTGATCAGAACACTGATTTCCAAGTTCTATATCTACAGATGGAATATTGCTGTACGATGTCTGCGTCAGGTCTATCACCATATTCGGAGTTTTCTTTATCTTACATCCCTTATCACTTAATCCCTGTATAAGGCTCCTGCCGAGTTCCTCGCTTTTCTCCCAGGTCGATGCAACGGGTTCCTTACTCTTAAGTCCATCAGGAGTTGACATATAAAAGCAGCCCTTATCATAGTTTAGTCCATCAGCGTCAAAATGAATTGCAATATGGCAATCGGCAGCATTATTGCTTATTACGGTTCTTGCCACATTATCAAGCTGAACATCCTCGCTGTCACGCAGCATCAGGACATCATAGCCCTCCGCAAGCAGCTTGTCTTTTAAAAGCCGGGCGGTTTTCAGTGTAACTTCACTTTCCGGTGTTCCATCATTAAATACCATTCCTCCCGAGACGGCTGTGGCCTTGACTGCTCCCTGCTGCGTACTTCCTCCGGTGAGCTTAGGAGTATGATCCGGATGGCAAAATGTTTTCACAGAGGCTCCACCCTTTGTTCCATGCCCTGCATTTATGGCAACTGTAATGTTCTTTCTGTTCTGTGATGCCTTGTACATAACGGCACTTCCGGTATTAATTGCAGATTCCTCTGCATATTTCCATTCCTTATTCAGCCCGACAGAAGCTCCATTTTCATATGAATTTGTAAAACCGGCAAGTATAGTGATAGCAGCCACAACTGCTGCAGCAATAATTATCCTGAAGACTCTCATAAGATACTTCCTTCTTTGTTTGTAAAGATAAGTATATTATACCAAAATAGCGGCCGGAGCCGCTATTTATATTGTATTACATTTTAGTTAAAATCAGTCGTCGTCGCCGCCTGCAAGTAAAGCTGCACGCTCTGCAACCTGCTTAGCCTGAACATCTGCAGGAGCCTGCTCATAATGATCGAAGTGATACTCATATGTACCGATACCGCCTGTCATTGAACGAAGATCTGTGTTGTAGCCGAAAAGCTCACTCATAGGAACTTCTGCTGATACAACCTGCTTACCTGCTGCATTGTGCTCCATTCCAAGTACACGGCCGCGTCTCTTGTTAAGATCACCCATAACATCACCTGTGAAGCTGTCCGGAACAGTAACATCAAGCTTTGCGATCGGCTCAAGGAGAACCGGTGTGGC
>JAZLHO010000019.1:0-6629 GCA_045616865.1 Lachnospiraceae bacterium | reverse complement strand
TATTGAAATTTTTCATAATTTCTATTATCAGCTTCAGCTTTGGTTCTGACAACTGACCCATCATCTCATATGCTTCCATCTGTAATGCTGACATACTATAGTATCCTCCTCGTTGTATAATTTAGGCTATTTTAACATATCAAGGCAATATGTGCAAATTTCAAAGTGTTTCGGATCATCCGAATATTCTTGATGCAAGTTCCTTATAAGTCGTTTCCGAAACACCGTAGCAATTTATCACCGTGTCGGCAAATGCTTTAAGCTGCTCATGCAGATACGGATGAACAAGAGCTATAAATACGACAGGTGTTCCCAGTTTCGACCAGCCATCCAGAAAATTTCTTGATACCTCACCGTGTATTCTCAGAACGTCCGTACCGTATGCATATCCGTTTGCCACAGAACACAGCACGATATCATACTCATGATTCTCACATATTTCAGCTATCTTTCGCGACCCCGGCGCACTGAGGAAATCCACGTTCATAAATCCTTCGACTTTGAGTGATTCATAAAAATCATGTGATAAAGTCAATCCGTTATATATATTTGAAAGATCCAGAACCAGTATTCTCAGTTCTTCCTTTTTCTTTCCTTCGACTGTGAAAGGCAATATATGTTCCCTGTCTTGGACTATTCTCATACTCCTTTTAACGATTTCTCTTTCAACTTCTTTCGCATTAAAGATAATATCGTCAACCGGTTTCATTTCTTCAATCTGCCTGAAGAAACACTCAACTCTATACGCCCTGTTTCTCAGCACATCGATCGGGAGGTATCCCGTACTTACTAGTTCTTCCATCTTTCCGAGCCAGTGATCGTCCGAACCTCCGAAACACAGTATGTCACCTCCGGCATTTAAAAAAGTAGCGCAGGCCTTATAGGCATTCATGTACCCTATTACGCCTCCCATATTCACTGAATCGGAAACAACAAGACCTTCAAATCCGAGTTTTTCCTTTAACAACCCTGTTATAAGATTTTTTGATAATGTAGCAGGCGGGTACATACCCATCTTTTCATCTTCATCATCATAACAGGGCAGCGATATATGTCCAAGCATTATGCTCATCGCTCCCTTTTCTATCATAGCACTGTACACCTTGCCGTAACTTGCATCCCATTCTTCACGTGAAAGAAGATTTTCTGTTGTAGAGATATGATGGTCATGCGTCGTAACACCGTCTCCCGGAAAATGCTTGAGAGTAGATGCAAGTCCTCCATCATGCATGCCGCGCATCATTTCCCCGGCATAAGTAATAACCGTATCGGCATCTTCACCTGCACATCTGACAGATGCCGTAGGTGAGTCATGATTTATGCATATATCTACACAAGGAGAATACGACCATCTGTATCCTGCCTTTGCACTCTCCGCTGCCGCTATCCTTCCTGCCTTATATGCCAGTTCCGGATCACCTGTCATCCCATAGCTCATCATAGAAGGAAATGCTGTGCATCCCTTCAGCATCATACCTGCCCCGAATTCAATATCCGAAACAAACACAGGCGAAGATTCTTCTCCTTCAAAATAATAGTCCCTGAACATTTGAGCCTGTTCAAATGTAGTCTCATGTAAAAACAAAGAGCGAAATCCCTTTGGAAACTCCATATCCGTTGCACGCGCCTGAGGTGAAGATACTATCATGAGAAGCTCTCTCACAGACAGTTTACGGACTTTTGACTTCAGATCCTCATAATCTTTTATCCTGAATTTCATTCGTTCCCCCTCTTCTTGACATTAATTTCCGGTACTTTATAATAAAGTTACCATGAAAAAGAAATTAGAAAACATATGGTACTATCACAAATTTATCATAATCCTGGCGGCAGTCGTATTGGCAGCCGGTCTTTTCGTACTCCTTCAGAATGTTGGAAAAACCACTCCCGAAGAACAGGTTGGAATCATTTCGACAGATGGTTATTCCGATGAATCCTTAAAAAAACTGGAGCAGGCTTTTTCCGATATGTACGGACATGAAGTAAAGGTAAAACTGTATCCCGTCGAACTCGGTGCCGAAGGTCAGGACATCGCCGTCATCGGTGCGTTGGATGCCGATCTTGCTGCAAAAGTAAGCAGCACTTTTCTTTTAAAAAATGTGGCCTCCTTCCGGGAAGCCACGAACAATCTTAAAATCACTGATCCTGTTCCTGTCAGTGACATAAATGAAATACAGGGACTCGGCTTTGACAATCTTTATCTTGTAACCCGAATCTATGACTGATTACTTATTATTAAATGTTGCCGTAACCGTATAGTTGCCGCTTCCCTCTATCCTTTCACCATCTTCATTAATTACGGTATATGCCTTGTCGCTTAATTCAATCTCAACAAGCTTCTCTTCGCCGGCACAAAGATGAACTCTCTTATATCCGCACAGAACAGGATTTACCGGAGCATACGGTGATTCATCGTCTTTTACAAAAACCTCAATAACATCATCCGTGTCAACAGAGCCCTTATTTATAACCCTGGCTGTGACTGTCTGACCATTGCATTCACTTGATATTACTTCAGTCTTTCCGTATGTCAGTCCAAATCCAAACTGATATATCGGCTTTCCCGTATAATATCTGTATGTACGGTTTTTCATTGAGTAATCCGTAAAGTCCGGCATCTCATCAAGTGCCTCGTTACGATAAAATGTTATCGGAAGCTTTCCTGAAGGAGATACCTCCCCGAAAAGGATCTCCGCAATTGCTTTTCCTCCTCTGGTACCCGGGTACCATCCGAGCAATATACCGTCCGCACTCTCATGTGCCTCACCAAGATCTATAGAGCTTCCTGCAAGCAGTATGATAACCGTTGGCTTTCCGACTTCAAGCACCTTGTCTATAAGTATTCTCTGTGACTTAGGCAGCAGCAGATTCTCTTTATCTCCCGATCCTGTCTGATTGCCTGTATCTCTTTCCTCACCTTCAAGATTTTCATCCAGTCCCACTACCAGAATGACTGCATCAGAATTCTTTGCAACGACTGCCGCCTCTGCAAGTCTGTCTCCGGGCTTTCCAAGCGGTTCGTTCCTGTCGTTGGTAAGATGACAGCCCTTTGCAAACATAACCCTTACGTCATCACCGACGTAATCCTCAATTCCTTCAAGCACGGTAATATACCTGGAAGGCGTACCGTGATAATTTCCCCAAAGTGCTATCCTGCTGTCTGCATTGGGTCCTATGACACCAAGAGTCTTGATTTTGCTTTTATCAAGCGGAAGTATTCCGTTGTTTTTAAGAAGGACACAGCTCTCAAGCGTAGCTTTGTCGGCAAGTTCCTTGTGCTCCCTGCATTCTACCTTTGTATAAGGTATGCTGTCATACTCACTGCCTTCATCTCCCAGTATACCCAGCATGAATCTGGTAGTCATAAGTCGTACTGCGGATTCAGTGATTACCTCTTCTGAAAGAAGTCCTTCCTTATATGCCGCAATCACATGCTCATAAGTACATCCGCAGTTCAGATCACACCCGTTTTCGAGTGCCATCTTTACTGATTCCACCGGTCTTCCGGTCACCTTATGGCCTTCATGGAAATCTCTGACTGCCCAACAGTCTGAAACCACATGGCCCTTAAACCCCCAGGTGCCCCTGAGAAGATCGACAAGAAGCGTCTTGCTTCCGCATGCCGGTTCTCCGTTTACTCTGTTATAGGCGCCCATAACGGCCTCTACATCCTCATCCACCAGCTCCTTGAATGCCGGCAGATAGGTCTCATACATATCTTTCTTTGTTGCTGTTGCATCAAAAGAATGCCTTATATTTTCAGGTCCGCTGTGAACGGCAAAATGCTTGGCGCAGGCTGCCGTCTTCAGTGTTTCACCTTTGCCCTGAAGTCCTCTTACAAATGCTCTTCCGAGTCTTCCCGTAAGGTAAGGATCTTCTCCGTAGGTTTCATGACCTCTTCCCCATCTGGGATCTCTGAATATGTTGACATTCGGACTCCACATGGTAAGTCCCTTATATATGTCCCTGTCGCCTTCAGCTGATAATGCATTGTATTTTGCTCTGGCTTCCGTTGCTATTGCATCTCCGATTTCCTCAAGCAGTTCATCATCAAACATAGCTGCCATACCGATAGCCTGCGGATAGCTTGTTGCAACTCCGCCCCTGGCAACACCGTGCAGAGCCTCATTCCACCAGTTGTATTCCGGTATTCCCAGCCTCTCAATGGCCGGAGCATCAAATTTAAGCTGAGACGCTTTTTCCTCTATAGTCATACGGCTGACAAGTTCTTCAGCGCGTTTTCTTGCTTCTTCACGTTTCATCTTTTTTCTCTCCTGTAAGTGATGTAAAGATCTTCATCAGGATTCTGGAGTTCATAAATATCGGGAGGCTTATCATAAAAAGCAGATAAAACCATCCGAGATAATACACCGCTATTTTCGGAAGCACCAGGATGCTGAGCGGAAGTACGGCATATATCAAACACATAAGCAAAGTCTTACCGGGGGCAATAACAGCCAGTTTAAAGGCATTCTTTATATGCCCGCCTATGGTATTCTCAAATCTCGCCTGAAGCGGAAAAACATAAACAATATAAATAAAAAACAGCACTCCCAGGATTCCGGAAATAATAAAGTATCCTGTACCCATATCTCCTCCGTTATTGACCGCGAACCAAAGGTCCGCAGCAATAAGGAGCATCATTCCAAGTCCGATAAGTCCCAGCAACAGTCCTTTGACAAAATTGTCCCTGAAAGCCCGGAAAAATTCACGGGCAGTCGGCACAGTTTCATCATCTACTGTCTTAAGCATTACCGAATAAGCTGCACACGTAGCGGGCCCCATGGTAATGATCGGAAGCGAGCAGACAATCCACAGTATGTTGATCAGTATCAGATCCCATAGATTACTGAAGAATGATTTGAGCGATGATTTAAGAGTGCTGTTTTTCTCCATATAAAGTCTATATTATCCCTTTACTCCACCAAGTGCAACACCGGCGATAATATACTTCGAAAGTGCAAAGTATATTACAAACAGCGGAAGCACAGAAAGTGTAAGTCCGAGGTATACTGCACCGTATTCTGTCTTGTAGATATCACCCTTAAGGAGAGATACCATGATAGGCAGTGTGTAGTTCTTTGTATCTGTAAGAAGAATACTCGGAAGGAACAATGCGTTCCAGCTTGTTACGAAGCAGAATATACCCTGAGTTGCCATTGCCGGCTTCATAATGGGAAGTGCGATTCTATTGAATGTATTAAACTCTCTTGATCCGTCAATTCTGGCAGAATCCAGTAACTCCAGCGGCAGTGATGCAACCATGAACTGTCTCATGAAAAATACAGTTGCAGGTGCAGCGATTCCCGGAAGAATCAGTGCCAGGAAATTATTAGTCATGTGAACCTGATACATGAACTGATAAAAACCGATTGAAGTAATCATTGACGGGATCATCATGATGCACAGTATGAAAGTGAACAATGCATTTCTAAGCTTCCACTCATATACTACAAGAGCATATGCCGTCAGCGTAGAGAAATAAATTGTGCACAATGTCGAACCTGCTGATATAATCACGGAATTGATAAATCCGGTCATAGGTGCGAAACTCTTTCCTGTGAATACATCCCAGTTGTTCTTTAAAAAGTGTGACGGTATCAGTGATACCGCATGCTGCTGAATCTGCGTTGTACTTCTTGTAGAGTTAATGGCCATTACTATGAACGGGAATACACTCATAATTGCAAGAAGGATACACACCGCGTATATAACAGCTTTTACAATGACATTTCCGTCTCTTCTGTTTATTCTCATCTTCCGGCCCTCACTTTCTGTCTCTCATAAGGCCGAAGACGATTGCAGAACAGATAGCGATTCCGATAAACAGAACCATGCTGGCTGCTGATGCCCTATTATACATATAGCTTCCTGCAAATGCCTGGTTGTATATGAATACTGATGCCGTCAGCGTTGAGTTCGCCGGATTTCCGTTATTGAACATCTTCGGAATATCATACATCGTAAGTCCGCCGATAAGAGCCTGAATAAGAGTGAAGATCAGAATCGGCTTAAGATTCGGAATCGTAATCTGCCAGAAAATGGCCGAATCCGAAGCACCGTCGATTTCTGCTGCTTCAAATATTTCAGGATTGATACCGAGGACACCTGAGATCAAAATGATCATGGTAT
This sequence comes from Lachnospiraceae bacterium, assembly GCA_045616865.1. Lineage (GTDB taxonomy): Bacteria > Bacillota > Clostridia > Lachnospirales > Lachnospiraceae > Darwinimomas. The sequence goes on along the minus strand of JAZLHO010000019.1, from coordinate 497 downwards.
AGCCATACCACATCCAAAACTGTATAAATGCTATAATCAGTCTTGATGCCGTAGGACTGTTAACGAAATAATATGCTTCATTTCTAAGTCCACAGGATATCAGAAGATCATTGATCGGTCCCTTTGGATAAGCGAACAGGACGTTGAACAGAATCGCAACTGTTGCAGCCGTAATAATATTCGGCATATAGAATACAACCTTGAAAAATCCCTGTCCCTTAATCTTGTTTCTGCGGCTCGTGAACCATGCTGTAAGAAGCAGGGCCAGCGTAATCTGCGGAATGAAGTTAAGTACCCAAAGAAGAACCGTGTTTCTCAGTGAAAGTAAGAACGTCTCATTTGTCAGTATGACCTTGTAATTTCTGAATATATCCTCTGTCAGAAAATGCCAGTTTGTATTGCCCAGACCCTTACAGTCTGTAAATCCGAGCACTATGGTATAGAGCGTCGGATACAGACTGAAGACCAGATAAGCAAGAACAAATGGGATACAAAAA
>JAZLHO010000018.1:0-4339 GCA_045616865.1 Lachnospiraceae bacterium | reverse complement strand
GAGACCGCCGACACCGAGGAGTGGGATTACAGCTTCGACGGCTTCACGGCGGACACGATGACAGTCACGGACAACCTGACCGTTACCGCCAACTTCTCAAAGAAGCACTTCAATTATGATGTTGATTTTGAGGTAAATGTTACGAATAAGAACACATCCGACAACACTCCTGCAGGGGCTGCATTCATTGACAAAAAATGGGGCTCTATTACGCAGACTAAAGTTAAGGATGTCGAGTACGGCTCAGAGTTTACCCGAAGCGGGAACACCCTTACGGTAAAGGGCACCAATGTGGTTGCAACTGCCGCCCTGGCAGATGAAGGATACACATACACCTTTAAGGACTTTACGGTTTACCGCGTCGAAGAGGGAGCCGAAACGGTATACACCGGAACTACCGTTTGCAAAGGTCTCAAGGTGGTTGCCAACTTCGAAAGAACTCCTAAGCAATATAACTATACGCTGCATATAAATGGCGCAACCTTGTCTGGACTTAGCGAAGAAGGCACATACACCTACGGTGAAGCATTTGTTTTACCTGCCTCAAAGCCTGGTATATCAAAGTTTGGATATACATTTAATGGGTGGTCATATGGAAGCACAGATGATGGAATTCATGTAACAGAAATTCCGGCAGGAGCATTAGGAGATAAGGAGGTCTATGCATACTGGACGCCTAATAAATATCAGGTTACATTTAACGCCAATGGCGGAAAGTTTGTAAAAGAAAGTGAAGAGACGGAAGCACAGACGGTAGAGGTTGAATATGGAGGTTTGACTCTTCCGGAAGGAACGCCGTACCCGACTAAGGAATCGGATACCGCATATGATTACGTATTTGTGGGATGGAAAACGACAGCTGAAAAGCCGGAAGGCGAAGATGCTGTATGGGCAGATGCACCGAACGTAGGTACTGCACCTTACCCGGCCTTATCAGGTGGCGCAGGTACATTCACAAATCCGAATGACGATAGCACATGGGTAGTTCCGACCTATTATGCTGCTTATGCTCCGGAGCTGAAAACCACGAAATATAAGCTTACTGTAGTCGAAGATACAGAAACAGAAGACTATGGTGAGGTAAAAGCTGTGGAGTTTAAGGAAGTAGGCGCAGGCTCGAAGCTTTCATTTGAGAATACGATCAAAACAATAGAAGCTCCGGATACAGAGGAAATAGTATATTCCAGTACGCTGAAACTGTACAATGTTTCGAACAAGCTCATAATGACGGCAACAGCTACGGCGAAACCGGATGATGCAGGATTTATTTATGAATTCGATCATTGGGAATTCCAGAAAAAAGATGAAGATGGCAATGATGTCGGAAATGTAATCACTAGAGCAGAGGGCGAAACTGTTTCAGTTGATAATAATATTGTTGCTACAGCTGTATTTAAGAAGACGCCTAAAAGATACTCGATTGTATATCATACCGGCTTTGAGGATACGGAAGAAGCAGACGGTGTTAAGTTTGTTTTAGATGGTGTGCAATATCCTGTAAGCGAGGCAACACCAAGCGAGTATTCTTGTGGAACTGAAGTCACTCTTCCTACTCTCAAAAAAGAGGGCAACAGGTTCCTCGGCTGGACGGACAGTAATGTCGATCCGGTGGATGAGAAGAATTATCCGTGGATCACGAAGATTGAAAAAACGGATACAGGAAACAAGACCTTCTGGGCACATTGGAGTAAGTATCTGAAGCTCAATCTTCACAGCCAGTCATGGTATGGTACAGAGCTTCAGGATGCGGTAGGAAATTTGAGTATTGAAACCGCAGATGGAGAATCAGTTGCCCTTAGTGAACTCGAAAGAGGAATCGTATACAAGATTACTGCCAGAGAAAAGGTAGAATCTATTTACGATTTCAAAGCATGGGAAATCAAGGGAGGATATAAGATCTGGAGTAAGCCGGAGACAGGTGGTGACTTTACCGAGTATGCAGGTGACGGCTGGATGGGTGATAAGACGATCTATATCAGCTTCACCAGAGATACTGAGATCATAGGAAGATATATGTATAGCGGAACCGAGACAGGAATCATGCTTAAGGTAAGCGGAGATGAAGCGTTCTCGGTAACTGTCACCGCAGAAAACACTAAGGTGTTCAAAGGTGTAAAGAATGAAACTGTGATTTCAGCAGAAAGTGAAACCACCGAATCCGGATTAATATTCACAGTCGAGATTGGGGTGCCTCCGTTCACGCCGGTTACACTGAATTATGCCGGGGGTAAGAGCCCAGTCTGGACCAATGAGACCGGAATGGTGGTAAGCAGTACGAACAGCTATCAGACTGTCATGGTGGTCAACGGAGAGTATAAGCTTGTCACAGGAGAGACCGACAGCTATTTCGTTGAATTCAGATCATACTCCGGTAAGCTTCTGAGCTCAGGAAAGATCAGTAAAGATGCAGCTATCACAGCGTTGAGTGCACTCAAACCTCAGGATGAGCCGACCAGAGCAGGCAAGAAGTTCGTGGAGTGGGTACTGTCTGACGGAACAGAACTTGGAGATATCACTGAGATTTCACAGCTTGAGGGCAAAACTTCAGCACTTGCAGGCAATGAGATCATCTTCACACCTAAGTATGAGGATGATACTAGCGAGGTTAAAATCACAGTAATCAATGTCCTTGAGGGAGTAGAGAAATCAGAAGATCCTGCATACAGCGGAAAGTACAATATAGGTGACAACATTACATTTACCGCAAGAAATTACAACAACCTGTTCTTCAGCCATTGGGCAGAAAAGGACGAGGGCGGTAAGTTCGTTTCGCTTGGAACCGGCAATGTATATCCGATGCATGTTTCGGGAGCTAAGACTATATACGCTATTTACACACGCAATGAGACAACTAAGTATCCGACTATAAAGGTATCGACGGTTGATGTTATTGCTGAGGGTGGCAAGAATAAGATATGGTTCCAGGTAACAAGGGATATTCCTGAGGATGTCGAGCTGCTGCAGCATGGTGTGATTTATTCTAAGGTGAATATGAGAAATAAGGGAGCTTCGGATGAACAGATCGAGAAGACCCTGCAGTTTGCCGAGAATCCTGAGACCGGAGAGAATACTCTGCCTGAATACATTTCAGGAACAAGTGTAGCGGCTAATCTCAAGAAGGCGGTAGGAGCAAGTCTTAACAAGCACAGCGGACTGGATACCTACTTTGATGCAACAGGTCATACCGGAAGTAAGCTGTATGTAAGAGGCTATATCATAGTGGAGGACCGCATCATCTATACGGATGTATATGAGGTAACCTATGATGGAATAGTCACACATAAGAACAATAAGACGCGTACTAAAGGAAGCTACTGGATCATCGCAACATCTACTCCTGATCCTGACCAGAGTGAGGAACAGGATATAGATGACGATGACGATGATTGGGACGAAGAATGAAAAGATTAGGTTTTATTGCATTAACAATTTCATTTATCCTTCTGTCAGCATGTACGGCGTATGCCGGGAAAATCTATACTGAGGGCATGCTTCAGTATACTATTGACGAGGATAATACCATCAGCATTGTCGGATATTACGGCGATGCTGATGAGTATACCATCCCGTGGATGATAGGACTCAAGGAAGTCAAAAGCATAGAATCAGGTGCATTTAAGGAGTCGGATGTTTCCACAGTGCATATCCCGAATAACGGAGTCAGTGTGGCCTCAGGAGCATTCAAGGATAGTCAGGATACGGATATGTATAACCTTGGAGGAGAATCCGGAATCACGATTGTTAAGCCTGTTCCCTATTCCAATGCGGACAGCCTGGGAAACGCAGATGTTCTTCCGACTGTGCGAAACCATGCTGTTCAGATCAACAGCGAGGATGATGATACGCTTGGAGACGGCAGTATAAAGGACGACCTGCCGGATGATTCTTCGTCTGAAAAGGCTGCTGATAAGGCAGTGACTGAAGCTATGGATAAGAATTCTTCGAATACGGATGCAGAAGCTTCCTCTGATAAGAGTATTGATGAGGCCGCAGATGCACTGATTAAAAAAGCTTCCGGGGAAGAGAATCAGAAAAAGAACATAAGCAGGGAAGTTGAGATTTCATTTTCCGGAGGTAACATAAGCGCAGAAAGCGATGCCGGAGCGGAGTACACCTTCGAGGAAAAGGATATTGCGGTCGATGAGGCTGAATGGGAAGAGGATACCTCGGCTGCAGATGTCGAGGTGGTCGCAGAGACACCGAAGATCAGCGAAGATACAGCACCGGAGAATATCACTGCAGAAATCAGCGTCCCCGAGACCCCGCAGAATGACGGATCCAAGAGTGAGAAAAAAGCAGCAATCATAATCATAGTCGTACTTGCCGCATTTGCTCTGGG
>JAZLHO010000017.1:0-28106 GCA_045616865.1 Lachnospiraceae bacterium | reverse complement strand
CGGCGGACAGGGTTCATCCATTCCGCTTAAGGTTAACACAGCAGGTGTTATCCCGGTTATCTTTGCATCATCAATCATGTCATTCCCTGTTGTAATCGCACAGTTCTTTAATGTGGATTACTCAACATTCGGAGGACAGGTGCTTCTCTGCCTCAGCTCAAATAACTGGTTAAAGCCGGGCAATATGATTTATTCAATAGGTCTTGTTGTATATATTCTCTTAATCATCATATTTGCGTACTTCTACACATCGATTACATTTAATCCGTTGGAGGTTGCAAATAACCTTAAGAAGTCTGCCGGTTTCATTCCAGGTATCAGACCTGGTAAACCAACCAGTGATTATCTGAACAAGATACTGAATTACATCATTTTCATCGGAGCAGTAGGACTTCTGATAGTAGCACTTCTTCCTATCATTCTTTCAGGATTATTCTCATTGAGCCGTCTCGGCTTCATGGGAACATCACTTATCATCATCGTAGGTGTAATCCTTGAGACAATGAAGGATGTAGAGTCACAGATGCTCGTAAGAAACTATAAGGGATTCCTTAATCAGTAATCCCGGGAGCGATTTATGAAGATCATAATGGTAGGTGCACCTGGCGCAGGCAAGGGCACGCAGGCAAAAAGAATCGCAGAAAAATATGATATACCGCATGTCTCAACCGGTGATATCTTCAGAGCAAATCTGAAAGAGGGTACAGAGCTCGGCCTTAAGGCAAAGGTCTATATGGACCAGGGAGCTCTGGTGCCGGATGAGATCACTATAGGAATGCTGATGGATCGTATCCATCAGGCAGACTGTAAGAACGGATACGTGCTTGACGGTTTCCCGAGAAACATTCCGCAGGCAGAGGCTCTGACCGCAGCACTTGATGCTTCGGGCGAGTCTATAGATGCAGTCATCGATGTCAATGTTCCTGATGAGAATATCATGGAGAGAATGTCGGGACGCAGGCTCTGCAGGAAATGCGGTGAAGGCTATCACACCATGTTCAATCCACCGAGAGTTGACGGGGTATGCGATGTATGCGGCGGAGAGCTGTATATACGCGATGATGATCAGCCTGAAACAGTTAAGAAGAGACTTACAGTGTATCATGATCAGACTCAGCCGCTTATTGAGTATTACACTAAGCAGCAGATTCTGAAGAGTGTAGATGGCACTCAGAGAATGGATAAGGTCTTTGCTGATATCGTAACCATACTTGATGCTTACAGTAATAACTGAGAAAGCGGAGAAAGAGCATGGTAAGCATAAAGTCAGCAAGAGAGATTCAACTGATGCGTGAAGCGGGCAAGATCCTCTCGGAGACGCACGAGCGTCTCAGGGAACTGGTCAAGCCCGGCATCACCACCGGTGAGATAGACCGTAAGGGAGAAGAAATCATCAGGAGCTATGGATGCATTCCTTCATTTCTGAATTACGAGGGTTATCCTGCCTCGATATGTACTTCGGTAAATGATGAAGTGGTTCACGGCATTCCCAGCAAAAAGAGAGTTCTTCATGAGGGAGATATCATAAGCCTCGATGCCGGAGTTATCTGGCACGGATATCAGTCAGATGCCGCGAGGACATGGCCGGTCGGAAATGTCAGTCCGGAAGCTGAGAAGCTTATAAAGGTCACTGAGGAATGTTTCTTTGAGGGAATAAAATATGCAGTCGCAGGAGGTCATCTGAACGATATCTGCGGACATATCCAGGACTATGCAGAGAGCTTCGGATACGGAGTAGTCAGAGACCTGGTAGGACATGGAATCGGAGCAGAGATGCATGAGGATCCGGAAATCCCGAATTTCAGGATGAACAGAAAAGGGGTTCTGCTCAAACCGGGTATGACATTGGCTATAGAGCCGATGATTAACATGGGAAGAGCGGATGTACTCTGGTCGGATGATGAATGGACAGTTGTTACTGATGACGGCTCACTTTCAGCTCATTATGAGAATACAATACTCATCACAGATGGGGAGCCGGAGATTCTGAGCCTTGTATGATGCGCACTCGGCGCAGGTGTATCGTAGATGATATGCTATTGGAAAGAAGGAGATTAGATAGTGTCAAAAACTGATGTTATTGAGATCGAAGGAAAAGTGATCGAGAAATTACCGAATGCGATGTTCCAGGTTGAACTGGAGAACGGGCATCAGGTTCTCGCACATATCAGCGGAAAGCTTCGTATGAATTATATTCGTATTCTGCCGGGTGATAAGGTTACTATAGAGCTGTCACCGTACGATCTTTCAAAGGGCCGTATAATATGGCGTGACAAGTAATACCGAATGTGGTATAATATTATTTCGCGCGTGTAAATGGCACTTACAACATAGAAAAGGAGAACGAAAATGAAAGTACGTTCATCGGTTAAGCCGATTTGCGAGAAGTGCAAAGTTATTAAGAGAAAAGGGGCTATCATGATCATTTGTGAGAACCCGAAGCATAAACAGAGACAAGGATAAGGAGGGAAATAGCAGTATGGCTCGTATTGCAGGTGTTGATTTACCAAGAGAAAAACGAGTTGAGATCGGACTTACATACATCTATGGTATCGGTGTAACAAGTTCAAACCGTATTCTCAAAGAAGCCGGAGTAAATCCTGATACAAGAGTTAAGGATCTTACTGACGACGAGGTAAAGAACATAGCACAGGTTATCTCTGATTCTCAGATCGTCGAGGGTGATCTTCGTAGAGAAGTTGCCATGAACATCAAGAGACTTCAGGAAATCAGTTGCTATAGAGGCATCCGTCATCGTAAGGGTCTCCCATGTCGCGGTCAGAAGACTAAGACAAATGCAAGAACATGCAAGGGACCTAGAAAGACAGTTGCAAATAAGAAGAAATAAGTAACAGGTTCATTTGGTATGTATCTTCTTTTGACGGGATATACATAACCTCAAGAACGAAACAAATTCAGAAGAAAGTAGGTTAGTTTAGATATGGCAAAAGCAAGCACCAAAAAGGTGACTAAAAAGCGTGTAAAGAAAAACGTTGAACGCGGACAGGCACATATCCAGGCATCTTTCAACAATACTATCGTTACATTGACAGATACTCAGGGTAATGCTCTTTCATGGGCAAGTGCAGGTGGTCTTGGATTTAGAGGTTCAAAGAAATCTACTCCTTATGCAGCATCTATGGCTGCAGAGACTGCTGCAAAGGCAGCTATGATACATGGACTTAAGTATGTAGACGTTTTCGTAAAGGGACCGGGTTCAGGCAGAGAGGCTGCAATCAGACAGCTTGCTGCAGTAGGAATCGAGGTAACAAGTATTAAGGATGTGACACCTGTTCCACATAACGGATGCCGTCCGCCAAAACGTAGAAGAGTCTAATTAGGAGGTAGCATAGTGGCAGTTAATAGAGTTCCCGTTCTTAAAAGATGCAGATCACTTGGACTTGATCCAACATATTTAGGAATTGATAAGAAATCAAACAGAGATTCAGGTAAAGGAAACCGTAAGCTCAGTGAGTACGGCCTTCAGCTTCGTGAGAAGCAGAAAGCTAAATTCATCTACGGTGTACTTGAGAAACCATTCAGAAATTACTATGCAAAGGCTTCAAGAATGGAAGGTCAGGTAGGTGAGAACCTTATGATCCTTCTTGAGAGAAGACTTGACAATGTGATTTTCCGCATGGGACTTGCCAGAACAAGAAAAGAAGCACGTCAGATCGTTGACCATAAACATGTACTCGTAAATGGCAAGGGTGTTAATATTCCTTCTTCTCTTATCAAGGCAGGTGATGTAATCGAAATCAAGGAAAAAGTAAAATCATCAGCAAGATATAAGGAGATCCTTGAGCAGACAGCAGGACGTGTTGTTCCGGGATGGATCGATGCAGATCAGGAGAACCTCAAGGGTACAGTCAAGTCTCTTCCTACAAGAGAAGAAATTGATGTTCCTGTTGATGAGCTTCTTATCGTCGAGTTGTATTCCAGATAATCATTGAATACTTAATCACGGTTTTATAATAGGAGGGCACATAGTGTTCGATTTCGAAAGACCAAATATCACTATAGTAGAAAAATCTGATGACAATAAGTATGGCAAATTCGTCTGCGAACCGCTTGAGAGAGGCTATGGAACTACTCTGGGCAATTCACTTCGCAGAATCATGCTTTCCAGTCTTCCGGGTGCAGCAGTAAGCAGCATCAAGATCGGTGGGGTTCTTCATGAATTCTCATCTATTCCGGGAGTTAAGGAAGATGTTACTGAAATCGTCATGAATGTAAAATCACTTGCAATCAAGGACAATTCAGGAAACGAAGAGCCGAAATTAGCAGTTATTGAGTTCACAGGCACAGGCGTTATCACCGGAGCAGATGTTCAGGTCAGCTCAGAGGTTGAGATCGTCAACAAGGATCAGGTGATTGCTACTGTATCCGAGAATTCAGATAAGATCGTCATCGAGCTTGTCATCACCAACGGACGTGGTTTCGTAGGCGCTGACAGAAACAAGAATGAAGGCGATCCGATAGGCACGATTGCAGTTGACAGTATGTATACACCGGTTGACCGTGTAAATATGCTCGTTGAGAATACCCGTGTAGGTCAGCAGACAGATTTCGATAAGCTGACACTTGAGGTATATACAAACGGAACACTTGCACCGGATAAGGCTGTCAGCCTTGCAGCAAAGGTACTGAGCGATCATCTCGATCTGTTCGTAAATCTCTCAGAAGAGACTAAGGACATTCCGACTATGGTTGACAGACCAAGCGATCAGAAGGAGAAGGCTCTGGAGATGAATATCGATGAGCTGGAGCTTTCAGTTCGTTCATATAACTGTCTGAAGAGAGCAAGCATCAACACTGTTGAAGAGCTCACAAATAAGACAGAAGACGAAATGATGAAGGTGCGTAACCTCGGTCATAAGTCACTTGAGGAAGTTAAGGCTAAACTCGAGCAGTTAGGTCTCGGCTTCAGAAAGACAGAAGAATAAAAGCCCGGTGACGGGCGGGTTCATGCGGTAAGCCCGATGAGCACACATGAAAGGAGAAAAACAAAATGGCAATGTACAGAAAGCTTGGTAAGACATCAAGCCAGAGAAAAGCGCTTCTGAGAAATCAGGCAACAGCACTTATCGCTAACGGAAAGATCATCACAACAGAGGCAAGAGCTAAGGAAGTTCGCAAAGTCGTAGAACCACTCATCGCACTTGCTATTAAGGAAAAGGACAACTTCGAGGTTGTCAAGGTTCAGGCTAAGGTTGCCCGCAAGGACAAGGACGGCAAGAGAATCAAGGAAGTTGTTGATGGCAAGAAGGTTACAGTATACGACGAAGTTGAAAAAGAGATCAAGAGAGATCTTCCTTCAAGACTTCATGCACGTCGTCAGATGCTCAAGGTTCTCTATGATGTAACAGAGGTTCCTACAGCACTTGCAGGACGTAAGAGAAATACACGCAAGCTTGATCTTTGCGAAAAGCTCTTCACAGAGTATGCTACACGCTATGCAGAGTCAAATCATAACGGTGGTTACACACGTATCGTTAAGATCGCTCAGCGTCATGGTGACGGAGCAATGCAGGTACTTCTTGAGTTAGTTTAATAATTATTTGATTGTCAGACAAGACAGAGTTGTCGCATTTGCGGCAACTCTGTTTTATAATATAATCATGAAGAAATTTTACAGAATAATTGCATTATTTATTATACTCTGCATGCTCACCGGATGCTCCACGGTTGAGGATGCCCTGAATTCATTCGAGAAGCTCTCTGAAGCCGGAGTAGGAGCCAAGTGGGTAAATTCATCCATCGATGGCGTGATTGATGAGAATACGCATACAGAGCCTCAGGATGACTTTTATACGGCAGTCAATAAGGACTGGATACTGGCACAGAAACTGGACAGCACCGAGCAGTGCGTCGATTTGTTTAAGCCTGACAAAGTGGTTCAGGAGCGCAGAATACAGCTGATTACAGATCCGGATTCAACCGGATATGCAGATAATACAGAAGTCGGACTCAGCAAAGAAGAGCTGCAACATGCCGGTGAGCTGGTATCTGTTTTTGTCAGTGCTGCCGGGGATGAGGCAGCAAGAAGAGAGGCCGGAGCAGAACCGCTCAGACCGTATCTTCAGCGTATAGAAGAAATAGATAATCTGGCATCATTTACTGAGTATATGCTTGATCTGGGAGGAATGAATATAGCGGGTACGCCGCTTATTGATATACTTGTGGACAATACCAGGACGGATATAGAGCATTATCAGGTTATCATGCGACCGATTCCACAGACCCATCTGTCACTGCGGGATTCAGTTGCCTATACTTCGATAGATGATGTGGCCATAGCATACAAGCAGGAGAATTCGGCGATCATCAGGGAGGTACTCAGTAAACTCGGATACAGCGACAGCGATATCATGGGGATACTTCGCCGGGCATACAGACTGGAAATCAGGCTTGCCGAAAATATGCAAACCGATGTTCAGACGAAGCTCGATACCTACGAGACGGAATATGGCGGACGGTATACGATGGATGAAATCCGTGAGATGACCGGTGAATATCCGGTTGAAGCTATAGTCGGCAGTTACGGTTACACTACTGACGTGTATACTGTTTTCGAGCCGGAATACATGCAGGAGATCGGGAACATTTACCGTGAGGAGAATCTGGAGGAGCTCAAATCCTACTATATCATGAAGACAATATATTCCGTCTGTGATCTGCTGGATCCGGAGACCGAAGAGATGGTGGATTATTATCTGAGGCGAGGCATGCTGGATAAAATCGAAGAGTCCGATACTGACGCGCCGGAAATCAAGTGGAAGAAGAAAATCGCAAACAGATATGTGAACCAGTACCTGCGTGCTCCGTTTGAGATGATGTATATAGGTGCTTACTGCAGCCGGGAAGAAAAAGAGATGCTCACAGAGATGACACTCGATATCAAGGCCCAGCTGCGAAGGATCATAAGCGAGGAGGACTGGCTGTCCGAAGAGGGACGGAAAAATGCAATCGAAAAGCTGGATGAGATGAAGCTGAAGGTTCTATATCCGGACTGGTATTTTTCTTACATGGGACTGAAGCTGGATGAGGATATGAGTCTGCTCGGAATGGTCAGCAGGATAGCATATTTCGAGAAATGCAAGTATGCCGAGCTGATCGGTAAGAAGTACGACAGAAACATGTGGGATCTGAGTATGTTCCCGACATCTGATGTCAATGCATACAATGAGTTCACGACGAATTCCATGATGATCCTTGCAGGATACACAGCGGGCAAGCTGACATTTGACCCGGACAGGGAATATGAGATCAATCTGGCCAAGCTCGGAACGACCATAGGACATGAGATGACACACGGCTTTGACAGTACGGGGTACGGATACGATAAGTACGGACGTGATATCAGCTTCAGTGACAGCATACTGCTTACATCTGATGATGAGATGGCGCTGCTGGACAGGAATTTCAAGCTCACCACATCGTACATGACGCTGTCACCGATGCCGGGTGTGGAAACCTACGATGCTCCTATATCAGGAGAAGCGATAGCGGACATGGGCGGTATGAAATGTGCTCTGTATGTCGCAGGGGAGAGAGAGGACTTTGATTATGATCTGTTCTTCAGGTCCTATGCCGAGCTGTGGCGCAAGAAGGTAAGCAGGAAGATCGAGGAGGCATATGCGCAGGGAGATGAACATCCGCTGGCATTTCTGCGAACCAATGTGACACTGCAGCAGTTTGATGAGTTTATAGAAACCTATGATGTAAAACCCGGTGACGGTATGTATCTGGCTCCGGAGAACAGAATTACGGTCTGGTAAGGAGGAACAGGATGAGCGATGCGGTAATCAGGCTGGAGCATATTAAGAAAAGCTACGGCAAGAGCAGGATCCTTCTTGATGTCAATATGGAAATACATAAGGGGGATATATTCGGACTGATCGGACGCAACGGATCAGGTAAGACAACTATATTTAAGATAATCCTCGGCCTGTCCGAGTATGACAGCGGTACAGTTCATATAGGTGCGGAAAATGAGAGCCTGCGTCAGGGACGGAGCAAAACCGGTTTTTATGTAGGACAGAATTTCTTTCAGTATATGAATGCAAGACAGAATCTGGAATACTACAGGATACTGAAGAAGATAGATGATAAGTCTGAGATAGACAGAGTACTGGAGCTTGTAGGACTGGAGAATGCAAAGTCGAGGGTGGCAGCATTTTCCATGGGTATGAGGCAGAGACTCGGAATCGCCAATGCGCTCTTGGGTAAGCCGGAGATACTGATTCTGGATGAGCCGGTCAATGGACTCGATCCTCAGGGCATCGCGGATATCAGAAATATGCTCAAGGCTATCAATAAAGAGCTCGGAACGACGATTATCATTTCATCACATATTCTGGGAGAGCTTCAGAATACAGCGAATTCCTTTGGAATACTGGATGACGGAAGAATAGTGAAGGAGCTGTCGGATGAGGATCTTAAGGTAGCAAATAATTATGTAAGACTTACAGTGGATGATGTTCCGAGGGCGCGCGAGGTACTGGAACGCGAGGGAATCAGAATCTATAATGAGTCTTCTGACAGGATGAGCCTCGAGGATTATTATTTCGAGCAGGTAGGAGGCGGCAATGATTAATTATATTAAAGCTGACTTCAATCGTATAGGGAAGAGGATACCGAGATATATCGTACTTGTGGCGGCTCTTGCAGCGCTGGCATTTATCATGATCAAGCTGGCAGATGGTGAAACAGTCTACGGAATAGTAGATATACTGAATAAAGCTGTGCCGTTTATATGTCCGGTATTCGGAATCATAGAGTTTTTCTTTGTATATGCAGATGACCTAAAGGCCAAGACTATGCAGATAGCTATCGGACGCGGTGTCAGCCGTGACAGGGTAGTGATGTCCAAATGGATAGAGCATGCCCTTCTGTGTCTGGCAGATCTGACGGTGCTGCTTCTGGAGATCATGATCTGCAGTGCGATCAAGGGAGCGGTATTCAGCGGAGAGCCGGCAGCGGATGTAGTCATCCTGATGGCATTCGGACTGGTGAAAACTGTCGGAGCGATGGGCATGGCGATGATACTTGTTTTCGTGACGGAAAATGTAGTGCTCGGAATCATCACCTGCATACTTGCATCACTCGGAATAATCGGTGCTATAATCGGAATAATAATTACTCTCGGACCGCTCGAGAATCTGCATCTGGATAAATACCTGTTCACAAATCTGATCACGACAGCACAGTCAAGGATGATAGTGGGAACCTTCAGTGTCGGGCACATACTCGGGATAGTGTTATATCTGGCAGTATTCTATTTTGCAGCAGTACTGTTGTTTAAGAGAAAGGAACTGGAGTTTTAAGCATATGATAAAGAAGCTTAATAAGTATTTTACAACATACGAGAAGATATGGTTTATCAGTATACTGGTGCTGGCGGTGGTGTTTGCCATACTGTTTCCTGAAGAGGATATCAACGGGGTCAACGGCGGGATCATCATGGGATTCTATCTCGCAGATACATTTTTCAATATCCTGTGCGAGCTGCTGATATCCAAGCAGAGCAGATGGAACTTCATAGTGTCACTGGCGGTCGAGATATGCGAGATCATGATATGCGTACTGTGCGCTTACAGATTTGCGACTATGGCGGCCACGATATTCTTCTGGATACCGATAGACATACTGAGCTTCATCACATGGACGAGGCACCCGGACAAGCAGGAAGAAGAGCTCACGGTGGTTCGTAAACTGAGCGGTTGGGCCGAGGTGGCTATCATCGCGGGCATCATCCTGTGGACTGTGGTGATAGGCGGACTGCTGGTGCACTTCTCACCGGAATCCGATATATTCAGGGGCAATGATACCGTGGCCAAGGTCGTATGCTACCTTGATGCGTGTGTCAGTGCAGTCGCTATATGCAACGGAATATTCCTGCTGCTCAGGCTGCAGGAGCAGTGGATAGCCTGGTTCATCAATTCGATCATCGAGGCGGTGATCAATATACTGACGGGGCAGTGGGTACTGCTGCCGCTGAAGCTGGGGTTCCTCATGAACACGACATACGGATATATCAAGTGGACTAAATATATCAGGACACATGATGTGAAGGAAGAGCTGATATAGCAAATCATAATGCATCACACAAATAAATCTCTCCTCAGGACACGGCGGAGCCGAATCGTCCTTCGGAGAGATTATTTGTATGATGCGCATGACTCATGACATAACAGGAACGAATCGTCCTTCGGAGAGATTATTTGTATGATGCGCATGACGTAAGAATTATTACAAAAACCGGAGTTTCGTAATGTACTTGTAAATATATTTAGCTTTACTTAAGTTTACATTTTGTGGTTTGTTGGATATAATAAGTACAAGATATAGAGGAGGCCGAACAAATGAAGAGATTTGTGGCAATTTTTTTAGCAGCTATGATGATGGTTTCTTGCTTTGCAATGACATCATTTGCAGCCAATGATTATAAGAGTATATCATCACTGCATTTTACTATTGATACAAGTACGATAGATGCCGGAACAGAACCGGATGAGATCGATAAACACAGTGTGAAAGTTGAATGTACAGATGTTCACTGGAATCCGAGCACGATGTCAGGAATAGCTGAAGAGGGAACTACAGGAAGTTCGCAATATCCGTACCCGAATCTTGAGGTTTCACTGACAGATCTGGAGTGTACAAATACAGGCAGAGCACTTAAGGTTGGAGATACAGTCAAGCTTAAGTTTTGGGTTGAGATAAGAGGACAGGATGCAGACCACCGTGATTATATAATCTCCTCAAGTACAAAAGCACATGTTTCGAAGGCTGATAACAGTACAGGTCCGGCTCCGAAGACAACAGCAAAGTCAAAATCAGGAACTTATGAAATGGCAATTACCGTTACCACAGGACCGATAAAGGGTGCGTATGATGCACCGGAAAATGTTGAGTGGACTAACAGCATGTCACTTGGAAATGCAAGATGGACAAAACCGGAAAGCGGAAACTGTGCAAATGTGTTTGATTTCAGACTCAGAAGAGACGGTAAGCTTGTGGCAGAATTCAGCTATCTCTCAGAGACTTCTCTGAATGTATTTCCGTGGATGGAAAAAGAAGGTGACTATACATTTGAGGTAAGAAGCGCTGTAGGAAGCGGTACATCAGGAGCCAAGAGATCAGACTGGACAGAGTCAGACAGTCAGTATGTTGATGCACAGCACGTATCAGACGGAACCGGCAAATATGATCCTTCAGGATCAGGCGCCGGAAGCGGAAGCGGAACAGGAACATCCGGAAACACAACTCAGGTAGGATGGGTTAAGAGCGGAAACGTATGGTACTATCGTTATCCGGACGGAACATACAGAAAGAACGGATGGGAGAAGGTTTCAGGCAAGTGGTATTACTTTGATGCATCAGGTGCTATGAAGACCGGTTGGGTCACAGTAAACGGACAGACATATTATCTTGATGCTACAGGCGGTGATATGAAGACAGGCTGGATCAAGACCAGCGACGGACAGTGGTACTATATGAATCCTGATCCGAGTTCTTCTACACAGGGTGCTATGCTTAAGAACCAGTTTGCTGACATCAACGGAAAGACATATTACTTCGGAGCATCAGGTGCCATGACTATCGGATGGCTGAAGATAGGAGATAAGTTCTATTATTTCAATCCGGCCCAGAACGCAGACCTCGGCGCGATGGTGAGAAATCAGAGAGTAGATTCATTCTACTTAGGCGCAGACGGCGCATGGGAGCGCGGAAAATAAGGAAAGAAATAAGCGATAAATGAAGTGGAATAAATACAGCTTTAAAACAACCAATGACAGTGTCGACATTTTGTCGGCACTGCTTTGTGATGTCGGGATAGAAGGAATAGAGGTCGAAGACCATAAGGCTTTGTCAGCGGAAGAGACTAAGGGTATGTTCATAGATATACTTCCGGATCTCGGGCCTGATGACGGGTCGGCAACGGTGAATTTTTATCTTGATCCGGATGATCCGGAACTGGAACGCAAATTAGCTGATGCGAGAGATACTCTTGAACAGTTCGGCGGAGGCGCCCGTCTGGTCGAGGGAGAGACTGAGGATATAGACTGGATCAATAACTGGAAGGAATTCTTCCATCCTCTGAGTGTAGGCAATATACTCGTGAAGCCGACATGGGAGGATGTGCCGGTAGAGGATAAGGACAAGATACTTATAGAGATAGATCCCGGAACCGCATTCGGAACCGGCGGGCATGAGACCACGCAGCTGTGCATGCTGCAGCTTGAAAAATATATAAAACCAGGTGATGAAGTATGTGATCTCGGAACGGGCAGCGGGATACTCGGAATAGCCGCACTCAAGCTGGGCGCACGTCATGTCACGGGAACTGATCTGGATGATAATGCTATCGATGCAGTCGGAGAAAACTGTGCGCAGAACGGAATCGAACTGGAAAAGGATTTTGACGTGATCTGCGGAAATGTGATCGATGACCGCAGTGTGCAGGATCAGGTGGGATATGAGAAGTATGATATCGTGGCTGCAAATATTCTGGCACCTGTGATCATAATGCTTGTCGATGAGGTGGGGCGTCATATGAAACCGGGAGCGCTGTTTATCACTTCAGGAATTATTGATACAAAAGAAGCAGAGGTCACGGAAGCATTTAACTCAAATCCGGAATTTGAAATCGTCGAGATCAATCATCTCGGAGAATGGGTCAATATAACGGCGAGAAAAAAATAAATGATTCATATCTTTACGGAAAACTTCACAGATACGCAGGTACGCATCACAGGCGAAAACCTGAAGCATCTGAAAAATGTACTGAGAATACAACCCGGTGAGGATGTTTTTGCCAGTGACGGAAACGGACGCGATGTGATAGCTTGCGTACATACGATAGGCGATGATGAAATTATCGCAGATATCATCCGTGAGTACGCAGGCGATGCCGAGCTGCCATGTGAGATAGTTCTGTATCAGGCACTGCCGAAGGCGGACAAGATGGAGTATATCATTCAGAAGTGCGTGGAGCTGGGAGCAGCGCGTATAGTGCCCGTAGAGACATCCAGGTGCATAGTCAGGCTTGATGAGAAGAATAAGCTTAAGAAGGTCGAAAGATGGCAGAAAATCGCTTCTGGAGCCGCAGAACAGTCTCAGAGAAGCAGGATTCCGGAGATAGATCATGTGATGAGCTGGAAGGAGGCTCTGTCGGACGCGCAGAAGCTCACAGAGAGGGTCGTTCCGTATGAGCATAAAACAGGTGCAGAAGAGCTGAAAATGCTTCTGAGACGTGCAGGAGAGCTGAAAACAGACAGTATAGGCATATTTATCGGACCGGAGGGCGGATTTACTGAACAGGAAATAGATGAAGCGGCAGCGGCGGGTGTTCAGCCCATAACTCTGGGGCACAGGATACTGAGAACAGAAACAGCCGGTATGGCACTTATTTCTGCAATAATGCTTGAAATCGAAAGTAATATATAAGACAGTAATCAGGACAACATCAGTAATATGCAAAACAGTAATATAAGAGACATTCAAATCAGAGAATAAGGGATACAGGAAGGAGAGACATGAGGAAAAAACTGAATATTGTGATGATCCTTGCCGTAGTATTCCTGGTCATATCTGCGATACCTGCTTTTGCAAGCATGAATCTGGAGACGGATGCTGCATTAAGCGGAATATCGGTAGCACTTAATAATTATTATGCAAGGAACAAGGAACCGGAGAAGGCACTTGCGGAATCTGTGCAGATGGTTGCAGCAGGAACCATAGAGATAGCAGATGAAAAGACTGAGAAGGTGGCGACGAAACTCGTCAGAGAGGTAACTCCGGTACAGGAGGTGATAGTCACTAAAGAGGAAGGCGGAGTCACCTGGGGAACTGTAAGGGATACTGCAAGTTTGAGGCTCAGAGACAAACCGAATTCAAGTGCCAAAACACTGACTTTGCTGGCTGAGGGCGAACATTATATAGTGACCGGACAGGAGGGACAGTTCCTGAAGATACAGGTCGATGACGATCTGGAAGGATATGTGTTCAAGGATTATATAGACACATCGGTTTCGTATGATGAGGAGCTTTCTGAAGAGGCCAAGGCGGCTAAGGCGGCGGAAAGCGCAAGACTTAAGGCCGAGGCGGAGGCTGCCATGAAGGCTCTTGAAGAAGCAAAGAAGGCAGAAGAAAAGAAGGATTCATCGAAAGAGACGAAAGCCGAAACAAAAGCTGAAACGAAAGCTGAAACGAAAGCTGAAACAAAAGCAGAAACCAAGGTTGAAATCGTTGAAGCAAAGCCGGAGACAACAAAGGCTGCAGAAACAAAGAAGAAGGAAGAAACTTCAAAGGAAGAAACCACGGTTGAAGCATTCAATATCGGCGATGATGAGCAGGAAGAAGAACCCGAGCCGGAGGAAGAGGAATTAGAAGAAGAACCGGAGGAGGAAGCAGAAGAGGATGATGAGGTAGAACCGCTGATCATCGAAGCTCCGGAGACAAAGAAGGAATCAGCTCCAAAGGATGTAATACCGGAGGGAGTTACAAGTGCTACAAGAAATGCGCTGGTGGCATATGCAAAACAGTTCCTGGGAAATCCGTATGTATACGGAGGAACGAGTCTGACGGATGGATGTGACTGTTCAGGTTTTACAATGCAGGTATATAAGCATTTCGGACTATCAATAGCAAGAAACAGCTCCGCACAAGCAGCAGGAGGAACAGTGATAGATGAAGGAAGCGCACAGCCGGGAGATCTGTTCTTCTACGACAGCGGCGGATCAATAAATCACGTAGCGATTTATATAGGTGGAGGGCAGGTTGTTCACGCAAGTAATCCTACGACCGGAATAGTGATTTCAAACGCTCATTACCGTACACCGTGCAAGATCTGCTCATATATCAAATAACGGAGAATAAAGAAATAATACAGGCAGATACCTGGATTAAAAGGACTGACATCTGAAATGATGCCGGTCTTTTTTTTCACCAATCTGTAGTCCTGAAACCCTATGCCTATACAACTCAAAAATCATCATAATTTATGTAAACCTGCGTATTCCTCCCTGTAATTTTTGATGGAATATCATGCTCCTCCCTGTAATTAAAAATCGGTTTTTCGATTAATTTCTCCTCCTTTTTTGTTTTGTGCACTTTCTTTTATTCCTGCTGAATTTGAGATCATTCCTGGCTCGCGGATCACTCCTCCCTGTAATTCCGGCTATTTGATTCCGCTTTTTTATCTCTATATACTCCTCCCTGTAATTCCGGCTCTTTGATCCCGCTTTTTTATCTCTATATGCTCCTCCCTGTGATTTCGTATCCTTAGTTTTGTGTCCCTGTCCGGCTGATTTTGATACACGGAATAGCTCGAATATCTGTTTGTGTTTTTTAAATTAAAATCGAAGAATTTTGCATTAGTATCTAACTAATTCAGTAAAGTTCATAAAAATCATTTCTAAACACATTTGAAAAACAGTATTATTCGGAATAAAATACAATAAAACGCGGAATAAAACTTGACAATAGTCGGAATAATAAATAGAATAATATGCAAAGTGAGGAAGCCAATAAATTCAATGGTTCTAACGATGAGCATCAAAAGAGCAGCCCAGATATGGTCCCTGAGTGAGCGCAGAGTGAATGAATTGTGCAAAAACGGGAGAATCGAGGGCGCCTATAAGGAAAACGGCAGATGGGCTATTCCGGCCAATGCCAGAAAACCGGTGGATGAGAGGTACAAGGTATCTGCTCCGCCTTCTTTGCTTGATGCGAAAAACAGACCTATACCGATAGGAATAACCGAGTTCAAGAAAATCTCGGATGAGTATTTCTATGTGGACAAGACGCTGATGATCAAGGAAATCCTTGACGAGAAGGCTTTGGTATCTCTTTATACCAGACCACGGGCATTCGGAAAGACGCTGAACCTCGATATGATACGTACCTTCTTCGAGATGTCGGACGAAGACAATACCATATATTTCAAAAACAAGAAAATATGGCTTGAGGGAGAGGAATACAGGGCTTATATGGGAAAATATCCGGTCGTATACCTGGATTTTCGTTCTGTAAGGTTCGAGGACTGGATAAGCTCATACGAGAAGATAGCAAAAATCATAGTTGATGAGTATAACAGGCATCGTGAGCTGATGGATTCAGAAAAATGCTCACAGATGGACCGGTTTTATTTCACGAAGATACTTACCGGAAGATATAACACCGATGAACTGAAGGATGCTCTCTTCATGCTTACCAGAATGCTGCATGAGCATTATGACGAAGAAGCAGTAGTAATTATTGATGAGTATGATACACCGGTTTCATATGCTCACAGATACGGTTTTGAAGATGAAGTCAGAGAGTTCTTCAATAATTTTTACTATGAAGGATTTCAGGAAAACAGACATCTGAGATTTGCCTTTATCTGCGGAATACTCAATCTGGCAAACGAGGGAATATTCAACAGAATCTCAAATATCAAATTCAATACTGTCCTTGATAAGCGATACGGTGACTGCTTCGGATTCACAGAAAAAGATATGGAGGAGGTCATAGATTATTTCGGAGCCGAGGCGAAGGAAATAGAACTGAAAAACTGGTATTCGGTATATCAGTTCGGAGATTCGGAGGTCTATAATCCGTGGTCAATAATGAGTTATTTCAATGAAGACTGCAGATCGCTTCCGTATTGGGAAATGACAGGAGACAATGAGATAATAAACATATTCCTGGACAAGGCGGATCTGGACATGCTTGAACAGCTCGAGATCATGATGCAGTCCAAGAATGTGGCACTGCGTATAGATATCACATCGGTAAGTCCGTTTGACGAGGATGATCCGAGTGCGCTTTACAGCTACATGATAGCAAACGGATACTTCAAGGCTGTAAAATCAGAAATACAGTTTGACGGCGATTACATGTGTGAGATAACCATACCGAACAGAGAGATATCGTTCATGTTCGGAAAGAAGATACTGGTTCAGTTTGAACCTATCATTCCGAAAGCAACGGCTATGAGCGTAAGAGAAGCGATATATCGTGCCGACGCAGATGCGCTCAGACAGCATATTTACAATCTGATCGTACAGACCATAGAATTCAACTCTCCGGATTCGGACAGGATATTCTATCACGGACTGGTGCTCGGTCTGTGTTCGATGCTGGGAAACAGATATCACGTGGTCACATCCGGCGAGGCGGATACGGGCAATTTCAGTATAGAGATGATGCCGCTTGAAGCAAGACTTCCGGGAATACTGATACAGACCAAGAGGGTTCAGATGGGAGGCTACGAACAGCTGGAGGCACTGGCAAGATTTGCCTGCAAGCAGATTACGAACAGGCAGTATGAGACCGAGGCAAAGATGAGATATCTCAATCAGGCATTAAAATACGGTGTCGCATATAGCGGCACCGCAATAAAAATCGTCTATGAATAATCAATCATGATAATGAGCCTTGCCTGCGCAGCCGAGAACATCAACAAGTTTATGGCGAACCATTTCCTTGATGTTAGCTCTTGCCGGCTTTAAGTACTCACGCGGGTCGAACTTGTCAGGATGCTCGTTGTAGAACTGACGGATGCTTCCTGTCATAACAAGACGGATATCAGAGTCAATGTTGATCTTGCAAACTGCTGACTTAGCTGCTTCACGAAGCTGTGCTTCCGGAACGCCAACTGCATCAGGCATCTTGCCGCCGTTTTCGTTGATGATCTTAACCCATTCCTGAGGAACAGATGATGCTCCGTGAAGAACAATCGCCAATCCCGGAAGTCTCTTAACTACTTCTTCGAGAATGTCGAAACGAAGTGGAGGTGGAACGAGGATACCGTTCTCGTCTCTTGTACACTGATCAGGTTTGAACTTATAAGCGCCATGGCTTGTTCCGATAGCGATTGCAAGAGAGTCACAGCCTGTAGCCTTTACGAACTCTTCAACATCTTCAGGTCTTGTGTAAGAAGAATCAGCTGATGAAACCTTTACATCATCTTCAACACCTGCAAGTGTTCCGAGCTCAGCCTCAACTACTGCACCGTGTGCATGAGCGTACTCAACAACCTTCTTTGTCTCAGCGATGTTCTCAGCGAATGGCTTGCTTGAGCAGTCGATCATAACTGATGTGAAACCATCATCAACGCATGCCTTGCAGATCTCGAAATCTGAACCGTGATCAAGGTGAAGGCAAACTTCAAGCTCAGGATAGCAGTCAAGAGCTGACTTAACTAAATTTACCAGGTACTTGCTGTTAGCATAAGCACGAGCACCCTTTGAAACCTGAAGGATAACAGGAGCATTTTCCTCGTAGCAAGCATCTGTGATTCCCTGGATGATTTCCATGTTGTTAACATTGAAAGCACCTACAGCATATCCGCCGTTATAAGCTTTGGCGAACATATCTTTTGTTGTAACTAATGGCATAGTATATCTCCTTCCATTTTCAAATTGGTTTTGTTCCGAAGGGGATTATAACACATTTATATAGAAAGTGTATAGGAAAATATGAGAGCAGTTATTATGGCAGGGGGTCAGGGGACCCGACTTGCAAGTCTGACAAAGAATGAAATACCGAAGGGACTGTACCCGATCGCCGGCCGTCCCATACTGGAATGGCAGCTCTTAAGGCTCCGGAAATACGACATAACCGATGCCACGATAGTTGTAGGACAGCTCGGAGACCGTATAAAAGAGTACTTCAGGGACGGCACAGAACTCGGGATGAAAATATCATATATCACAGAGACAGAGCCGCTCGGAACTGCGGGAAGCCTATATTTTCTGAAGGAAAATGAGCCCTTCATCTTCATTATGGGCGATATTTTCTTTGACTTCGATATCCGGAGGATGGCAGCATTTCACATGGAAAAAGGCGCTTTTGTCACCCTGCTGGCACACCCGAACATGCATCCGTACGATTCGGATCTGGTCGTGACAGATAAGGATGACAGGGTACTGCGGTTTGATTCCAAGCACAATGTGCGCGATTACTGGTACGATAATCTGGTCAATTCCGGAATTTTCATCATGAACCCGGAGATATGCGGATATGTCAAAGAGCCGAAAAAGCTGAGTCTGGAGAAGGACCTTCTCTCCGGACTGATGGAGAAGGAGAAGATATACGCATACCGTACGCCGGAGTTTATCCGTGATGTCGGGACACCTGATCGCGTCGAAGCGACGGAAAGAGACTACGCAAGCGGGATAGTGAGCGCAAAGAATCTCGAAAACAAACAAAAGGCAATCTTTCTGGACAGGGACGGTACAATCAACATACTCAAAGGCTTCATGACAGACCCGGAGAAGCTGGAGCTTGAGGAAAATGCTGCCGTGGCCATAAGACTTATTAACCAGTCAGGTTATCTGGCGATAGTTGTAACCAATCAGCCGGTTATCGCACGCGGCGAGTGCACATATGAGATACTGGACGAGATACACCGTAAGATGAAGACACTGCTCGGACGCGAGGGAGCATATCTTGACGACATATATTACTGTCCGCACCATCCCGATAAAGGTTTTGATGGAGAGGTCCCGGAACTGAAGATAGTATGCAGCTGCAGAAAACCGAAAACGGGGATGATAGATGCGGCGGTACTTAAATATAATATTGACGTATCGCAGTCATGGGTAGTAGGAGACGGAACCCTGGACATCGCACTCGGAAAAAATGCAGGGTGCAAAACCATACTTCTCAGAACCGGAGTGGCGGGAGAGGATAAAAAGTTTGATGCCGTTCCGGATTACACAGATGATGACCTGTTTGCTGCAGTAAGAAGAATAACCGGACTCACGGAGCGAAGGGAGGACCTATGATACTGGCAGACCGATGGAAAGACTACAGGGTACTCGATACCTGCGACGGAGAAAAGCTTGAAAACTGGGGCGGATATGTGCTGCTCAGACCTGATCCGCAGGTGATATGGAAGACACCGCATCAGGCAAGGGAATGGAAGCAGCTTAATGCGCATTATCACAGGTCGTCAAAAGGCGGAGGTGAATGGGAGTTTTTTGATCTGCCACATCAGTGGCAGATTCGATATGAGATGCCGGAAAAATGCGGCGGTACGCTCACATTTAACCTAAAGCCCTTCAGCTTCAAGCATACCGGACTGTTTCCGGAGCAGGCGGCAAACTGGGACTGGTTTTCAAAGCTGATTGCAGGGCGTGTTGCTGAAGGAAGGGAAGTCAGAGTACTGAATCTTTTCGCATATACAGGAGGTGCCACACTTGCGGCAGCCGCAGCCGGAGCGAGAGTCACACATGTGGATGCAAGTAAAGGCATGGTAAATTGGGCCAAGGAAAATGCAGAGTCTTCGGGACTTTCAGACAGACCGGTGAGATGGCTGGTAGATGACTGTGTGAAGTTTGTCGAACGTGAAATAAGACGAGGGAACAGATACGAGGCAATCATCATGGACCCGCCGTCATACGGACGCGGACCGAAAGGCGAGATATGGAAAATCGAGGATTCGATATACAATCTGGTGGAGCTCTGTGCCGGTCTGCTGTCGGATGAGGCGCTGTTTTTCCTGATTAATTCATATACGACGGGGCTGCAGCCGGGAGTGTTGAGTTACATGCTTGAAGTGATCGTGAGACATAAACACGGAGGAAGGGTATGTGCGGACGAGATAGGAATACCGCTGACCGGCAGTGAGCTGGTGCTGCCATGCGGGGCATCCGGGAGATGGTTCAGTGAAAGACAGATGTAAGATTTCTGCAAACTTTATTTAGTATTTTGTTATGGACATCACCACAATATGTGGTAAAATAGTATTCGTAAAGATGTCACTTTTGAGAGGTGAATTCAATGAAGAAATACTTGATACCGGTAATGGCATTGATAATGATTCTGGCCGCAGCGATAACGGTACGTGCTGACTGGGTTCAGAATGGCAATGATTACTATTATTATAATGGTGATACGCTCGTAAAAAATCAGATCATCGATGACGAGTATTATGTGGATGATACCGGCAAGATGGTTACCAATGTATGGGTCAAACTGCAGGAAGACAATGAGATTAAGTTCCTTTATTTCGGAGCGACCGGCAAGATGGCCAAGGACAAATGGCAGACCATAGGCGATAAGACTTATCATTTCGATGAGAACGGCTATATGGAAAAAGGCTGGATACTGGAGAATATGTACTTCTGCCATCTGGATGATGGACATCTGCTTACAGGCTGGCAGAGACTGCAGGATCCGGATACAGATGAGCATACATCAGGTCCTCTGGAGGACTCCAACATCCATTGGTTTTATTTCTCACCGAATACAGGAAAGAAATACTGTGCCGATAACGGACAGGAGTTCATAGAGAGAAGAGTAGATAATAAGAGATATTGCTTCAATCAGATCGGTGCACTCCAGACAGGCTGGGTTAAGGTTGCTGATGGTGACGGCATAAGCGGCTATAAATATTATGACCCGACCGGAGCAGATGTTAAGGACTGGATGTCACTTAATCCGCCGGATGAGTTAGCATCGTATTATCCATACGAAGTAATGTGGTTTTATTTCCAGAGCAACGGATTCCCTGCATGCGATGAAGATGATATCCCGACGACATCGGATATCCGAAGAATCGGAAGCAACAAGACGAAGCGTTACTACTTCAATTTGTGGGGAACACCGGTATGGGGACTTAAAAAGATGTATACCAGGTCAGACGGATCAGACTGGGATACATACTTCTTCGGAACATTCAATCAGAGCTGCGTTCAGAAGGGCAAGTTCCAGATTTATGACGGAAATGATGCTCCGGATACATTCTTCTTCCTTGAGTCAGGTGCAGGGTATACAGGTTCTCATAAAGAAAACGGGGCACACTACTTATACTACAAGGGCAAGCTTCAGAAAGCTGAGAAGGGTACTAAGTACGAAGTAATAGAAGTCAATGAAGCGAGTTATCTGGTTAATGAATCCGGAAAGGTATGCACAAGCTCCTCCAATAGCAAAACCTACACAGACGGTGACGGTGTCAAGTGGGGAGTTAATTCGGAAGGCATCGTGTGCACGAAGGACGGAGTGATCTTCGACGGCCGCGGACGTGATCCGGAGGCTCCGACATTTGGCGGTTGATATATAGTATGATTATTCGGGCGGCTCGGAGGAGCCGCCTTTTGGTTGCGCCATGCAGCATTTACTTGACAAAAGCAGGGCTGAAAACTATAATACATTTTTGTTGTAAGTGTGTGTAGCTCAGCTGGATAGAGCACTTGGCTACGGACCAAGGTGTCGGGGGTTCGAATCCTCTCACGCACGTACCTTTTAAGGCATCTCAGTATTGAGGTGCTTTTTTCTTTGCATTATCCCTCAGATTAAGGATTCGAACCCGGGGTTCGGTCTCCGCTCCGCTCCGGTCGGCGCAAAACCCGATGTCCACAGGACATCTGCGCCCTCCGCTCCGCTCCGGTCGGCGGCGCTCGGAAACTTGACAAGAACGAAACATAGGAAGTAGTATATTTTTCATAGTGAGAAGAAATCAGGATGGATTATGGAGGGTAGAATGAAAGCGTCCTTGAAAACTCATAAAAAAATACTCGTGATAGCAGGCACGTTATTGATTCTGCTTATCAGCCTTGGATTGTCGGCATATTTTGTACTGATCAACGAGATGAGTTTCGTGCATTCATCAATGAGAAGTACTATGACGACCTTTGAAAATAAATATAAAAGGATAGGCAGTTTTAAGGAAGTTTCTGAAATCATAAATGAAGAAACGACATTGGGATCTGAGTATTTGATCAAAGTAGTTTTTAAAGAGACCGAAGATATCCAGACAGCACTTGATACGATGAAAAGAGACTATTTTGACTGCTATCTGATAGACTCTGAAGGAAAAATGTATATTTCCTCCGGGTCACCTTTGCTGGATATTTCAAAGGAAGAATATGATCAGCTCCTGACTAAAGGAACTCTGACATCAGAGACAGATGATGGAGTTGTCTATTACGGATGCATGGAGATGCCGCAGGGATTGCTGATCACATGCTATAAGAAATCAATGGAACTTGGAACGGGCAGTCTGCTGACAGGGATATCAGACCGTTTTGATTATTTTGCTGCACCTGCATCAGATAGAATCATTAAGTCCGCATCGGATACCGATATTATCGGCACGCATGCTCCTGACAGTCTGGTGCCATCAAGTATTAATGCAGACAGAGATATCCGGATTAAAGGTGAGGGATATAATCACGGCCTTGCCGATTTGAGCATAGGAAAAGCATATTGCATAACATGTGAAATCGACGGATACATATATGGACTGTATTTCAAACAAGCAAATATGCTTCGGGATGTTTTTAATGAAATAAAGACTCCTGCAGTGGTGCTTGCGGGAACATTTGCAGTAATACTTATATTCTTCTTTAATCTTTGGAATGCTTCCGATGAGAAAGAAAAAAAGTGGATCAGAATATTTAGAACAAACAGCTGGTTTGATGAAGTTCAGGCAAGATGTCTTTCGGGTTTTACTGTTCTTGCTATGATAGTGACACTGTTTTTTAATACACATTTCACGACATTTTCGTCATATTCACTACAGAGTACACTTTCAACTCAGAATCTTGATATGCTGGCGGAGAATATAAAAGCCTGCGAAAAGGACAGAAAGGTGCTTGCGGGAATCATAGAAGACTATACTCAGTCACTTGCGGACCATATATCAGATCTGCTGGTCATGAACAGAGATTTATGCTCACATGAATCCTTGAAGGAAATGTCTGAGAAATGCTGTATCAGCGAGATATCGGTTTACGATGAGGAGGCAAGAGTTGAAGCGTCATCTGGAGACTATTACGGATATAAGCTGACGGATAATGAAGACGATCCCGCATACGGGATACGCAGGATACTGACAGATAACGTAGAAAGCGTATTTGTGGATTATGATGATGAAACAGGGCGCTTCCTTCTGGGACAGAGACGAAAAGACAGTCCCGGAATCATACTCCTGAAATACGAAGATCCCAATCTTACAAAGATGCTTAAATATTATTCAAAGGATGAAGCCATCAGAGGAACTGATTTTGGAAATGCTACCACATTCTTTGTAAAACTGGGAGACGAGGATGTGACATATGTGATAGAGCCGTATTCCACACAGATAGAGGCTACGCAGCTTCGCCTGCCGGAGAATCTCGAACAGGATAATTATTCAGGTATCGCAGAAATCAGAGGAAAACCATCTTATGTCAATACAAGAAGCAGTGAGGGGATTGCAGTAGTAAGTGCAATTGAATGTAACCGCATTGATATAATGCTGGTATCATGCAGCCTGATAATGATAGCCGCATTTGTTCTGCTTATGGCAGTTCTGTTCTATGGATGTGTATGTCATCCGGAAAAAGCGGAGGATCCTGCTGAAGAAAATGTGACACCTGAAGAGGAAGTCATCACAGACAGAAGCAGAGAATCTTTATTTGCAGACACATGCTTCCGTAAAATGATAAAATACGAAAGCATCGTTCTGGTTGTAGGGTACTGCTTTATGATGTTTAAACTGATCGTGGGAGAGCAGACAGTACTCAGTTTTATCTTTGGCGGCAAATGGGATAAAGGCATCAATCTTTTCTCTGTAAATGCAAGCATCATCGTAGCAGTCATAACGATAGTGTTACTTTTCCTCCTAAAGAAAATACTTGAGTTTATCGGGAGAAGCATCGGCACGAAGGGCATGACGATATGCAGCGTTGCTGCAAGCGTTATATCATTTTTCGCATTATTCTTTATAATTCTGCATACATTATATCAGTTCGGTGTCAACACGACTGCTCTTATGGCGAGCGCAGGAATTGCCGGTCTGGTTATAGGTATCGCTGCAAAGGATATTTTCGGAGATTTGATAGCAGGGCTTTTCCTCATATTTGAAGGCAATATCAGAGTAGGAGATTTTATCAGTTATAAGGATTTCAGGGGAGAGGTAAGTGAAATAGGCGCCCGTGTAACTGTGTTAAAGAGATACAACAATAAACTGATTGTAAATAATTCGGATCTCAAGCAGTATTACCGTCTGTCTGATGAGCCTGGTTCAGCATGGGTCGAGATTGATGTAGATGTCAATGAAGACATTGATAAGATAAGAGAACTGATTGAGAATTCTGCAGAATGGTATCAAAACAGAATTCCGACATTGCTCAAGGGTCCATGGTTCCTGAATATATCAAAATTAGATTCTACATGCATGACTGTCTGTTTATGCGGTTTATGTCCGGCGGAAAGATCAGGCAGTACAAGACGTAAGATTTTGTTATACACGAGGCAGCTTTTCTGTGAAAACGGAATCAAGCTCGGTACAGGTGCGATGAAGATAGCACTTATGCCGGAAGATCAGGAAAAGCAATAGAAATGCATCTCAAATTTAGGGAGGGAAATTATGGAAACATTTTTAGAGAAAGCTCAAAAGGTTGATAAGATACTTGCCAGAGCACCAAAACTCGACAAAACTGCCCGTATCAGTACAGAAGAGTTTAAAGAACGTGCAGCAAAACTGTATCAGGCAATGGAAAAAGAAGGGATCGAATGCGGACTTGTGTATTCCGATGAGCATTATCATGGCGACGTTCCCTACCTTGGTGGAAATATGAATTTCTGCATCGAACCATGTGCAGGGCTTGTCGGAAAAAATGGTTTTCATCTTCTTGCAGGATTTGAGGGCGGATATGCCTGCGAACAGATGGGCAAGCGCTCAGGATGCGTGATCCATAAAGCAGAGTTTCTGAAGCTTGCAGATGAAGAATATCCTGTTGATGCAGAAAACATAGAAGACATCCTCGTGCAGGCCTGCGGAAGGATACCGAAGAATATCGGCATTTTCACTCCACGTGCAGTTCTTCCTGTCGGGGTATATGAGTTTTTTGCAGATATCGTCGGTGAGGAAAATATGATCGATGCGCAGGAAATCTACTTCAAGCAGAAATATATCAAATCTGATAAGGAGATGGCACTGACTAAGCAGGCTGCACGTATCGCTGATGTAGTGATGGAATGTATGCTGGCTGTATTGGAACCCGGGATGCTTGAATCTGATGTTGCAGGATGGGGATATCTTGCAGCAAAGCAGATGGGATGCGAGACGATGGGATTTGATATCATGGTCACAGCAGGAGAGGCTAACAGGACACTGATCGGAAAAGCCATGAATTTCCCGATCAAAGAAGGCGATTTCGTACACCTCGGCGTAGGACCGGCAGTAGATGGACTAACAGCATGTGAGAGATGTTCGGTAGTTGCAACCCTTGATCCGTCAACAATCACACAGGAGCAGCATTACTGGATCGATTTTATCGAGGGAGCATTCAGAACAGGACTTGAGGGGTATAAGCAGGTTTCAAAGGATCATTCCCCGGCAAAACTCCAGGAGCAGGCTCTGATTGATTACTTCAAGGCATACGAAGGGGAAATAGTAAAGAAGGTCGGACATTCGGTTGATATGGAGAAACAGAAGCCATACACAGGAACCCACAATGGAGGATACACAGAGTGCCAGGAATTCTATGGTGCTATAACACTGAATTCAGAGGAGCCTTTAGGGGAGCAGATCGTAACCATGCTGGATGTGGCAGTCCGCGGGATCGGCTCCAAGTGGGGAGACATCGTGATTCCGGGACTTGATTTCGTACTGGTTGAAAAGACTCTCGGAAAATACGGCGAGCGCGTGGAAGTGCTCAATGAGCTTCCGATCAATGTTCAGAAATATGTAGGAAAAGTGGTAGAAGAATAAACTACGGAAGTTCCCTGATCACCCTTGCCGGTACTCCGGCAGCAAAAGAGTGCGGAGGTATATCACGGGTGACTACAGATCCGGCACCGATGACAGAACATGCGCCGATGGTTACTCCCGCACATACAGTGACACCTGCCCCTATCCAGCAGTCATGCCCGATAGTGATGGGCTTTGAAAATTCCTTATGCCACAGATGACCGTGCTCATCCTCGCGATAACATCGCTCGTCTGCCTCCATCGGGTGAAGCGGCGCAGCGAGGATGCAGCTCGGTCCTATCAGAACATCATCACCGATAGTGATACGCGCTGTGTCCATGCAAATGAAATTGTAATTTACAAACACCCGCCTGCCGAAGGTAGTGAACCTGCCGTAATCAAACTGAATCGGCTGTTTAAGCACAGTATCATCCTGAATACCGGGCACAAATTTTTTTAAAATCTCATGCAGACCCTTCTCATCACCCGGGTCGGCCTGGTTATACTTCTGACACATACGGCAGCAGTTGATATGGATATCAGGAAGATTCTCCGCCTCACTGCTGTATAATTCACCCGCCAGCATTTTGTCTATCTCACTCATTATGATATTCTCCTTATAAAATAAATGATTAAAAGGTGCGCAGGATAGAATATGTAAAAAAAGTATTTCATATTCAGCCCGCGTCTGCCGTTATATTTTATTATCAGCGGAAGTGCCAGAAAAGCAGGCAGCTCAGTCACAGATTTACAGCATAGAACCAATGAACCGGCAGCATACTCCTTCGTCCTGTTCGTCCTCAGCAGATACATGATGCATGCAGCGATGACACCGGACATGGAATAATCGCTTCCGATGAGAAGGCTGACAAAGGCGAGCGCCAATGCCGCAAGCACACCAAGTATCAAAGGCTTTGATTTTATAAAACAGTACTGGAGCACCCACATCGCTATAAGCGAGAGAGTCAGTGTGAAAAACACATTGTTGAAACACGAAAAAGCAAAGCTTCCCTTGGCTGCGAAAATCCTGCCTGTGCGGCACAGATCGAAAGGTATCTCCGAGATAAAGGCAAATGCTGCCATGCGCAGTATATACCTCTTCAGATTGCGTGTGTTGCAGAACCCCTCAACCAGAAGGAACAGCATGATCGGAAAGGTGATCCTGCCGATGCCATGCATTATGACGGACACCACACTTCCCGAACCGAATATGTCATCCGTAATAAACCAGGCAGCATGATCAATGGTCATGGCAGTGATTGCGATAATCTTGAGGGTGCTGCCGCTGATTCCGCCGGATATACAGGCAGCGGCAGAATCGCTTATGGTATTTTTTGCATTTTTGTTTACGGTGTCCATGTTCGGTTTTCCTGAAATATTATGAATCTATATTATCTTTATCGGAGCCTTGCGTCAATCCAAGGCC
>JAZLHO010000016.1:0-11195 GCA_045616865.1 Lachnospiraceae bacterium | reverse complement strand
GGAACATCAGAAACTATCAACTGCGATCTCGGAGGTCTCATACTGGACAGCTTTCCGCAGACACGTGTGGATGTTCACAAGCCTGAGGTGAAGCTTCGCGTCGAGATAAGAAACAATATCAGCATATATTCCATCGAGATTCCGGGACCGGGCGGCATGCCGGTGGGCACCAACGGAAAAGCCATGCTGCTTCTTTCCGGCGGCATAGATTCACCGGTTGCAGGATATATGATTGCGAAACGCGGAGTTAAGATCGAAGCGGTATATTTCCATGCACCGCCATACACCAGCGAGAGAGCTAAGCAGAAGGTAGTGGATCTCGCAACGCAGGTCGCAAAATATGCAGGACCGATCAATCTGCATATCGTAAACTTCACCGACATCCAGATGCTCATATATGAAAAATGTCCTCATGAGGAGCTGACTATCATCATGCGAAGATATATGATGCGTATCGCACAGAAAATCGCAGAAGCCAATGAAAGCATGGCACTCATCACAGGTGAGAGCATCGGACAGGTCGCAAGCCAGACCACGCAGTCTCTTGTCACGACAGATGCAGTATGTGAGATGCCTGTATTCAGACCGCTTATAGGCTTTGACAAACAGGAGATCATAGATATCTCTGAGAAGATAGGAACATTTGAAACCTCTATCGAACCGTATGAAGACTGCTGCACTATCTTTGTGGCAAAGCATCCGGTCACCAAGCCTATACTTTCCAAGATAGAAAAGTCAGAGGCTATCATAGCTGAAGAGGCAGAAAAAATGGTTGCAACCGCAGTTGCAACCAAGGAAAGGATATTGTGTAAGGCGAAATAAGCCGGTCTTATACGATGTATGGTTTAAGCTTCTCAAGCACTGTGTCCATCTGATCATTATCATGGATGCAGAGCTCGATCGGTTTTGAAAGATCAAGAGAGAAGATACCCATGATCGATTTAGCATCGATTACATAACGGCCTGAGATAAGATCAAAATCGCAATCAAACTCAGCAAGTGTGTTTACAAAAGATTTTACCTTATCGATAGAATTCAAAAATATAGTTACAGATTTCATTTCACCCTCCAAATACTGTTAATATCTGCATTAATAATAGTTTTTATGGAAAATAAAGTCAATAAAAAAGTTGCTTTTCATACTTTGGGATGCAAGGTAAATATATGCGAGACAGAAGCTATGATCCGGGTTTTCGAGAATTCCGGATATACGGTCGTCGATTTTTCCGATAAAGCAGATGTCTATGTCATCAATACCTGCTCAGTGACCAATATCGCAGATAAAAAATCAAGTCAGATGATACACAGAGCCAGAAGGAAGGCACCGGAGGCGGTCATAATCGCAACAGGATGCTATGCGGAGGGTATTGACGGGGAAGCGGCGAAGGAGCTGGGCTGTGACAGACTCATAGATAATGCTCATAAAAATGAAATCGTACTGCAGGCTGAAGATATAGCCATCACAAGGATGGGAAAGCATATACGCGCAGACGTGAAAATCGAAGACGGCTGCAATCAGTTCTGCTCATACTGCATTATCCCATACAGGAGAGGCCGTATAAGCTGCAGACCGAAGGAAAGCATACTTAAGGAGGTCAGACAGCTGGCAGCGACAGGGCATAAGGAGATAGTGCTTGTCGGCATCCATATCTCATCCTACGGAAGAGATGAATTAGTCGAACTGATCACTGCCATAGGAGAGGTGGACGGAGTTGAAAGAATCAGACTCGGATCACTGGAGCCGAGACTCATAGACGACAGGCTGCTGACAGGACTTAAAAAAGTCAGACAGTTCTGCCCTCATTTCCATCTGAGTCTTCAGAGCGGATGTGACAGGACACTTAAGGCTATGAACCGTCACTACACGGCGGATGAATATCGTCAGGGAGTGGCACTCATCAGAAGCTACTGGGAGCACCCGGCTGTCACCACTGATGTCATCGCCGGATTCCCCGGTGAAAGTGCTGAGGATTTTGAGATATCCAAGGCATTTGTCGATGAGATGGGCTTCTATCAGATGCATATCTTCCCGTATTCAAGACGTAAGGGGACTGTGGCAGACAGAATGCCGGGACAGCTTACGATGGCTGAGAAGGAGCTCAGGGTTGATGAGCTGGAAGAGATAAATGAGAGGAATACGCAGGCATTTATCCGTTATTATGAAGGTCGTGAGATAGAGGTGCTGATCGAGGAACAGGACGGAGAATTCATGACAGGACACACCCCGGAATATGTTCGCGTCAGACTGCCGGTAAGCGAATACGGAACAGACTGTATCAACTCGATAGTGAGAGTTACGGGAGATAAATTCATTCTTTCGTAAGATTCCGTAAGGAATAGTATATTGTATATGTCCTGCTGCAGGCATATAATAGTCATATAAAGTGAGGACAGAGATATGACATACAATACAGATACAAGATTTTTTGAAAAGGTTGAAGAACAGAAGCTGGAGGTAAGTGAGATCCTCGGGCTTGTATACGCATCACTTAAGGAGAAGGGTTATAATCCTGTCAACCAGATCGTAGGATATGTCATGTCAGGAGATCCGACTTATATCACCAGCCACAATAATGCCAGAAGTCTTATCATGAAGGCTGAGAGAGATGAGATTCTGGAAGAGCTGCTCAGAAACTACATCGATACTAAACTCGAAACGAAGTAACACACGGTTACTTTTATATATTTGCAATACCTTAAAACTGAACAGTTTTTAAAAGGGGCAAGGATAAACTTGTCTTCTTTTGGTGTTATGGGGAATAAATTATGAGAATGATGGGACTTGACTACGGCTCGACCACTGTCGGTGTGGCGATGAGCGATGCACTGGGATTAACCGCTCAGCCGGGGAAGACGATAGTCAGAGAAAAAGAGAATCATCTGCGCAGGACGCTGGCGCAGATAGCAAAGCTGACAGAGGACAATGAAATCGGATTGATAGTTCTCGGAAGACCGGTGCGCATGGACGGAACAGACGGAACCAGAGTGGCAAGGACAGAGGAGTTTCGCGCCGCACTTGAAAAGCGTGTCAGCATACCGATAGTATGGCAGGACGAGAGACTGACGACGGTGGAGGCCGATGAGATACTGGCAGAGATGGAAGTACCCGTGAGTGAGAGAAAAAAATACATCGACAGCATAGCGGCATCAATAATACTGCGTGACTACATGAATGCATGCGGAGAGGGGAAGAAATGACAGAAGATACAAACAAGATAATGATCAAGGATGAAGAGGGAAATGAAATCGAGCTTTATGTTCTTGAAGAAACTAAAATAAACGGAGCATACTATATCCTGACAACTGATGCAGAAGAGGATGAGGACGGGGAATGCTATATCCTCAAGGATGTATCAAAACCGGAGGATACGGATGCGATATATAAGTTTGTAGAAGATGATAATGAACTCAATTTCGTGGGTAAGATATTCGCGGAACTGATGGATGATAATACGGAGGTAGTAATTGAGTAAATACAGCAGTAATCCTCTTGCAAGACTGAAAGAGGTAGGTAAAAAAGCGACTGAGGCGGCATCACACAAGGCGGCTGCCGGTCGCAGTAAGAAGAATAAAATAAATGAAAAGCAGCCAGCGAAGCAGCCGGTAAAGCAGCCGGTGAAGCAGCCTGAGAAGAAAAACAAACCAGAGAATAACAGCAGACCTGAGAAAAACAGGATCAATCTCAAACCATATTCAGCAGTCAAACCGGATAATAAAAAAACTGCGGCAAAGGCAAACCCCAGTGAGCCAATAAAGCCAAATCACAGTGAGCCGGTAAAGATAAATCACAGTGAGCCGGCAAAGCCGAACAGAGGTGAACATGTAAAGCCGGCACCTGGCGAGACCGTGAAGATCATTCCGCTCGGTGGACTGGAGCAGATCGGGCTTAATATCACAGCATTTGAATATAAAGACAGCATCATAGTGGTTGACTGCGGACTGGCATTTCCAAACGATGATATGCCGGGAGTAGATCTGGTGATCCCGGATGTAAGCTATCTGAAGGAAAATGAGAACAAGGTCAAGGCCTTCTTCGTTACTCACGGACATGAGGATCACATCGGAGGTCTGCCGTATGTACTTCGTGAACTGAACGTACCGGTATACGGCAATAAGCTTTCACTCGCACTTATAGAGCACAAGCTTAAGGAAGCGGGTCTTGCAGATAGCGCGAAGCTCAGAACAGTAAAATACGGCGATACGATCAAGGCAGGAGATTTCAGGGTCGAGTTCATCAAGACCAATCACAGCATCCCTGATGCGGCAGCTCTTGCGATATTTACGCCTGCCGGTATCATTTTCCATACAGGCGACTTCAAGATAGATTACACACCGATATTCGGTGATCCTGCAGATCTGCAGAGGATGGCAGAGATAGGAAATATGGGATGTCTGGCACTTCTATGTGACTCAACCAATGCACCCAATGCAGGCTCCACGGCGTCAGAGAAGACGGTCGGAAGAAAAATAGAGATAATCTTCTCGGAGCATAAGGATCAGAGATTTATCGTTGCAAGCTTTGCATCCAATGTTGACAGAGTCCAGCAGATCATCGATGCAGCTCACAAATTCGGAAGAAAGGTCATCGTCGAAGGAAAGTCGATGTCCAATATTCTGGAGATTGCGACGAGTCTCGGATACATCAAGATTCCTGAGAATACTCTCGTGGATATCGAGATGCTGAAGAACTATAAGCCTGAAGACACCGTCATCATCACGACAGGAAGTCAGGGAGAATCTATGGCAGCCCTGAGTCGTATGGCTGCGGGAACTCACAAGAAGGTGACCATCACCGAGAGCGATGTGGTAGTCATGAGTTCAAAGACCATTCCGGGAAATGAGAAGGCAGTAGCCAAGGTAATCAACGAGCTCTATATGAAGGGCGCAGAAGTAGTATTCCATGATACACATGTATCAGGACATGCGTGTGAAGAGGATATCAAGCTTATCTATGCACTTCTTAAACCAAGGTATTCTATACCTGTTCATGGGGAGTACATGCATCGTGTGGCTCAGAAGCAGATTGCGATGGATATGGGTATGCGCGGCAAGAATGTGCGCCTCATATCATCAGGCGATATAATCGAAGTCGGTGAGAATAAATTCGAACTGACCGGACATGTGGACACCGGTGCGATATTTGTCGAGGGTTCGCGTGTAGGTGATGTAGGTGATGTAGTTATAAGAGACAGACAGTATATCTCACAGAACGGAATCATCATAGTATCTGCTGCACTTGCCGAGGGATACTATGAGATACTCGGAGGACCTGAGATAGTCACCAGAGGTTTCATCTACGAAAAGGATAATCAGGGACTTATAGACGAGCTCAGGGAACTGGTTGAAAAGAAGCTTGTGAGCCTCGTAAATACAAGAGGCATAGACCAGAACAAGATTAAAAATGAAATCAAGGACACATTGAAGAGTTATCTCCAGAAGAAATACAGGAAAACTCCGGTCATCATGCCGGTCATCACGATGGTCGGGATGTGAGAAAAAGCTTTCAGGGGCTTACACAGCAGCAGGTCAGTATAGTATAATATATTCGTATGGGAAGCAAGACAACAAAAAGAATAAATCAAATCACAAGCACGATCATACTCCTGGCTATCAGAGTGGTGCTTATCGTGGCTTTGATTATTGTTGTCGGACAGGGAATCAGGATAGCGTATGACTTCGGGCACAGCATCTTCTATGCACAGGCTGTAGAGCCGTCACCCGGCCATGATGTTACGGTAACGATACATGACGGTGATTCTTTGGAGACAGTGGCTGATATGCTTAAAAATCGCGGACTGGTTGCAAATAAATATTCGATCATAGTCCAGGCAAAGTTTTTCGATTATGAAGTCAATCCAGGTGAATATACATTCAATACTTCTCAGACATCGAGAGAGATACTGATGCAGATACATGACGCGGAGTCGAATCATAAGAGTGATATGACAGGCGATACAGAAAGCGGGATAAGCGGACTGTAGGCTCACTGACAGGCAAAGACAGAGAATGATTGATAACAAAAGAATCGCAGATTACATAGACAGCCTGATTCCCGGCAACAGTGAGGTCATCGAGAGAATCAGAAAAGAAGCAGTTGCTTCTGACATGCCGATAATAAGGCGTGACGGGGAGCAGCTGCTTAAGTCTATTTTGAAATTAAATGATCCGGGGAGGATACTGGAGATAGGAACCTGTGTCGGATACTCTGCGATAGTGATGGCAGCTTCCACGGCATCCGATTGTCACATATATACGGTTGAGATCGGCAAAAATGATTATGAGCTGGCTGTAAAGAATATAGAGAAAGCAGGATATTCAGGGAAGATCACATGCAGACATGCGGATGCGTCGGATGTACTTAAAGAATATTCGGAAGGAAATGAGTGCTTCGATTTCATTTTCATGGATGCAGCCAAGGCACAGTACATCAACTGGCTTCCATATGTCACTAAGATACTCAGAAGCGGAGGTGTGCTTTTGAGCGATAATGTCCTGCATGACGGAGACATAGTCGAGTCGAGGTTTGCAGTCGAAAGAAGAGACCGCACCACACATTCGAGATTAAGAGAGTACCTGTATGAACTGACGCACAGTGATGATTATGTCACCAGTGTACTGAATGTGGCGGATGGAATGAGCATAAGTGTCAGAATATAGATAATAAAAGATAGGGAAGTAAAAAATGAAAAAACCTGAGTTACTGATACCGGCAGGAAGCTGGGATGTGTTTAAGACTGCGGTAAGATACGGGGCAGATGCCGTGTATATAGGCGGAGAAGCCTTCGGCCTTCGCGCTGCGGCAAAAAACTTCGGCCCCGAGGAGATGGACCGCGCGATAAGATATGCGCATGAGCACGGAGTGCGTGTGCATGTCACTGCAAACATACTGGCACATGATGATGATCTGAAGGAGGCGGAGGCCTATCTGACCGAGGTGGGAAGATTGGGACCGGATGCATTTATAGTTGCCGATCCGGGCATGTTCGAGATAGCCCGAAAAGTCGCACCGGATATAGATATTCATATCTCTACTCAGGCAAACAATACCAATTACGGAACTTACAATTTCTGGTGGAAGCAAGGTGCGAAAAGAGTCGTGGCCGCACGTGAACTTTCTCTTGCCGAGATCAAAGATATACGTGAGCATATCGACCCGAAGATGGAGGTTGAAACTTTTATTCACGGAGCCATGTGCATTTCCTACTCCGGCAGATGTCTTTTGAGCAACTATCTTGTCGGACGTGATGCCAACCGGGGTGCATGCACTCATCCATGCAGATGGAAGTACAGCATCGTTGAGGAAGAACGCCCCGGAGAGTACATGCCTGTATATGAAAATGAGAGGGGTACATATATCTTCAATTCAAAAGATCTGTGTATGATAGAACATATCCCTGAGATGCTTGATGCAGGTATAGACAGTTTCAAAGTCGAAGGCAGAATGAAGACTGCATTATATGTTGCGACAGTAGCAAGGACATACAGAAATGCCATCGATGATCTGCTTGAATCCGAAGATAAATACAGAGCCAATCTGGAGCGGTATAAAGAAGAAATCGGCAAGTGCACATACAGGGAGTTCACGACGGGATTTTTCTTCGGCAAGCCGACGAGCGACAGTCAGATCTACGATAACAACACTTACGTCAAGAATTACACTTACATAGGTACAGTGGAAAATGCTGACGAGAGCCTGGTTTACTTCGAGCAGAAGAATAAGTTCTGCGTCGGGGATGAACTGGAAATCATGAAGCCCGACGGCAGGAATATATTTGTAACGGTTAAATCAATACTCGGGGACGGACAGCCGCAGGAAAGCGCCCCGCATCCGCAGCAGGCACTGGCAGTTGAGTTTAATGAAAAAGAGGTAATTGAAATTGGTGACATCATACGAGCTAAAGCATAAAAGCAGAATAGATGAGATAGGTGCCGAGGCACTTATACTTGAGCATAAGAAGACCGGAGCCAAAGTTTTTCTTATGCCTTGTGAAGATGACAATAAAGTCTTCGCCATCGGATTCAGAACACCGGCAGGCGATTCGACGGGAGTTCCGCATATTCTTGAACATTCCGTACTCTGCGGTTCACAGAAGTATCCATGTAAAGATCCTTTT
This sequence comes from Lachnospiraceae bacterium, assembly GCA_045616865.1. Classification (GTDB taxonomy): domain Bacteria; phylum Bacillota; class Clostridia; order Lachnospirales; family Lachnospiraceae; genus Darwinimomas. Next base: position 3,081 of record JAZLHO010000016.1, on the reverse strand, counting down.
ATCGAGCTGGCAAAAGGAAGTCTTAATACTTTTCTCAATGCTATGACATATCCGGATAAAACGGTATATCCGATAGCAAGCTGTAATGACAAGGATTTTGAAAACCTGACGGATGTTTATCTTGATGCGGTATTTTTCCCGAACATGAGAAAAGAGGAAAAAATCTTCAGACAGGAAGGCTGGCATTATGAGCTTGACGATCCGGACGGCGCGCTGACATATAACGGAGTAGTCTATAATGAGATGAAGGGAGTATATTCATCGGCTGACGGACTTCTTGAGCGTGCGATAGGAAAAGTACTCTATGAAGGATGTACTTACGGTGAGGAAAGCGGAGGAGATCCGGATAATATCCCGGACCTTACTTATGAAGACTTCAAGGCTTTCCATGCAAAGTATTATCATCCGAGCAATTCATATATTTATCTTTACGGAAACTGTGATATGGACAAGATGCTTGAAAAGATAGACAGAGACTATCTTTGCAGGTTCGATAAGATAAAAGTTGATTCTGAGATACCGCTTCCGAAGAAATGGGACGCTCCGAAGGATGTAAGTTTTGATTATCCGGTTCTTGATTCGGAATCGGTTGAAAAGTCGGCTATATTCAGCTGGCATGCGGCAGTCGACTGTGAACTGGACCCGATAGAGTCTACGGCTATGCAGATACTTGATTACGTGCTTTTGGATGTCCCGGGCGCACCTTTACAGAAAGCGCTGTTATCGGCAGGAATAGGTGATGATATCTGCGGAGGTTTCATGGGAGGGATAAGACTTCCTTATTTTTCAGTCATTGCAAAAAATGCTGACTTAAGCCGCAAGACAGATTTCATCGACGTAGTAAAAAACACACTCAAGGCACAGGCAGACGGAGAGCTTGATAAGCTTTCCGTAGAAGCTGCGATTAATGTGCTTGAGTTTAGAGCGAGAGAAGCAGACTTCGGATCTTTGCCCAAAGGACTTGCATACGGACTCCAGAGTTTCGACAGTTGGCTTTACGATTCGGACCCGACCATGCATCTGAGATTCAATGAGATTTTCAAAGCATTAAGAAGCAGGATACATGAGGGATATTTTGAGGAAATCATAAGAAAGTTTCTTATTGATAATAAGTATCAGGCAACGATAACGCTGAATCCGGTAAAGGGTCTTCAGCAGAAAAACGAAGAAAAACTCAGAAGCAGACTCGCGGAAATCAAGGCAGGCTTTTCATCCGATGAGATAAGCGCAGTCATAGAAAACACGAAAGCACTTAAGGCATATCAGAGCGAGCCTTCAAGAAAAGAAGATATCCTTAAGATACCTATGCTTAAACGTGAGGATATCAGGAAGGAAGTTTCAACCGTAAAATGGGAGGAGCAGACTCACAACGGATATAAGCTTCTATTCTGTGAAGCATTTACTTCGGGTATCGCATATATAAAACTGATCTATGATTTAAAAAAGATACCGGCGGAAGATATTCCTTATGCGGCTTTCCTTGCGGAAGTATTCGGATACATCGATACACAAAGACACAGTTATGCAGATATATCGACGCAGATAAACTTAAACTCCGGCGGTCTCGGATTCTGCGCGGAGTCATATGCGAATCTGGTCGAAAATAAAAAATCGGTCATGACATTTGCAACAAACTGCAAGGTTCTTTATGACAAGACTGATTTTGCTTTCAGAATGATGGATGAGATTCTTTTTGAAAGCAGGCTGGATGATACCGACAGGCTCAAAGAAATCATAGCCGAGATAAAATCAAAGACGAGAGAGTCTCTGGTTGCATCGGGACATCAGACCGCACTCAACCGTGCAGGCAGCGCTGTAAGTCAGGACAGATGGTTCATAGACCATACAAAAGGTATTGCATATCTGCGTATGCTTGAAAGTACCGATGCACAGAAGATGTCCGTAAAACTCAAGGAAATCTGTGAAAAGATATTCACAAAAGATAACCTGCTCATCCATGTAGTAAGTGATGAGGAAGGACTCGAGGCAGTAAAGAGAAGCATAGCCATAAGAAGTTATGAAGAGGGCAAACCGGAGCTTTTAAAGGTTGAGCTTAAGAACAGCGGATCGGAGGCATTTACAACTGCAGGCATGGTGAACTATGTCGCAAGATTCGGAAATTATAAGGATCACGGGCATAGTTTCAGCGGATATATGACGGTGCTGCGCACGCTTCTTAATTATGATTATCTGTGGAACAATATACGTGTTAAGGGCGGTGCATACGGATGCGGATCCTTATTCGGAAACAGCGGGATCATAGGATTATATACTTTCAGAGACCCCAATCTTTCTGCAAGCGATGCTGTGTTTAAGGGCATACCGGATTATGTGAGAAATTATGACGCAGATGAAAGAGAGATGACGAAGGCAGTCATAGGAACCATCAGTGATCAGGACACGCCGATGACTCCGCTAGGCAAGGGACTCAGGGCGCTGAGCTGCTATATGGGACATCTGACGAGTGAGATGAGGCAGAGGACCAGAGATGAGATATTGAGCATAACGCCTGAGGATATACGAAAGCTTGCTCCGGTGCTTGAGGACATATTGAGTGATGACAGTTTATGTGCCATCGCCTGTGAGAGCAAGGCCAAGGAAGAAGCAGGATACTTTGGACAAGTGGAACAACTATTCGGGAAATAACTTTACAAAATTGGTCAAATCGTATAGAATCGAATTAAATTGAATAACTTTGCCCGGGAACAATCCACAATTATGTCCCGGAGCAACGAAGAAAAGGAGGAAAGATATCCGCGGGGCTCGCGGTGCGGCACAGTGGAGACGTGTCGTAATGCATTTGCCAAGCCCGGCATATGCGAGAACATGTTGAGGAGTCGGCATGCTCAGAGTCAGTTGTATGGCAGAAGTAAAATTAGTTAATGTGAAGAAGATTTATCCACACGAATCAAAGAGTGCGCGTAAAGCAAGAAAGGGTGCTAAAGCCAACGAAGTACCTGAGAAGAAGGTCAATCTGCAGATTACCGATGAAGGTGTGGTAGCAGTTCAGGAGTTCAATCTTGATATTGCGGACAACGAGTTCATCGTTCTCGTAGGACCTTCGGGATGCGGAAAGTCAAC